>JBCCFD010000006.1:0-51158 GCA_039029915.1 Chloroflexota bacterium
ACACAATGACTATAACTCACAATTTATTTCTAACCCAATTACCCAAGTATTATTGTGAACGGAAAAAATATCCAGAAATAGAATGAGCAATTTTATTTCCGTTCACCAAGGAAATGGAAAGCTTTTGCAAAAAACTATTTCAAACGAATTCTTTCCGTTTTCCTAAAAAGGCAACTAAGAATGAATGTAAAAACAGCTTTAGAACAATTTATCGTAGACGAAATCATGTTGGCCGATAGCGGCACCAAAATTGATCCAGATGAATCTTTGATTTCAAATGGCACATTGGATTCTTTGGGTTTACTCCGCTTGATTGCTTTCATTGAAGAACAGTTTGATATCGAAGTTGAAGATGGTGAGGTTGTGCCTGATAACTTCCAATCTTTGAATGTAATGGATGCCTTTTTGGCTGGCAAAACGGCCGTTTAATTTAAACGAGACTTACTAATTTAGGAAACATTATGAGTAACGAAGCTTTAGGAAACATTGAAACTGTAATCAAAGAATTTATCGCTGAAGAATTTATGTTTGATCGTCCAGCTTCTGATTTGAGCAACGATATGTCACTCATTCAAGAAGGGATCATCGACTCCTTGGGCATCTTCATGCTCGTTAGCTTTATTGACAACCAATTTGGCGTCAAAGTTGAGCCAGAAGACGTTGTTTTAGACAACTTCGAAACGATTAACAAGATTAAAGATTTAATTGCTGCACGCCAATAAGAGTGGGGAGTGAATAGTGGGTTGTGATTCGTTATTAGTTTTCTAACTACACCAATTACCTAATTACCCACTAGCCCCACCCAACCCTCAAATTACCACACACCTGTAACAACCGGAGATTGACCATGGCCTATTTACTGCCACATTTACTCACTGAAAGTGCTGAACGTTTTCCTGATAAGGATGCTATCCGTTTTCAGGGAAATGCCATGACGTATACCGAACTAGATCAACAAACCAACCAAATTGCGTGCGCCTTACAGATGGCGGGTGTAAAAAAGGGAGATCGAGTTGGTATTTATGTGCATAAATCACTGCAAACTGTCATGTCAGTCTTTGGCATTATGAAGGCAGGCGGGGTGTACGTGCCGTTAGATCCAAATGCACCAGCTAAGCGGCATGCGTATATATCTCGGAACTGTGACATCAAAGTGGTGGTAACGGCCGCTAACAAAATGAAAGTGCTGCCTGAATTTTACGAAGAAGGCACACCAATCGAAACCGTTATCATGCTGGATAACAATGAGTATGATGACACCACACTTCCCGATAATGTCTCGGTTGTGAGCTGGGAAGAGGTGCAGAAACATCCTTCTGACCCCATTAATGACCCCGGCACTATTGAAACTGACTTAGCTTATATTTTGTACACCTCTGGTTCAACTGGCACACCTAAAGGGGTGATGATTGCTCATAAAACCATCTTTACCTTTGTAAACTGGTGTGTTGAACGATTTGGCATGACTGAAGCTGACCGCTGCACGAGCCATGCGCCCATCCATTTCGATTTATCAACCTTCGATATGTACGCGACGATTAAGGCAGGTGGCACGGTTGTTTTAATTCCTGAGAAGCTCTCTGTTTTTCCGACCCAGCTTGTGAAATTGCTACAAGATGAAGAGATTACGATGACCTACATGGTGCCATCGATTCTGTCGATGATGGTGAACTATGGCAAGATTAGCAAGTATGATCTCTCCAAATTGCGCTCTATCTTGTTTGCGGGGGAAGTATTCCCCATTAAATATTTACGCAAACTGGTTGAAGCGATTCCGCACGTAAGCTATTTCAACTTGTATGGGCCAACCGAAACGAATGTTTGCACCTACTACGAAGTGCAAGAAAAAGATTTAGCTGCAGATATTGATTATCCAGTGCCCATTGGCAAAGCGTGCGAAAACATGGAAGTTTTCGCCGTTGATAAAGAAAATAATATCGTGACTGAACCCGGTGTCGAAGGGGAGCTTTGGGCGCGGGGTCACTGTGTGGCGCAAGGGTATTGGGCCGATCCTGAAAAAACGGCCAAGGGGTTTGTGCCAAATGAGCACAATCCACACTACTTTGAAATGGCTTATAAAACGGGCGACATTGTGACGCTAGATGAAGATGGTATTAACTATCGCTACGTGGGTCGGCGAGACCATATGGTGAAGAGCCGCGGCTATCGTATTGAGCTTGGTGAAATTGAATCGGCGCTTTACGGGCATAGCAGCATTAAGGAAACGGCCGTTGTTGCTATCCCTGATGATATTGTGGGTAATCGTATTAAAGCATTTGTTGTCTTTAACGAAGGTATCGAAGGTATCGATGCCAAGACCCTGCAATCACACGTTGGTTCACGCTTGCCGCACTATATGGTGCCTGAAAAAATCGAAATTTGGGATGAAGAACTTCCGAAAACCTCAACGGGCAAAATTAATCGGCCACATTTGGTGTCGCTGTAATTGAAATTATTTAATAGGTCAATTGGGGATTGGAGATTGGAGATTTTTTCTAATCCCTTATCTCTAATCCCCAATCCTTTTTTTGTTTATGCAGATGATCGCAGAAACCGAATCTACAACTCCAGCCGAACCCACTTCCGATGCCTCTAATTTAACCAAGCTCCAGTTTTTGTACTGGATCTCGCAGGTGATGCGGCCTGATGCGGCGTTTTTGAATACGCTAATTATTTTTGATTTACCGGGAACAATAGATACGTCCTGTTTTGAGCTAGCATTTGAAGCGGTTGTTAATAATAGTGATTCGTTGCGTACGGTGATTGTTGAACAGGATGGAACGCCACATCGCATCATTTTGGATCAACGACCGGCCGCTTTAGAGCAGCTTGATTTGTCTGGTGAAGCGGAACCGCTGGTCGCTTTTGAGTCTTGGTTAGCGGAACGAGCTAGACGGCCGTTTACAATCACTGAAGCCCTCTACGACACCGTTCTAGTCAAGCTGGCCGATGATCACTATCGCTGGTATATCAATCAGCATCATATCATTGCCGATGCCCAAGCCTTTTTTGCTACATTTAACTATTTGAAGACGGCCTATGAAACGGCCGTTTCTGGCCAGCGTGACATTACGCTCGATATGCCAGCCTATCAAACCTATGTCGATTACGAACTCAATTTTCGTGAATCCAAGCGGTACGAAAAAGCGGGCCAATATTGGGATAAAAAATTAAATCCCGGCCCCAACCCCGTGCGCTTTAACGGTGTGGCTCCTGCCAAACGGGGTGCCAGCGTGACTCAGCTTTCTGTTGATTTAGGCACTGAACGCTCAAAAAAGCTGAGCGAAGCTGCATTAGGTAAAAATGTCTTTACGCTTAATGAAGAGCTATCCACCTACAACCTGCTGGCCGCCCTCTTCTTTATTCAGCTCCAAACGATGACCCAGAACGACCGCCTCGGCGTCGTGACGCCCGTTCACAATCGCACGACCGATGAGTTTCGGGGAACGGTGGGCCTGTTTATGGAGATGTGTCCTCTTCAGTTGACGCTTGGCGAGGAAGAAACATTTGATTCTGTCATCAAAAAGATGCGCAAGGAAACGCGCTCCACAATGCCGCAGGCTCAATATGGTTCGGCGCTTTCGCTGCCCGGTGAAACGTTTGATGTGATGTTTAATATGCATCAGGTGCCAGAAATGAGCATAAATGACGTTCCGGTTGGGTTCCGTAAATATCACCCCGGTTTTGGGAGTGAAAGCTTTGCTTGTCACATCCATCAATATATGGACAACGGCCGTTTTCTGCTCCATCTGGATTTCCACGACGATCTGTTTACGGCTGAACAGCGCCAAGAAACGGCCGATCAATTTGTGGCGCTTATTGATGCCTTTTTAGAAGACAGCAGCCAGTCGCTTAACCTGACGTTTACTGAGCCACTGGATTTGACCGCTGAAGAAGAGGCTGCTGATAATACCAACCGCCGTCCTGACTATGAAGCGCCGCGCGATGCGATGGAAAACCAAATGTCACGCCTGTGGGAAGAAGTGCTGGGCGTCCAAAAAATTGGTATCCACGATGATTTTTTTGATAGTGGCGGTAGCTCCTTTTTAGCCTCAAAGCTGTTTTTGCGGGTGCAAGAAGTGATGGGGCAAAAGCTGCCTCTATCGACGCTGCTTGAAGCAAAAACAGTGGCCCAAATGGTGGCCACCATGCGTGCCAAGTCAGAAGGAAAACTGTGGAGCAAAACGGTGACGATGAAGCCCGGTAAAGAGGGCAGCCAAGCGCTTTTCTTTGTGCCTGGGGCAGGGGGTAGCCTTATTCGGCTTGATGCCTTGATGGGCTTGCTTGATGATGACCTGCGGGTTGTCGCCTTTCAGCTCCCTGGTGTTGATGATGAAAATGGACGGCCGTTTCCATCTATCGAGGCAGGTGCCAGTTACTTTATCGACGTCATGCGCGAAATTCAGCCCGAAGGGCCGTATCGCATTACAGGCTACTCGTGGGGTGGGATGATTGCGTTCAATATGGCGGTCCAGCTTGTGCAAGCGGGTCATGAGGTTGAGTTTCTGGCCATCATCGACACGCCTGCCCAAAATCCGAACTTTCAGCTGCTTAAAACGGCCGTTTCCAAATACGCTACTTTTCGAGGTATGAACCAAGCCCAAACGGATAAAATCTTCTTAGCCGTTCGCGACAAGGCGTTCCGGTTGGAATATTTTATTCGCTCAGGATTTCGTGCCTTAAATCAGCATGGCGTAGGGTATGTTACACGTCTTGGAGTGCGAAAAGCGAATAGCCTCGCCAAAAAGTTCACCCAACGGGGGCCTCAATCAGCCCCTCAGTCAAGTACAAATAGTACAAAGCCTGCTCAAAATCAGTCTCAACAATCGAACGGCGATTTTTGGTCTCGCTTCAATCTTGATAAACACCGCCTTCAGTTTGTACGAACCAATGACCGATCCATTCGTTTGTATATTCCCCAATCATATCCCGGGAAGGCATACCTTTTCCAATCAAGCAAGGGATATCGCAACCCGCTCAACCGTTCCGCTTCACCTCAGCTTGGCTGGGGTGCAGTCATTAGGGGGGGCGTTGACAGCCAAATGATCCCGGGCGATCATTTGGGGATGCTGGTCGACCCTAATGTGAAGGTTTTAGCAGAAAAATTACAACAGGCATTCAAGGACATGCTAGGAGAAAATTATGAATGATCCCAAAATGGGTGGAAAACCTACCATCAATCTCTTTTTAAAAGGGCATGATGATTTGGCAACCTACCTGCTAGAAGAAGATCGGGTAAACACCCAAATCTCAGAATCATATAACGACCGTTTTCAGTTCAATACAGTCGTTGAATCAGCCGCCACCGCTGATTTGTTGTGGCAAAGTTTAACCGGGATTGACCTACCTACTGACTTAGCGGTACATGGTTTAGACACCCCAGCTATTAAAGCCCAATTTGCATCGCAACTAGTAGAAAGCGACGCTGACATTATTGCCCTGACTATTGTGCCAGAACTCACTCAAGCAAGCTGGCGACACAATGAACAAGGGTATCTGCTTTGCCCCCCGGCGAATTGGCAAGAAAGTTGGACCCCTGCCCAACAGGCATGGTTCTCAGAAAATTTTACCCAGAATGCTCTTGCTTCTGCCGATGCGTATAAAACTAAAATGACCGAGGTTATTCAACTGCTGAAGGAAAAAACCTCAGCCCATTTGATTATGTTTGGGTCTTCATCATTTGATCCCGGCGATTTAACTCACAACTTAGCAAATAAAGAGGATACGCTCACCATGCGAACCCATCGTCTGAATTTGGTTATGCTAGAGCTCTCTTTTTCACAAGGTTTAACCTTTATTGATGTAGACCGCCTACTGGCTGAGGAAGGTTGTGCAGACCATGTGCTGGCGGCGATGCAATACACAACCCAAGCTCATGAGTCGATTTGCCGTGAGTTTATGCACATCATTGCAGATATAGGCTTTTTCGAGGAACGGCCGTTGCTCGTTCAAATGGGTCAAAGGAGTTAAGTGGATGATTTTAAACTTAGAAATGCCCTATTACGACCGTATGGTTGAACAAGGCACCATTATTACTTGGCATAAGCAAGAAGGTGAATTTGTTAACTTTGGTGATGACCTCTTTGACGTACGCATTGATGAAATTACCAAGTTGAAGCGGGTTAAACAGGGCCAAGCCCACACAACTGATATGGTAAAAGGTAAAAAGAAAGGCATTGAATTTACATTGCGTATTACATCATCTGACATGGGGTATTTAAGAAAAATAGATGCCGCCATTGGAGATGTGCGTGAAGTTGGGCAACTTGTTGCTATCATGACAACAACTGCAGATGAGACGATGACAGAAATAAACGAGTCTGCCCCCGCCTTCCGAGTGGTATCCAACGTGACTGAAAACGAATAAATAGAGCGCGCTAGACAGAATTGCTCTCTATACATTCAGCATCAACTTTTTATAGTGTAATACTCAGCAAACTGCAATAGGCAAATCAACATGATAAAAACAGAACAAAACACTGTTAAAACATTCTTTAAAAACCGCCTGAAAGGCGTGAAAGCAAAGCTAGAAAAGCGGTATCAAGGGCACAACTTCGCCTACTTTTGGAATGGAGATGCTGACCGTAAAAAAGTGGGCATCTACCTACGCGGGGCGTGCGACTTGGGCGCTGTTTTTGCTTGCGAGCCCTTTATTCAGGAGCAGCTCAATGGCACAACCGCTATCTACCGTTCGGGCTATGGCGCAGCCAGCACCCGCACCGACATTTTGCTCCAAACATTAGACAATTACCCGGATGAGCTCATTGAAACGGTGACTCATAAAATGAAGCTTAATAATAACTACTTCGCCCCCGATCTTTTTGAAAAGGAGATTGTCTTACCGGGGCCGTCGGGTGATGTGGTCTTTCCAAAGAGCGTCATTATTTTATCAATGGCTCCCGACTTGGTTCGTAACGCGTACCGTCATCGCGAACATGATTTTATCATTGACCCAGGCGGTTGGTGGCTCAATCAAAATATGGCTAATGTATTAAAAGATTTATCGGCCGTTAATTGGTTAAATGAAAATTTCCGCAAGATTGGCAAAATTTCACTTGAAGAGTCTCGCGAGAACTTCCGTAAATTGATCACTCTGCTTCGTCAAGAAACGGGGTGCCACAATATCATCATCTTTAACATCTTGGGGCTTGAGCCAGGTGAACGTGTTTACAACTATCAATTTGTGCGTAATCCACAAGTGATTCGTCGTCGTCAATTTAATATGATGTTAAGCGATCTATCACGCGAGATGGATTTTTCAATCATTGATGTCGACAAGATCTTGAAGTCGTTGGGCGTTAAAGAGCAAGTCGATTTTGCTCACTGGCCTATTGACCGCTTCGAACCCGTTGCCCGTGAAGTTCATCGGGTGATGAATGATATGAAACTTTTTGACTAGAAAACCTAAGAATAGAGAAAGGAGAAGAGAGAAGAGGATGCTTTTTTCCCCTCTCGCCTCTCTTTTCTCTCGACTTCTCCCCTGAGTGCATTATGACAAGAAAGCTTTTGGTATTAAACGGATTTGCAGTGTTGGGCGTAGCGATTCACCATGCGGCAGCGTATGGTTTGCAGGCGCTATTTGATTGGGCGCACGCTTATCGCGATGTTGTTTCACCTAATTACGACATGCTAGGTTCCCCAGAATATTGGTATTTGATGGGGGCTCGTTTGTTGGTGGGGAGTTACGCAATTCCGGCTTTCTTGATCGTGTCTGGCTTTTTTGCGGCCTTTGCTTCAGACAAGGAAGGCAAAATGCCGTGGGAAGCAGTATGGTCTCGCGTCCAAAAGTTTATCTGGCCCTTCATCATTTGGACCGTCCTCTTTATTGTGATGCGTCAGATGCGGCCTCAACAGATTACGTTTGGGTTTTTGATGCGGACGTATTACTACATTCCATTAATTATCCAGCTTTATATTTTGTCTCCGTTGATTGGCCCCTTTGTGAAGAATAATTGGAAGATAGCGCTGCTAATAACGGCCGTTATTCAGCTTACCGTACAGGCCTTTGGCTATCTGTTGCTCCTTGGCATTGAATCTGACCTGCTCCGCCTGCTTAATGATGCCACACCACGCTTCGTCTTCACCTCTCGCATCTTCTATTTCACCTTAGGGATGGCAATGGGCTACCATCGCAAACTGTTTAGCAACTGGATTAAAGAACGCCGTTTTTGGCTATTGGGTGCTTTGGTGTCGTTTGGCATCTTAAGCATCGTTGAATACCAAATGGTTGATAACTTCATTGGCGACCGCTGGTTAGGACCAAACTTCATTGGTATTTTCCGCACCTTCTACGCAGTTACTTTTAGTTTAACATTCCTTGGGTTTGAAAAATTCAAATGGCCTTATGAAAAGCAATTAAACCAGCTGGGTACCATGTCACTTGGCGTGTATCTAGCCAATACACCGGTGATCTATGTCATTTCCTCATTGATGTTCCACTTCATTCCATGGTCATTAGGTATTCAATTGATTTACCAACCGGTGCTTATTCTGACAGGCCTGCTGTTTCCTGTTCTGATGATGAACATTGTGAGCAAATCCCCCGTTCGTCGTTATTATCAAGTCGTGTTTGGTTAGTTGAACTGGCGAGACCCTAAGGATTTCACAGATAAACTATTGACTCATGGTAGCTCAAAACCCTTAGGGTCTATCTACTCACTCCATCTCGTAGGACGAAATGCAAGGAAATCAGCGAAAATTAAGGATGATAGTAGCACAATAGAAACCTGATGTAGCATCAAGCAGTTGTTACAAATTCATTTTCTTTTCAAACTTCAACTTTCAAAAAAATCGGCAGCTGTCGATATTCTAAGATTTACAATTCCGAAGGAGCTTTCTTCATGGCACCTAATACCATTCGGGCAAAAGATATGCCCAATGTGAATGACGTCGAAATCACTCGAATCGAGCCAATAAGTGGTTGGGTAGATTTAGGCTTAAAAGAGCTTTGGGAATACCGAGAACTTTTATTTTTCCTAACGTGGCGCGATATTAAAGTGCGCTATAAGCAAACGATTCTTGGTTTCGCTTGGGCTGTTCTTCAGCCTTTGTTTACCATGATCGTGTTCAACGTTATTTTCAATCGTTTAGCCGGTATGACCTCAGACGGTATTCCATATCCGTTGTTTAGCTTTGCCGCGCTCGTTCCCTACTATTTCTTTTCGAACTCACTGACTCAAGGGGCGAACAGCCTTTTAGCAAGTTCAGCCATGATCAAGAAGATTTACTTCCCCCGCCTGACGGTGCCGATTGGGGCAGTGTTGGCGGGTTTGGTTGACTTTATGCTGTCGTTTATCGTTTTGCTGGGTATGCTGGCCTACTTCGTCATTTTTGAAGGCTTTGATCCAAACCTCTCAATCAATGTTTTGATGATGATCCCGCTATTGCTCCTTCTCTTTTGTACCTCTTTGGGAATGGGGCTCTGGTTCTCGGCTTTGAATGCCCAATTCCGTGACGTACGCTATATTGTGCCGTTTTTGGCGCAGGCGCTGCTTTTCTTATCGCCAATTGCTTATCCAATTAGTCGCTTCCCCCGAAATGTGCAGTTGTTTGCCTCTATTAACCCAATTACGGGTGTAGCCGAAGGATTCCGCTGGGCACTGTTGGGGACCGATACCGCACCAGGGCCAATGATTTTAATCTCAACGGCCGTTTCCCTCTTACTCTTGATTAGTGGTGCTTACTATTTCCGCCGCATGGAAAAAACCGTTGCGGACGTGATGTAATGCGGCTGATAACTAATAACTAATAACTTGTAACTTGTAACTAGTAACTGATAAAGCGAATTTAAACATGAGTGAATTATCCATACGTGTACAGGGTTTAGGTAAAAAATATCATATTGGGACTGAACAATCTTTTGATAAGTTGAGCGACCAAGTGAGCAACCTTATAAACACCCCATTTCGCCGAGCGGCCAAGCTGCTGCGTGGCCAAGCAACAGGGGCAGCTGAGTTAGACCAGGTTTTCTGGGCGCTTGATGATGTGTCATTTGATATTAACCGAGGTGAGGTCGTTGGTATTATTGGCCGCAACGGGGCTGGTAAAAGTACATTGCTTAAAGTGCTCTCCCGCATTACAGACCCCAGCGTTGGACATGCCGATATTTACGGCCGTGTTTCCTCACTGTTAGAAGTAGGCACCGGCTTCCACCCTGAATTAACGGGTCGGGAAAATATCTACCTCAATGGGGCCATTCTCGGGATGAGAAAGACAGACATCGAGCGCAAATTCGATGAAATCGTCGCCTTTTCAGACATTGAAAACTTTTTAGACACCCCCGTAAAACATTACTCGAGCGGGATGTACGTTCGGTTAGCATTTTCAGTAGCGGCCCATCTTGAGCCAGAGGTCTTGTTGGTTGATGAGGTACTAGCGGTAGGTGATGCTGAGTTTCAAAAGAAATGCTTAGGCAAAATGGAAAACGTGGCCAGCACGGGGCGCACCGTTTTATTTGTGAGCCACAACATGGGGTTGATTCAATCCTTGTGCAAGCGCGGCATTATGCTTCAAAATGGCAAGCTCATTGCCGATGACGACATCAGCACCGTTGTTAGCCTCTATCTTGAACAGCTCAAAACCCACGGCGAGAACGATCTGGTCGATCGCACCGACCGCCGAGGCAAAGGGGATGTCAAGCTGGTCAACGTGTCTGCTTACAACGGCAGCCCCGATGCCCACGGCGTGTTGAGCACCGGTAAGCCAGCCCATTTTGTATTTGAAGTCGATAACCCAATGGTTGGTTTAGCCTGTAACTTTGTCATACACGACTCAATGGGACATCCCGTTACGGCGTTCAAAAGTACATCTAATGGTCCAGACGATGAAGTCGATGCGTCTCAAAAGACACGTTTTATCTGTGAACTGGATGAACTTCTTTTAACCCCAGGTAGCTATCGCTTAGATGTTGCTATTCGTGGTAACGGTGATTTACAAGATATGGTGGAAGCTGCCGCTATGATTGAAGTGCAGGATGGCAATTTGCGTGGTCGCGTGGTTCGGTCGAAACAAGGTATTAACGTAGGCATGCCCCACCGCTGGCAATTGCCAAAAGAGTAAGTTTAATGCATCCACGAATCTTTATCGGTGGCACAGGGCGAAGCGGTACCACGATTTTGTATCGAGCCTTAGGGTGCCATAAAAACATTTATGCGCTACCTAAAGAGATGCGCTTTGTTACTGAACCAGACGGCGTGATCAATTTGGTTGACGCGCTAACCACTCGCTACAGCACCAATCAATCCCGAGAGGCACTGTTTAAGTTTGAGCGCCTGATGGGAGAGTACATGTGCGATCCTCAAAACGGCATTTATCCTAACTACAATATGCCTGAGTGGATTGGTGAAGAGTATTATTACAAGCGGTTAACTCAGTTCTGTGACGAGCTTGTTGATTTTAAATTTCGCGGTATTAGTGCCCCTCTACGCCCGGAAAAGGGGGAGATGGGTAACTCAAGCTGGCGCAAGCAGTTTAAAGACATGACGAAGCTGCGCCGCAACGCGAAGGGAGACATTCCTCAGTTTAAGTTCCCTCATCGAGATATTAGTGTTGTTAAATATTTCCCTGAACGCCAAGAGATGCTTCAATTAGCGGCTCAGTTTGTGGATGATTTGTTTATGCACGTGGCTGAAAAGCATGGAAAGCAAACGTGGTGCGAAAAGACCCCTACCAATTTGCAGTCCATTGATTTTTTGTGGGAGCTGTTTCCAGATGCTGCCTTTATTCATATGATTCGCGATCCGCGAGGTGTGTTGGAATCAATGCGCAAAGTGCGCTGGGCCCCTGATGATACGCGTGAACTTTGCTTCTTTTTAAGCCGAATATACGATCGCTGGTTTGATGTCAAGCAGCGGGTTGATGTCGGTCAATATCGATTTTTAGAAATCAAGCTGGAACATTTAACGACTTATCCAATTGCCGCTTTGGAAAAGATTGCTGATTTGTGCGAATTACCAAATGAATATGTCAATCTGCCCGATATTAGTCCTGAGAAGGTGAATGGTTGGCAGTCACAAATGTCGGCGGAAGATTTGAAAATCGTCAATAACCTGTTAGGTGAATATATCGTGCGGTTAGGGTATACGGTTTAGATTATTTAGATGGTTATGATTTCTTCAACTTCTGCTGAGGTGAATGCGGTAGAAACGGCCGTTTCTGCGCCAGTATCCTCACTGAAAATTGCCTATACGATCCAAAACGTGGGACTTAAATTGACCAAGCGAGTTGGAGATGTGGTGCCCGTGCGCAATACACTTGACGGGTTAAAAAAGAACGGCCATGAGGTGCATGTCTTTGAGTTAGGCTCCAGATCAATCACCAAAGTGTTGGATGTGGGCCAGATTGACCAAAAAGTGCCAACGCCAATTACGATTACGGGTAAACGGCCGTTTCTCCTGGCCGAAAGCGCTGTTCGTCGATTGCAATACACCTTGAACTTGCCCTACTTTGCTTTTATTGATAGCTGGCGATTCTATGATGGCTTATCTCAAACCATCGACAGCTACGATTTGTGCCACGAACACAACGGTCTATTTAGCCCGGCTACGGCTTGGGCCTGTAAAAACCAAAACAAGCCCTACGTCCTCACCTTTAGCGCCGACCCCATTTTAGAAGCGGAATACGTGAATAAGCCCCTTAAAGGCATTCATAAAACAATAGCCGCTCGGCAAGCTGCCTTTACCTACGCCGAAGCCGACCAAATTTTATGCGTTTCTGAACCGGCAAAGCAGCACTTGGTAGAGACGTGGCAGGTTAACCCTGACAAAATCAACGTTATGCCGAACGGTGTGGATATTGAGCTATTTGGGCAAACATTTGATCCGAAACCCATCCGCGCTCATTGGGATTTGGGAAATGGCCCGGTTATTTCGTTTGTGGGTGGCTTTCAAAAGTGGCACGGACTGGAAAACTTGGTTGATAGCTTTGTTGAGATTCAAAAAGTGTATCCTCAAGCGCGACTCTTTTTAGTTGGGGATGGGCCTTATCGCACCGAGTTAGATCATAAAGTTAAAGCATCTGGTGTTCAAGAAAAGATTGTGATTACGGGCTTTGTGCCTCAGGAACAGGTGCCGCAGCTGCTTTCGGTGGCGGACATCACGGTTTTGCCTTATCCACAGCTGCCTAAAGATTTATGGTTTTCACCGCTGAAAATGTATGAGTATATGGCGGCTGGAAAAGCGGTGGTTGCATCGAGCGCCGGCCAAATTGCTGAGGTGATTGAAGACGGTGAAACGGGCCTTTTAGTGAAGCCTGGGGACGTTTCGGCTTTAACGGACGCCCTAATTGAGTTGCTAGCTCATCCTGATAAGCGAGAGCAACTGGCTGAAAACGGCCGTTTGCAGGCTATTCGCAATCACTCTTGGACACACTACATTCGTAAGCTTGAGCAGATATATGAAAAAGCAGTACAAGGACGAAGGACAAAAACATGAAACGGTTGAATCGGTTCTCCTCACTATTCATTATTTTGGGGCTTTGCATCGGTTTGGGAGCAATTTTGCTTCCCAGCTCATCCGTCGCAGCCCAAGTACAAGACACAAACTGGTCTGAGCCAGTTCAAATTTCTAATCAAGACAATACGGTGATTGGCTCAGGTGCCCGCCCCGTTATTGATAAATATGGCAACATTCATATCTTTTGGGCCGAGCAAAGCCTGCTTGATAATACCTATTTTGTGCAATATGCTAGGTTCGATGGGGAGACGTGGACTGATCCAGTTGATATTTTCACCCAGCCCGGCACGGCAACCTTTGGCTTTATTGCCCCACCTGTCATTGATGATGCAGGCAACATCCACATCATCTTTACCCTAAGTATTTCAGGGCCGGTGGTTTATATGCGAGCACCCATTCACGATGCCCACACTTCAAGGGGATGGGAACGGTTGCCCTTGATTGGGATTCCCGCAAACCGCGCTGAATTGGCCATTGACAATGATGGTCAGTTCCACATTGTTTACTCAAAATTTGAAGGCAGAGAACCTGGCGTTTATCACATAAAATCAACTGATCGTGGCGAAACGTGGACGCAGCCTTTTTGGGTAGACCCCGATATTCCAACTAACTTTAAGCCTGAACGAGCTATATTCGCACGTGATGCAGCGACTGACAAACTGCATATTGTGTTTAAGTACACAGAAACGATTGACGAAATTGCTCAAGGTAAAGATATTCGGCACGCTTTTTCAGATAACCAAGGGGATAGCTGGTCGATACCCACCGTTATAGATACGGCCGATGAAGCGACTGACGAACTTCGTGCTGGTGGTTTGGTGTTTGCCGTCCGTGATGATCAGGTTCATGTTGTATGGGCCGGAACTAGCACAACCCGACGAGAGCACCGCTACTCAATGGACGGCGGCGTAACGTGGAGCGATACGAGCCGCGTTTTTGGTGAGCTAAATGGCTCTGCGGGTGATAGCTTAGTTATTGACGGGGATGGTAATGTGCAGTTCCTTGGTCAGATTCGTTTTCCGCAGGGGATGTGGAACATCTCGTTTGATGGGACCGAATGGTCAGAGCCAACGCTTGTTTATTTAATTCGGCAAAGTGATAAAGATGAACATCAGGGGATTCATGTTCACGCCATAAACAGTACGGTGAGTCAAGGTAATTTGATGATGGCAACATTTACCAACGCGCCAGCTGAAGGTCATTTGCACCTTTATGCAATGCATCGTCGAATTGACGAGGTTGAGCTCATTCCGCCCCAGCCGCTACCAACAGTGACCCCGGTTCCGGAAATTACACCAACAGTTGAGGTTATTGTCGAACCAACGGCCGTTCCCACGCTTGTGCCTGCCCTGCAGGTTATTGAAGAACCAGCCTCACCAGCTCGCGGGCTGTGGTTTAGTATGATTCCAGCCTTAGCGGTGATGACCGTCGCGTTTGGCGTAGGGATTATTGTGCAGCGGCGTCGGTAAGCAGGCTAGTAATTGGTTATGAGTAAGTAGTAATTGGGTAACTGGGTAATTGTAGTTTGGTGTGCAAACGCTGGTTCCCACAATTTTGCACCATATAGACTTCTGAGGTTTTTGGGAAAATGCTCTACTGTTCCGTCGAACAAAGATTGCCGAATAGTCCCCAATCCCCAGTCTCCATTTAGGAAACATCATGATTCGTGGCTTAGGCCGAGTGCGGGCGGTGGCCCATCACCTACAAAATAATTATGAAACCTGGCGACGAGTACAGTGGCAGCGGCGCATGAACCCATCGGGTGAATCAACACCAGTTTTTTTGGTGGGAAACGGCCGTTCTGGCACCAGTATGCTCGTCTTTCACCTCACCCGCTCATGGTGCATTCAGCTTTACAACGAAGACAATCCAGCCGCTTTTGAAAAGTGGTTTTTACGCGACTTCAAACTGGTTGATCGACTCATTGAAGACAGTCCTGCCCCAATCGTCTTGCTCAAACCGATCAAAGACACCTATCAAGTGCGCAACCTTCAAGCCCATTTTCCAAACAGTAAAGTGCTCTTCTCATTTCGCCATTTTGACGATGTGATCAACTCATCTGTCAAACGATTTTACGTTGATTTTGGTGGCAAGATGGGGAAGAAAGTTGAAGAAATTACCCCACCTGTCGATCGCTGGATGGCCGATGAGTTTGCGGAATATCATTTGGCACCGCCGCCGGAAACAACCAAATCATTGATTCGCTCGGTTTGGCGGGATGATTTGAACTTGCAATCCAAAATCGCCTGTCACTGGCTGTTTGTGAATTCGCTCTTTTTTGATTTGGGCTTGGATAGCGATCCATCGGTCAAAATAGTGAAGTATGAATCGCTTGTTTCACACCCCAAACAGCAGTTTAGAGACATTTGCCGCTTTTTAAATATTCCATTTGATCAAGAGATGGTAGCCGATGTTTTTGCCTCATCCATTAACAAGAAAGCCTCTCCCGACTTAGACGATTCAATTCGTGAGGCGTGCGAAGGACTTTGGCAGCGGCTGGGCCAATTTGCCGAGACTGGAAGATCGTGACTGCAAAGATTTTAGAGATTTTAGACAAAAATCGCCCTAATCCCTCCGCATGGGTACGGTTATCTGATTTCAAGAGCCGTGAAGCGGCTGATATTTCAGCGCGATATGTGCTTGAGAAGGATAACGTATCGCTTTACTGTCTTGATCTGACCGGTGAGCGGTTTATTTTTGTTGAAAGCAATCCAGCCGTTGATTTATCAGAAGCCCCCTTTTTCTTTCAGGCCCAATTTGAACATGCTCACCGTTTGATTGCGGTACCGTTTAATGAACTACATGCTCTTGTAGATGACATTCAGGTGGATGACGAAGCGCTCATTTTGCTTTACTCAGTGGGGCGATGTGGATCAACGTTATTGAGCGATGTGTTTAATCAGCTTGACGATGTGGCCAGCTTATCGGAACCGGATGTGTTTACAGACCTGTTGAAGATGCGCATGGCGGGCAAGCAGCAGGATGCTCAAATTAAGCGACTGCTCAAAAGCAGCATTGTGGCGTTGATGAAGCCGCTCATGGCAAAACGGCCGTTAAAAACCGCCATCAAATTCCGCAGTTACGGCATCGAGCTAATTGATCTTATTTCTGCTCTCTTTCCAAACGCCAAGAATCTGTTCATGTACCGGAATGCCGAGGATTGGGCCCGTTCAACGGCAAAAGCATTCCAAAAACTTGAGTCTGCAAAGGGCTCCGTTGGGTCTGAAAGTGAACGACTATGGGCACAACGAAGCGATAAGCTGGCCAGAATGAGCCAGACCATCTTTGGGCAGTCTGCACCAACCCCGCTACAAAAAGTGATGCACCGCTTAGACGGCAGAGCGGGTGTGCTGAGTCAACATTCGCTCATGCTTCGGGCCACTTTTTTCCCTGCTGTACGGCCGTATATGGCTGACTTACTTCAAGGCAATCTATCCCGGATTGAGTACATTTCGCTTGAGTGGGTGTCTGGTATGTGTCGTTTTTTGGAAAGCCAACAACAAGAAATACCTATCTTGCCCTTTCGATATGAAGAACTAATCGCTGCCCCGGATGTCGTGCTCTCACAGATTTTTGATTATTGTGGTTTGGAAAAAACGGCCGTTTCTCAAACCCTGCATACTTTTGAAAAAGATTCTCAGCGCGGCACAAATTTAGCAAGAACGGCCGTTCAACAACACAGTAATAATCACCTCACGGAACAGCACCTGACGCAGCTTCGGCAGCTCGTGCAGAAGTTCCCCGAGCTTGGCACGACCGATGTGGTTTTGCCCGGCACGGTAGAGATAGTGGATGGAGTGTAGAGTATAGAGTGAAGAGAATCGCTTAAAAGCAATTTAAAGCGTGAGCATCATAAGACGCTTGCCTTACTCTTCACTCTGTACTCGTCATTCATTCCTTCCGAAAAAATAGCAGCTATCACGATGAAAATCAGCCTCATCACCACCCAAAAATATGAGCGCCCTTTAGTTGGTGGGGTGGATGTGTATACCGATCGGGTCGGGCGGGCTTTGGCACGTCAGGGTCATGCGATCAATATTATTGCGGCGGATTCTGGCGTCGAAGAAGCGGATCAGCAGTTTACGGTTGAGCGAGAGGAGCTGGATGGATTTCCTATTTGGCGCTTACGTTACTCGTTTGCCCAACGTCCTAAAGAGGCGTTTGACACTGGGTATGATGCTGAAATGGAAACGGCCGTTTGTGATATTCTCAAACAGCAGCAGCCCAACCTCGTCATCATCTTTAACTTTTACACCATGACGATGGCTACCGTCAAAGCCGCTAAACGATTGAACCTGCCGGTGTTCCACATCGCCACTGACTTCTTGCCTGTTTGCCGACGCGCCACCTTCATTCGCTGGCACAATGGCTCCTGCGATGTAGGTGAATCGGTTAAGACATGTGCCGAATGCTTTGTCTCTAACAAAAGTAGCGGCCGAGCCGTCGCAAAAATCATGAACAAACTGCCAGAGAAAGCGCTGGTGCAGCTGGCGGGTAAGGGAGAATATAGCTTACCGAATCCGCTCGCCGTCATTAACCCATACTGGCGCCAAATTGCCGTCATGGAGCGTCGCAAAAAAACAATCCAGCCGCTACGGGACGGTATTGATCACACCTTTGTACCCACCGAATTTACCCAGCGTATGTTTGTGCAAAACGGGTTTTCTGCGGAGCGAGTTCATCATTTACCGTTTGGGGTAGATCCCGCCCATCCACTGACCCAAGTCGTGCACAAACCGGCTGAACACATTCGCTTTTTATTTATCGGCCGTTTTCAGCCTTATAAAGGGTTGCACTTATTACTTGAGGCGTTTAACAATCTTGAAAACCCAAAGGAAGCGACGCTTACCATTTATGGGGCGGCGGATGGTCACGATGGCTACTATGATGCATTATTGGCAGCGATGAACTCAAACGATCGCATTCAGTTCTTGGGCAAGATTCCTCCCTCCGAACTGGATCGCGCCTTTGCCGTGGCTGATTATTTCTTGCTGCCTTCCACGTGGCATGAAAATAGCCCCCTAATCATTTCAGATGCGCTACAGTCAAAAACGCCCGTTATCAGCAGCGACATCGGCGGTGTCACCGATATCGTCAAGCACGATGTCAACGGTTTGCTCTTCCCGATGGGCGATGCCCAAGCGCTACAGGCCACCCTCCAACGCACGATCAACAACCCAGAGCTTGGTCCCCGCCTCCAGGCTGGTAATACCCTCTCCACGATCGACAGCTACGTTGAAAAGATGATGTCATTTATTCCCCAACATTCCACTGTAGGGATATAGCGTGCTATGTCTTTACGATAGCCATCATGAACCCTAAATCGAGAAGATTAAGCACTTAGAACACTTAATCCCCCAATTTAAACCATTGCCCATCTCTCAATATCTCTGGCAGAATAATCTTAACTAAATGAGTGGCTTTATGCCATCATCATCTACATTGTGGATTTTAAAGACAGTTGTGTACCTAATGGGAGGGTTCACCACTTTGAGCAGCACAGAACAAATACCGAAACGCCCTATTTGGAAAATTATCGTCTTACTCGCCCTGACTAGTTGTGCATTTTCAACTGGATATTTATATTGGGAATTTTGTTATTCCTTAAGAATTCGAGAGCGACATTTCTTAACCGAGCAAAAAGATCCAGACGATGTCGGAGATACATTTTTATTTGTCTTAGCAGATCAACGATTGGATTTAATTGACAGTTATGTTATTGAGGAAAAAAGGGATGAAGCTAGATGGCTATCGATATTGCTTGATGAAAGTTTGACGGGTTGTAAATTTTCTTGGGATCCCGTCGGTATGAGATTTAGCAGTCCGATAGATGAAACTCATTACCTTTCTGGTGGCTTTACAAATCTTGATTGTAAAGGTAGGGGAATCATCCTAAAGGGGTTTATAACCTTAATAAAAATTGATGATAAATGGTTTGTTCAGGAATGGGAAGAAATCGAAATTAATTAAAAGGGCTTCATGGACTCCTTGCTTTTTACACACTGTTATCTTGGGTGAAGTACCAATAGCTTGTTCAACATGCGCTACGCTTGTCAATGTAGTCGAAAGCTCGCAAGAACTAGCGTCGAAATTACCCTGATTTAGGTAATTTCATCCTTTTCTAATTGCACTTTCTAATTGAAAAGGTTGCAGTGATTTCTCTTCGCTGTTGGGAAATGTCGTTTATGTAATAGTGCGAGAGTCAATAAACGTGAATATTGGTGAACGTTCGAGAAAAAATGCGCTTTGGAAATCGTGCTATTTATTTATCAAAAACATTAAGAAATGGAAGCTGTTGCTCATCATTGTTCTTTTTACTGGTTGCTATTTCTTTTGGGAAGATTGGGATTCGCGGAGAATTAAAGAGTCCCACTTCCGCACAGAACAACAATCCCCAAATGATGTTGCTTATACATTTCTGCTCTCACTTGCCGCAGATCGAACCGAATCGACGAAGAGCTTCGTTGTAGAAGAAGTGTGGGATGAAATGATAAATCGCGCTGAACGCATTCATGTTCGGTTTGAAGAGTGTGAATATTCGCGCAAACCTTATGTCGGTATGTATAAATTTGATCGCCGACTTCCTAGTGAAAAACCA
This sequence comes from Chloroflexota bacterium, assembly GCA_039029915.1. GTDB lineage: Bacteria > Chloroflexota > Anaerolineae > Promineifilales > Promineifilaceae > QQUD01. Next base: position 20,050 of record JBCCFD010000006.1, read on the forward strand.
AACCTAGGCAGAATGATAAATCTAAACTGCTCTGGCACTGAAATATCAATTAAAGGAAGCATTGATCTCATTGAGATTGATGGGAACTGGTTCGTATGCGATTGGCGGTTGGTGCAATTGGAATATCGGTAATCGTACTAACCTTCAGCAAGGTCAAGGTAAGGAATGCCTTGACCTTGCTGAAGGATTTAATCTCTAATGATTAGCGGTAAATATATCGAATAATCCTCATCTAAAACTTCTTCAAATTCGAAAATATCTTCAAAAATAATCAAGCCATTATGCCCGGCTGCAACGTAAAGATTCCCTTGGCTTTCTGAAAGCGCCACAATGCCACTGCTTTCTGAAATAAGAGTCTCTTGTGGCATGATCTCTTCAAGGTCAGAAATATCTAGAATAGATAACACACCGTTTGCCGCGTAAACAAGCTGATCATCCTTTGCAAATAGACTGTTGACATAGTTAATATCCTCGGGAAGCTGATAGCTATTTATGCTTACGGGGTCATTGATGTCAGATACATCCACTACTGAGATGCTTGATTGATGTCCCAAGAATAGTATGTCGCCGTAGAGATACATGGTGTCTATCTGCTCAGTCGTTGTCATTGAACCGTATTCTTGTAAGGATGAATTTCCTTGCGCCTCAAAAATTTTCAAGCGGCCGATGGGGTTTTGGTAATCTCCGTCTTCTGCAAGATAAAGATAATGCTCATCAACTATAAAGTCTTCTATGATCCAGGTGCTTTCTTGATACTGACTAAAAACTGTAGGAGAAAGTGGCGTCGTGACGTCATAGGCTTTTAGATAGTCATCATCGAGCATAAACAACGTCTCATTCTGTAGCTTTAAATGATGTGATGAATCGTAACCGATAAAAACGTCAGCTTCTAAAGTCAGTGAGATCGGGTCTGAGAAATCATATACCCGTATACCGCTAAAATAGGAGACAAAAGCATATTCATCAGAGAATTCAAGATTATATCTTTCAAAGTATGCGGACCTGATTGCAGTGGGAGATGGTGAATTTTTATTTGTTGTGTCTAATACTGATAAGTAAGGAACAGGACCACCAGTTACGTAAAGATAATGATCTAGCCAGTCTAATTCGCTGGGGTTAAATAGGGGGGCGCGATACGTGCTTGCCGAGGTTAAAACGTTTAATTGAAATTCAAAAATTTGCAAACCATACAGTTGCGAACCAAGGAAGAGGTAGTTGTTTTTTACTGCACTATGGGTTCCTCCACCAGAGAAGTTGCTAGTAATCTGGGTGATATTGGACATATCTGAAATATCGAAAACCCTGATGTAAAATGGGGTAGAAACATATGCAATATCATTTTCAATAGACAGCGTTGAATTTTCAATGACGTAGTCATCCGCGGCATCAAGGCGGACGGGGGCTGTTGGATCGTCTAAGTTGTAAGTAATTAAAGCGGGTGCTAACCCATCATAAGCGACGGCAACTAGGGAATCATTATAAATTCGCAATTCGTAAGTAAATTCTGACCAGTTTGTAAGTAGGGTAGGCGTATTTATCGTTGTAATATCGAAGATATATGTCCTGAGACCCTGATCCTCTGTGCCAACGCTTGCATAAAGGTAGTTATTAAACTGAACAAGATCAAACGTCTGTGTCAGATTTAGTGTGTAGTTCGTTATCTCAACAAGTGATTCTGGGGTGCTAATATCAAAGATACGAAAGCCGCCTGAATTGATTTCAACATCATTTACCTCTACTGTTTTATGCATTACAAATAAATGATTGCCTTCCAAATACAGGTCTGTAAGGCCTACTATCGTTTGTGAAGCAATTTGCTGGGGGGCTGTTTTTGTTGTGATATCAAAAGTTATGAGCTCTTCGTTCGTGTTTACTGCATAAATATAATTTCCATAGCGTTTAATTGTTAAGAATGTATGATTTCCTTGAGGTGTTTGCCCAACAACAGCTGGAGCTATTGGATCAGATATATCGAAGATGATTAGTTTCCCACCTTCGGTTGAGATTACATAATCATCCACAAGTTCAATGCCAATAAGTGTTCCTCCCTCGTGGAAAACTGGTGTGCGTAATGAATCTTGATCAGCATTATACTTTGCTGTTGCTGTGTTTTGGAACAAATTGAATAAAATTGCGATTGGTATGGTCACAATGAACAATGTGAGGAGTAGTTTTAGGGTTAATCCCTTAAGACTATGCATGATCTCTTCCTTTTCAGTTATTAGAAGATAAGCGCCGCTTGGCAAAGGGCATAAATCTAGCTCTTTCACTCATTGAAACAAAAAAACATTTCAACATGAGAGATGGAAAATGTTGCCGTTGATTTTGTTTTGTGTGGGTGCTTATTTCTGTAAGCCTATCAGTTTTGGCGATCCAAAATATGGCGAGTTCTTTGATAGCAGTGTATGTAGCTAGCTTAAATGTCAGCTTACAGAGAGCAGATGAAAGAGGCTTCAAAGTTTTGGTAGTGCTTAAGTTTTCCGAAATTTCTAAATTGAAAACCTTCTTAGGTAAAAGCTTCGGAACCTCGAGGAAACAAAGTTTATAGTCGTCGTGTTAATCAAAGCACGAACTTCCTTCTATTTAAAGAATAAGCTGGTTTCTTACTAAGGGGCTTGCCAATGCCCTGTAAGTCAGGTATTAAGGTCTCCATTTCAAACTAGGAGGCATGCAAAAAATGAAAGCACTGGTTGTTGGTGGGAATGGTTTTATCGGTTCTCATCTGGTAGATCGTCTGGTTGCGGATGATTGGGAAGTCTCCATTTTGCATAAATACGAACAACGACGTTTTGGAGCGGCACCTGAAAAAGTTAAACAATTTCGCGGAGAATTGACTCAAGAATCAATAGTAGAAGAAGCATTAGACGGGGTTGATATCGTCTTTCACCTCCTGTGGACAACAACTGCCATTCATGAAGTAGCCAACCGAGACCCCATCGCAGATGTTCAAGCGAATATGATTCCATCAATTGCGCTAATGGAGGCGTGCTGTAAAGCAAACGTGAAGCGGTTTGTTTTTACTTCTTCAGGCGGCACGATTTATGGACCGGCAAAAAAGTTGCCTATTCCTGAATCACATGAGAATAATCCTTTGAATGCTTATGGCGTCTCGAAGCTAGCTATCGAAAAGTATTTGCAGATGTTTTGGCATTTACGTGGCTTAGACTATGTGATTTTACGGCCGTCTGTGCCTTATGGGCCTCGTCAAAATCCGTTGGGGCGACAGGGAGCCCCTTCTGTGTTTACCTATCGCGTGGCGAATCAACGCCCAATTACGATTTGGGGGGACGGCTCAGTGACGCGAGATTACTTTTACATTAGCGATTTAGTGGATGCCCTTTTGCTGGCGGCAACACGGCCGTTAACCGAAACCCGCGTCTTTAACATTGGTGGCGGGCAACCGATCAGCTTAATCGATCTTATACAGGCCATTGAGAAGGTGGTTCAAAAAACCGCCATTTTAGACTTTAAAGAAGCCCGTGATTTTGATGCCCCCAACATTGTGCTAGACACCAAGCAGGCAGAACAACTGCTAGGCTGGTCAGCTCAGGTTAGCTTAGAAAGCGGCATCGCCAACATGTGGTCGTGGATGCAAGAACACATTCCGCCACCGAAAGAAAAATAGAAATTAGAAATTGGTAATTGACAATAAGGCGTTTTGTTATCAATCACCCAATAACCAATGACTAATAACCAATGACTCAATATGAAATACCCAAACGTTCTCTTACTTACAATTGATACCCTGCGTGCAGACTGGCTGGGCTGTTATGGGCATCCCAAAGCCATAAGCCCTCACATGGACGCGTTTGCTGAAAAGTCGATGCGTTTTACACAGGCCGTAACGGGTGGCTCCTGGACACAGGCTGCTTTTCCCGTGATGATGACTTCAACTTATGCCTCGATGTACGGTGGTTGTTTGGGCCCGCTCTCAGAGGAACGGCCGTCTCCCATTAGCACCCTCACCATTCAAGGGTATAAAACAGCTGGATTTTCCACCTCCCCGCTGCTCAGCAAAACCTTTGCTTATGACCAAGGGTTTGAACAGTTCATCGACCTTGTTCCCAACGAAAAAGACAACTTTGTACGAAAAATGAAGGGCGGGCAATCCCTATTACGCAACCCTTTATTTCATCAACTCGCGCTAACGTTTGGTCAAAATATGCGGCCAGCTAAAGTATATGAGCCAGCCGAAGTGTTGGTAGACAGCGTCATTGATTGGCTCTCATTAACCAATGGGCCATTCTTTGCTTGGGCACATTTTATGGACGTCCACTGGCCTTACCATTTGGAAGACCAGCTTACTAAACCGATGGACATTGCTCAGGCTTGGGAAGATTTGGTTCATCTTCATGAAGTTAACTGGAAAGGGGCATCAATTTCTGATGATCAGAAAGCGCACTATATTGGACTGTATGAAAAAGCGATTCGATATACGGATGCAGAAATCGGCCGTTTGTTGAACTGGCTTGAACAGTCACCGCTCGCCGATGACACCATTATCATCATCGTGTCAGATCACGGTGAGGAATTTATGGAGCGGGGATACTGGGGACACGTTGAAATTAATTTATATGATGAAATCTTAAAGGTGCCGATGTTAATGCGCTTGCCCGGTCAGCAAGAAGGACAAGTGATTGAGCAACAGGTGCGCACCCTTGACATCATGCCCACCGTTTTAGAACTTTGCAATTGTGAGATTCCTGAAAGAACAGAAGGAAGCAGTTTTGCTCCGCTGTGGAACGGGAACCCTGCCGCGTATGATCAACCGGTCTCAATTAGTGAACGGTGGCGTGAAGAAAACCACGTTGTGGCAGTGCGCACTGAGGCGTTTAAATACATCTGGGATAGTGAAACCCCTGAGCAACCAAAGCTTTATGATCTCTTAGCGGATCCAAAAGAGCTGACAAACGTCGTGGCCAATTTCCCTACTGAAGCTGAATATTTCCAAACCCATGTCGATGCTCATCTAGCTAAGGTCGAAGCATCAAAACCAGATGAAAAAGTTGAGGAGCCACAGCTCGATAAGAATGTGGTTAACCGACTTCGTGATTTAGGGTATGTTGAATGATCAAGAATAAGATGAAAGTCTTATTTATTACGGCGTATTACACGCCTTGCCACCTTGGCTGGGGATATATGCGTCTTTGTGAGCAGGTGGCTGATGGACTGTATGAACGAGGCCATCAGGTGGCGGTCTTAACAAGCCAATATGTGGATGGGGATGAGGTCAAACCTTACCCAGTGCATCGGGATTTGATTATTGACCCTGATTGGAATGTTTCTACCTCAGCGATGCAGCAATTTTTTGTCGGACGACGCGACCGTGAAAATCAAGCGGTTAAACGGCTGCAGGAAATCAACGACCCGTTTCAGCCGGATATTATTTTCATTTGGCATGGACACGGGTTGCCTAGAAAAGTGTTTCAGGTGGCTGAAAATTGGGGCAAGGCCGTTTATTATTTTGCTAACTACCTGCCGGAAATGCCAGATGAGTATGAGCTTTACTGGCGTTCTTTTCCCAATAAGGGGCTAAATAGTTTTGTGAAGCGAATGTTAGCTCCGATTGCCCTGCGACAGTTGGCCCAAGAAGGGAAGCCGGTGCCTCTACAGTACACTAATGTAGTGACGGTGAGCCAATATGTGCGCGATCGGCTGGTAAACGACCAGCTTATTCCACCAACGGCCGTTTCGATTCCTAACGGCATTGATGTGGACATGTTTTGGGGCGATGTGCGGCAGGTGGATTTAGAGAAACGGCCGTTGCGCTGCTTAACTGCTGGGCGGCTTGATCCCACCAAAGGATTTCACACCGTTGTTGAGGCCTTGGCCCTTTTGCAAAAAGAGATGCCGCTTGATCAACTTGAATGCACCATCATGGGTGGTGGGATGGCTTCTTATAAAGAGCAATTGGTGCAGCAAGTGGCTGCCGCAGGCTTGCAGAGAGTCATCAAATTCCGTGACCCTGTATCAATTACCGAATGGGCAAATGTACTCGATGAATACGACGTGTTTATTTTGCCTTCCGAATGGTCAGAGCCGTTAGCGTCAGTCATGCTAGAAGCGATGTCAAAGGGCATGCTTATGATTGGCACCCCCATTGGCGGAAGTGGTGAGGTGTTGCGGCATCTCGAAACGGGGTTGGCATTTACCCCAGGTGATTCACAAGAACTAGCTGAGCAATTTAAGCTCATTTTGAACGATCTCAATTTGGTAACCACGCTTGCTGAAAAGGGACAATCGTTTGTAAGACAAGCGTACAACATTAACCATATCGTTGATCGAATTGAAGCGTATTTGCAAAACAGGATCGGTCTGCGGTTGATGGAAACTGAGGGACAATAGTTTGTCATCGTACGAATCAAGACGAGTTAATCTGAGTTTGTTAGAGCGCGACGCATTGCGATTGCGCTGGATGCAGGTGGCCATGATTATTGGCGTACTTGTTGTGAGTCCGCTTCTAGTCATGCTCCTGCCGAACCAACTGCGCATGATTGTGATGGTCTTGCCAGCCGGGTTTATCGGCTTTTTTGTGCTATTGAAGTGGCCGCAGCTGGGCTTTTTAGCGTTAACAACGGCTGGCATGCTGCTCATCAGCACGGTACCACTCATCGGGTTTGCGGCCTTAATGTACATCGTGCTGACGTTTGTTTGGCTATTTAAGATGATTGCGCTTGAACGAGAGCTTAAATTTGTCTCTGCACCGAGCGTAACGGCCGTAATCTACTTTGGCATTTTAGTCATTCTTTCATTTTCGATTGGTCAGCTACCTTGGTTCCCCGTACAGGGAGCACCTATCGTTACCCAAATTGGCGGAGCCTTAATTTACCTTTGCTCCTTTTTGGCCTTTTTACTAACTGCCAACTTAATTAAAGACATTCGCTGGCTTAAATGGATGGTGTATACCTTTTTGCTCTTTGCTGGCGTCTTTGCCTTCTTATCGCTTGTGCCCTTTGGCCGTCGCTTTATTCGCTCTTATTATAGCATTCGGGCGACGAGCGGTAGCTTGTTTTGGGTTTGGACAACTTGTTTGTCATTGAGCATGGCCCTTTTCAATCGAAAAATGCCCATTTGGGCAAGGCTCCTTTCAGGTGCCGTTTGTGTTGCTATCTTATATTTTGGCATTCTCGTTAATCGACAGTGGGTATCCGGTTGGGTGCCACCTGTTGTGGCTGTAGTCGCGCTCGTTTGGATTGGCGCCCCGCGAGCCGCCATTCCGCTTTCAATTGCGGCCGGGGCCGGGATTCTTTCACAATGGTCAATTGTGTACGGGCTGGTAGCTGGCGATAACGAATACAGCACTATCTCCCGCTTGGATGCCTGGCGAGTAATGTTTGAAATTATCAATATCAACCCTTTGTTGGGAGTTGGTCCATCAAACTACTATTTTTACACGCCACTATTTAATATTCTCGGCTTTTATGTGGAGTTTAATTCGCATAATAACTATATTGATTTACTGGCTCAAACGGGCTATCTCGGCCTCATCTTTTTCTTCTGGGTTGTCATTGCCATTTGGCAACAGGGATACAGATTGTTGAAAGTGATTCCTCGCGGTGGTTTTGCACATGCCTTTGTGGTGGCATCACTTAGTGGTTTAGTAGCCTCTGTCTTTGCTGGCATGCTGGGAGATTGGGTCATTCCTTTTTATTACAACATCGGTATTACCGGCTTACGCGCTAGCGGTTTGGCGTGGATGTTCTGGGGAGCGCTGGTTGCTATGGAGCGGATCATGCTCGCTGGTAAGCCGATTGATTAAATACCAATTACGAACAGACAGGTGATCTATGATAGGTCGATTAATAAGCGTCGCAGGTGAAGAATTTAAGTACAACTGGGTTTACTACAAACACCAGATAAGCGTTTCTGAATCTCAAAATGCTAAGGTGCTGGTAAACGGCAGCCCGAAGACGGGGACGACGTGGATGTATAAAATGATTGCATCCCTGCCTGGATATCTTCACGTGGGCAACTTCAATGGGAATTTAGAAAAGTATCACACCGTTATTCCTGGGTATGTTGTTCATGGGCACGATATTTACTCTGAGAATTTGAAAGGGATTTTGGATAAAAACGGTATTCGTACCATTTTGATGATTCGGGATCCACGGGATCAATTGATTTCCAGAATGTTCCATGTCAAAAGGAGCACCAAACACACTTGGCATGAACGAATTCAGGAGATGACGCTTGATGAGCTGCTGATGCTATGTATTGAAGGTCGGGAAGATTTACCCGGTACAGATTCCATGATCAATTTGACGCTAGGCTGGCTAAACTCTAATTCTGGCGCGCTGTTTATGCGCTATGAAGAGCTGTTAGGTGATCCGGTTCCTAACTTTGCTAAAGTTTTGCGCCATATTGGCATTGAGAAAAATGTTGAATCATTGGCTGATGTTATTGTGGAGCGCAATCGCTTTGAGCGCTTGTCGATGGGGAAACGCATTTGGGAAAACGGCCGTAAACCTGGCCAAGAAAACAACAACTCCCACTTCCGTAAGGGCATCACGGGTGATTGGAAAAATTATATGAAATCTGAGCATGTTGCTCGGTTTAAAGAAGTAGCCGGTGAGCAGTTGATCGAGCTTGGCTACGAAAAAGATAACGATTGGAGCGTTTAGGTCCGTCATGAAACTTTCGATCATTGTCGTGAGCTGGAACACCCGCGACATTCTAGCAGACTGTTTGGAGTCTGTTTACCAATATCCTCCGACAGATCCATTTGAGCTTATTCTAGTCGATAATGCCTCAACCGACGGCAGTGCTGAGATGGTTAAAAGCCGCTTCCCTCAGGCACGTTTGATTGAGAGCCAGGATAATTTAGGGTTTGCACAGGGAAATAACTTAGCCGTCCCGCTTTGTGAAGGGGAGTATGTGCTGTTGCTCAATCCCGATACGATCGTGAAACCGAATGCACTGCAGGAATTAATTCAGTTCTTAGATGCCAACCCAAAGGCTGGTGCGGCAGGCTCACGCTTGTTAAATCTAGATGAATCACTCCAACCCTCTTGCCATCCACGCCCACAGTTGGGTCGTGAGCTGTGGCGCTTGCTCCATTTTGATTCGATCAAGCCATACGGCCGTTACGACATGTACGGTTGGGATATGAGCAAAAATCGCGAGGTAGATGTGCTGATGGGCGCTTCATTGATGGTTCGGAAGTCGATTCTTGATGAAATTGGCTTCCTAGACGGTGATTACTTCATGTATTCCGAAGAGGTTGATCTCTGTTTTCGACTGCAAAAAGCAGGCTGGACCCTTTTCTACGTGCCTTCCTCGAAGGTTATTCATTTAGGTGGCCAAAGTTCTAAGCAAGTGGCGATGGATATGTTCCTCCAGCTGTATTTGGGTAAGCTGAAATATTTTAGAAAACATTATGGCCCATTTGCTGGCTTTGTCTATAAGCTGATATTGCTGATTGCCTCACTCGTACGATTACTATTTACACCTATCGCGTGGCTTCAATCACGCCCAAAGCGAGATTTAAACTTACAGTTGGTGCGGCGATACGGCCGTTTAATCCTCGCCTTACCCGGAATGTAACATGATAAAGCAGAAGAGCATCCTATGTTTACTGATCCTTTTTCTGCTTGCGATAGAAGTTCCCTTCGTATTAGCAGAAGAAGCCGACACCTTACCTGAAGACAATTTAATCATCAACCCGTGGTTTCGTGATGAGACAAACACCACAGCCAGTCATGACGGCTGGGAGATTACGGATGCCTGGGGCCTTAGCCAGAAAAACACCAATCCAACGCCAGATGACGTGGTTGGCACCTCCGCTCGCATTGGTACACCAAAAGCTTCCTATAATGAAGATCACCGCATGAGTCAAATCATTGAAGCGGATGAAAGCCAGCCTGTGTTGCTCTTCCAGATGTGGCAGGTGAGCCGTAGCTTGGTTGAGCTAGACGCCACAATATATGTCAGCGATTCTCCAGATGGCCCGTGGGAGCCGGTATGGACACCTTGGAATCAACAGCTGTCGTCTGTACATTGGATGCAGACGCCGCTTTTTGAAGCAGAGCTGGATCGAGGATACCCATATTATAAGCTTGATCTCAGCTGCAATTATTCGCACGGCATTGCGGGCTGTAAGTTTTCCGGCGTTTACTTTACGGTTACAGACCAAACCGGACAGGGTATTGAGGCTGGGTCACAAACAGAACTGGCTAACGCTAGCGATAATAATCGAGGCACCGGCGGCAGCAACAATAATCGGCTAGCCCTTGAAGGCTTAGGATTAGAGAGCGTAACGGCAACGGCCGTTTCTGCTCAGGAAATCGAAATCCTTTGGCCTGAACACGATCGTGTCGATGCGACCTATCAAATTGAACGCAGTTTAAGCGGACGTGGCAATTGGCAGCTCGTCGACGCCGTATCTGCTGATGAGTGGGCCTATGTTGACGCTGGTTTACTGCCAAATACAGAATATTTTTATCGAATTCAGGTTAATTTTGAGGGTGGGGGGCGTACCCGAACGGCAATCTTTTCAGCAAGCACGCTGTCTGAATTCGTTGACGAACCGCCTGTAGAAGAAACGGCCGTTGCTGAAGAGCCACCCAGCATTGAACCAATCGCCACAAATGAACCAGCGCCTGAACCCATTGGGGAACCGACAGTTATCCAAGAGCCCGCTGTCGAAGAGCCAAGTATCGAGCCAGAACCAACTCCTGCGCCAGTAACGACCAACAGCGACAGCAACGTGGTTGATCAATATGGGCTTGTCCTGATTGGGTTTGGCTTAGGTGCGCTCCTTGTTGGGGGCATTTGGAGCATTACCCGTCGTAAGACAAATTGATAACGAGCCGATTTAGAGTGAAAAGTCGGTGGCGCATTAGATTGCATCCCCACCTCCTTTTAGGTTTAACTTATGAAGATTCTCTTTTTGACTCAAATTATCCCATTTCCACCCAATGCGGGCCCCCGTGTTAAAACATGGCATGTCTTAAATTATCTAGTTGAACGCGGGCATGATGTCACTTTAGCCTCTTTTGTGCGTGATGATGAGCGTGAATATGTGCCCGTTATGGAAAAGCTCTGCAAAGCTGTTCATACGGTACCCATTAATCGTTCGCGCGTGGCAGACGTAAGCTACTGGCTTAAAAGCCATCTGTCGGGACGACCGTTTCTTATTGAGCGAGACGATCTCAAACCGATGCGCCAGATTGTGCAACATCTGCTAGCTACAGAAACGTTTGATGTGGTGCATGCAGACCAGCTAACCATGACGCAATTTGCCTTAGACGCCAAGCAGGGTGGAGATAAACGACCGTTTATCATCTTTGACGCCCACAATGCCACTTGGACAATTTGGGAAAGAATGCGAGAAAATGCATCGCCACTTTTGAAACCGGTATACAAAATCGAAGAAAGCCGTATCAAAGCGTATGAGGGAATGCTTGTTGATCAATTTGATCACACGATGGTTGTGATTGATCCAGATCGCGAAGCGTTACTTGAAGGGGTGCCTCGCAGCCGGTGGGACCAGATCAAAACGCGCATGAGCTCGATTCCGATTGCTATTGACGCCGAAAAGCTTCAGCCAACTCAGCGCCAGCCCGGCTCTTGCAATATTATGACGCTTGGCTCGCTCAACTATCCGCCCAATGCAGACGGCATTCGCTGGTTTATGGAATCCGTCTTTCCGCTGGTGCGTGAGCAGATGCCAGAGGTGACGTTAACCGTCATTGGTAAAAATCCACCGGCAGACTTTTTAGAAATTGCTAATCGGTATCCGGGCAAAATTGATGTGACCGGCTACGTTGATGATTTGACGCCTTACATGGAAGCCGCCGCGCTAATGGTGGTGCCTGTGCGGGCCGGTAGCGGTATGCGGGTGCGCCTGCTGGAAGCGTTTGCACGAGCCATGCCCGCCGTCACAACGACGATTGGTTTGGAAGGGATTCACGCCACGCATGATCGTGAGATTTTTGTGGCGGATGATGAACGTACTTTTGCAGATGCCACATTGCAACTATTGAAAGACCCCAAGCTGCAAGAGAAGCTGGCTAAGAACGGCCGTTTATTAGCTGAACAAAAATATGATTGGCGAGCAGTGCTCAAACAGATGGACGCCGTTTATTCCCAAGCTGAAAAGGAACCTGCTTATGCTGGCTAATCTGACCAAAACGCCCCAACGCACGCTGGTAGGCATCATGATTGTCGGTGTTTTGCTCCGCATCGTGACGTCACTCATCTTTTTTGGCAACGAAGTGCAGAGCTTGCCAGGTATTTTTGATGAAGTCTCTTATCATAATTTGGCAATTCGCGTGCTGGATGGACACGGCTTTTCATTTGGTGAAGCGTGGTGGCCCGGTACACCTGCAAACGAGCCAACGGCGCACTGGTCATATCTTTATACCTCATTCTTAGTTGGTATTTATGGGATTGTTGGTCCCAATCCACTGGTGGCCCGCATCATACAAGCGTTTATCACCGGAATCTTGATGCCGCTCGTCACGTATCGCCTAGCCAATCGCGTTTTTGCCAAGCCGTTTGGTTCCGAAAAAGCCCAAACGATTGCCTTGATTGCGGCGGGAATTACGGCCGTTTATATCTATCTGTTCTACTATGCAGCAGCCCTTATCACGGAAAGTGTCTACATTTTGGGAATTGTTTGGACCTTTGATATCGTCGTTAAAATAAGCCAGCAAGAAGAAGACACCTCGATGAGGGATTGGCTGTTGTTAGGGGTGGCATTGGCACTGACTGTGCTCTTACGTCAGCTATTCTTGTTGTTTGCCCCATTTATGCTGGTTTGGCTGTGGTGGGCAAAGCGTCCTCAGATATGGAAGCTGGCAGTTCCGCTGATGGTAACGGCCGTGTTTATGGCGCCGTGGACATATCGAAATTATCAGGCATTCGACACATTTGTCCCATTAAATACTAATTCAGGGCATGCATTCTTCTGGGGTAATCACCCTAGCTTTGGCACACAGTTTGTGCCGATTTTGCCCACTCGCCAATATTACGCCATGATTCCCGAAGAGCTTAAGGCTCAAGGGCTTAATGAAGCCGAAATGGACTCGGCGCTGCTAGAATTAGGCGTTGGTTTTGTTGTGGAAGACCCCGGTCGATATGTGTTGCTTTCCCTAAGCCGCTTCCCATCTTATTTCAAATTTTGGCCTTCATCGGAGTCTGGATTCGTCAGCAATGTGTCACGTGTGGCCAGCTTTGGTCTCTTTTTGCCGTTTATGATTTGGGGCCTTGTGATTGCGATGCAGCAATCGTTGCCATCCTGGAAAGAATGGTTGGCTTCCCCGTTTACCCTCTTCTACTTATTTGTGTTGGTTTATACCGGCATGCATGTTTTAACGTGGACGCTGATTCGCTACCGTATTCCGATTGACGCTATTTTTATCCTCTTTGCGGGGGTTGCTTTTGAGCGACTTTTGACACTTTTCGGCGTGTGGGAAAAACGGCCGTTTTCACCTGCGCCCCAATCCAATATGTAAGGTCTGCAGTAAGGATACATCGCTACGATGTGGAAGTTGATTAAGTAAAATATAGTCTAGCTCCCACCACCACACTTAACGTCAAAATCTATATTGGAGCTACTGCTCCAAGCAGTCCTCAAGCTACTTGAAAATTATCGTAGTTATTGACAAGCCTTTGAGCATCTTATGGACATTTTCTGTCAATTACAGTATTGGTAGTTATCTTTTTAGTGGTGCACAACATGAGAATATTATTCACTGTCCCGTACGTTCCGAACTTAGTTCGCACCCGACCCTATAATTTAATCCGACATTTGTCAGCACGAGGTCATGAAATCACACTGTTAACAGTGTGGTCTAATGAGCAAGAGCGTGCAGATTTAGAACCTTTACAAAAGATTTGCCACAAAATTGAAGCCGTACATGTACCAACATGGCGCTCTTTAATGAATTGTTTAACGGTATTACCCAGTAAACGGCCGTTTCAGAGCGTGTTTTCTTGGCATGAGAACTTAGTATCCAGCTACAATGGCACATCTCCATTTGATGTTGCTCACGTTGAGCATCTACGAGGGTCTAAGTATGGTCTTTACCTCAAAGAGCATACAAAATTACCCGTCATTTGGGATAGTGTTGATTGTATTTCTCATCTTTTTGAACAGGCCGCTGAAAAAAGCGAGAGTACGATGGGGCGCATGAGAAGCAAACTTGAACTTGGTCGAACCCAATTTTATGAAGGCTGGCTGCTTGATAAGTTTGAACACGTTTTGGTCACTTCTTCACAAGATAAAGCTGGTTTGATAGCTCTAAAAAGACCCCAAACAGAGGCTTCCCCCATTTCTGTTTTGCACAACGGTGTTGATTTTTCTCATTTTGAAGTAGACGAGTCTTTGCCTCGCGAAGAAGAGACTGTCGTGATTAGTGGGAAGATGAGTTACCATGCTAATGTGTCGATGGTGAAGTTTCTGATGGATGATATTATGCCGCTTGTTTGGCAAAAAAGACCACAGGTGAAGGTTTGGATTGTGGGTAAAGACCCTACCCCCGATATTCAAGCGTGGGATGAACATCCTTGCGTAACGGTCACGGGGACGGTGCCAGAAATACGGCCGTATCTTCAAAAAGCGACCTGCGCGGTGACGCCCATTACTTATGGCGCTGGCATTCAAAACAAAGTGCTAGAAGCAATGGCTTGTGGAACCCCAGTTGTGACTACCTCCAAAGCGGTATCAGCCATTGATGTTACATCAGGCAAAGAGCTATTAATCGCAGATACAGCTCAAGCCTTTGCCGATGAAATATGCAGCATTATTAGCGATAAAAACCAGCAAAAAATTATTGGCCAAGCTGGAAGAGATTATGTTGAAGCCAACCATCACTGGAACAGCATTGCCGCTAATTTAGAAAAGATTTACCAAACCGCTATTGAGAAATAGTGACGTTAAAAGCAAAGAATCATTATAGAGGTGTGCAACAATGATCATAATCCAATCCCCGTTACGCGTTAGTTTATTTGGTGGTGGCACCGATTTTCCATCGTATTTTTTGGAGAACGGTGGCTGCGTTTTAACATCAGCGATTGACAAAAATATTTTCGTAACGATTAAGAAAAGATTTGATGATAAATTAAGAATTGGGTACACCAAAACCGAAATGGTGAACTGTATTGATGAGATTAAGCATGAGCTTATCCGAGAAGCACTTCGGAAAACGGGCATCACCAAAGGGGTAGAAGTAACCACGATGGGTGATATTCCCGATCAAGGCTCTGGTTTAGGTTCGTCAAGCACAGTAACCGTTGGAGCACTGCACGCCATGTATACCTATCAGCGGGAAGCAATTCTTACTGAACAGTTAGCGCGTGAAGCGTGCGAAATTGAACGCGAAATTTTAGGCAAGCCAATTGGCATCCAGGACCAATATATCGCCGCTTACGGTGGCTTGCGTTTTATGGACTTTAAAAAATCAGGCGAAGTAGATAGCCGTAGAATAACAATTGATGAACGAACTTTGCGTCGACTAAGCGATAATTTACTGCTCTTTTTTACAGGAGTAACGCGTAAAGCCGATACGATTCTTGTTGAGCAAAAGAAAAACATCGTCGATCGACTTTCAATTTTGAATGAGATGAAAGACATTGCTTATCAAGCTTGTGTAGAAATTGAAAAAGGGGAAATAGATCAATTAGGTGCACTGCTTCATGAAAGCTGGGAATTAAAGAAACAGCTTGCTAGCCGAATTAGCAACCCAGCTTTAGATGACATGTACTCATTGGCCCGAAATGCGGGTGCTTTAGGTGGCAAAATCTCTGGCGCAGGGGGTGGTGGATTTTTACTTCTTTATTGCGCTAATGGTAGTCAAGAAAAAGTGAGAGATGCCTTACGAAACTATCAAGAGTACCCATTTGCCCTTGGGCAAGATGGGAGCAAAGTCATCTTTGACTATCAAAGATAAGATATAAAGTAAATGACAATCATCAATGCGGACTCTCAAATGATTAATGTTATTTGCCTCTGAAGCAGACAAAAATTTGAACGATATCGTTCACCTAAAAAGAAAACAAAAATGAGTGAAGTAAAACAATATTTTAGTGAGATAAAACAAACGCTTGATTTAATCGCGGAAGACCCGATCGAGAAAACGATTGATATTTTGCATCAGGCGCGGTTAGATGGAAAGCAAATTTTTATCATGGGGAATGGCGGCAGCGCTTCAACGGCCTCCCATTTTGTGTGTGACTTAGCCAAAAATACGCGTACTGAAAAGACGCCGCACTATAAAGTTATTGGTTTGGCAGATAATATGGCGATTTTGTCAGCCTATGCCAATGATGATGGGTACGAAAATGTCTTTGCTTATCAGCTTGCAAACCTGGTGCAGGCAGGTGATGTTGTGATTGGCATATCAACGAGTGGTAATTCCCCAAATGTTTTAAAAGCAATGGACGTTGCGAATGCGGCCAATGCGAAAACAATTGGATTAACAGGCTACAACGGTGGCAAGCTGTCAGCCTTGGTAGATGTTGAAGTTCACGTTCCAAGTGATTGTATTGAGCAAGTTGAAGATATTCACTTGATTTTAGAGCATTTAATAACAACGGTTTTAAGAGAAAAAGGTCAAGCATAAATTTATAATTTACTCATCCCGGGAATTGGAGAAGAGTGCTCAAATTGTTTGGTTTATAGGACTGTTAACAAAGCACTCAAGTGGTAGATTATTCTTTTGGGAAATCTTATAATCTAAAAGGTAAGCAAACCAACATATCCTACGCAGTATTATATTTCGTCAAAGCATTTTGTATTGGTTTGCACTAAGGGTTAACGATGGAATTAAACATTAAAGAATATCTAGCCCCTATATTGAAATGGTGGTGGTTAATTTTATTAACAACGGCCGTTGCAGGTGGCACCAGCTATTTTGCAAGTAACGAACAAGAAGAAGCTTTTCGAGCCACGACAACCTTGATGGTTGGTAATGCTTTTGATTCTGAGAGGCCAGTTACCTCTGAGATTTCAATGGCAGCAACTTTGGCAAGCTTCTATGTAGATATGGCAAATCGCAACGAGGTGAGACGTGAAACAGCCGAAGCGTTAGGCCTGCGTCAATTGCCATCACGAATTGCAGTTCGCCAAGTCGACGAT
The DNA here is from genome assembly GCA_039029915.1 of Chloroflexota bacterium. Lineage (GTDB taxonomy): Bacteria > Chloroflexota > Anaerolineae > Promineifilales > Promineifilaceae > QQUD01. The sequence goes on from JBCCFD010000006.1 coordinate 37,130, forward strand.
ATTTTCATCGATATTACGATTACGGATAGTAATGCTGAGCGGGCTCAGGCTGTGGCCAATGAGTTAGCTCGTCAACTGATTTTGCGAACCCCATCAGCTGAGGAAGACGATTCATTTGCGGTTAGTCTTCTAGGTGATTTTGAAAATCAAATTAACCAAACAACCACTCAAATTGAATTAAAGCAACAAGAGATTGCCTTAGCGCAAAGCGCGCAAGAAATTTCTCAATTGCAAGATGAACTGCGCGCCTTAGAGTCGACAAAAAGTCAGTTGACGAAGGATTATACGTCTCTCTTGCAATCATCTGGACAGAGTGCGACGAATACTATTTCTGTGCTTGAACCGGCCTTACTGCCTCAGCGACCGATTGTGACCAGCAGCTCGTCGATGTCAGTTGTGTTGACCGCAGCTGGGATTGGGCTGGTCTTATCCGCTACGGCCGCTTATGTGCTTGAATATTTGGACGACACCATCAAAACGCCAGAAACAATCTCTCGCATAACTGGATTTAATACGCTGGCTGGGATTGCCGAGATTCGCTCAGACAATAAGCTGATCACATTTGCTCAACCGAAGTCGCCCATATCCGAAGCGTTTAGAGTGCTTAGGACGGCACTCCAATTCGCAATTGTTAATGATCCGTCCCAAAAGGTTTTCTTAGTATCAAGCGCAGTGCCTGAAGAGGGTAAAAGCACGACTGCGGCTAACTTAGCCATTGTTTTGGCTCAAGCTGGCAACAAGACGCTATTGATTGACGCTGACTTAAGACGGCCGTCTCAACACAAAGTATTTGGTTTATCAAATCGGCGCGGGCTAAGCGATCTATTAATTGAAATCAGCCCAGATGAAGATGCTGATGATCAACCGCTAGAAGTGCTAGAGCGTAAAATGCAGGAGACACAGATTCAACGTTTGCACCTGTTGACTTGTGGGTCTGTTCCGCCTAATCCATCTGAGCTGCTGGGGTCAAAGCATATGCAGCGCTTCTTGAAGGTTGTTTCAGATGAGTATGACTTTATTCTTTTGGATAGTCCACCAGTTTTATCTGTGACGGATGCGACCTTATTATCAGCTCGCGCTGATGGGATGATTATGGTGGCTCGAGCTGGCAAGAGTCGTCGCCAATATGTAAAAATGGCGGCCGAGAAGTTGCGAGATGTTAACGCGAATTTGTTGGGGTACGTTTTAAATGCGTTGGCTCCAAGAAGTGCTGGCCACCGCTCTTACTACTACTACAATGACCCATACTATTCAGTTGACGAGATTTCGGACAGTGATGATTCTGGTCCATCAGCGAACGGCAGTGATGAACAGTCTTTAACTGATAAGGTTAAAAATCGTTTGGCTGGTGGTCAAACCGCTTAGTTTTGCGACAAACAAGTTTTGACAGGTAAATTTGTCGCAACTTCAAGTAGTCCTAGCCGACGCTGTATCCGTCAAAAGAACATTGTCGGACTACTAGGTTGTTTCCAATTTTAAGAAGGTAATTATGAAGCCCGATTGTATTTTGCAATCGGGCTTTTTTTGTTTTGGATGTTGGTGGAGTGTAGGGGGGAAGCCTTCGACGGGCTCAAGCCACTAGAGCAAGGGAAATTTATCCGACAGACTCGGGCGCCTGATTTTGAGGAAGTGTGTCAAAAACTGGCTTATACAAGAAGTTTTCTAGGACCAGTCGATTGGCTCTCTGTTATGTTTTTGAAGATAGGCGTTGGCCTGACTAAAGTGGGCGCAGCCGTTAAAGCCACGGTAGGCGCCAAGGGGGCTGGGATGTGAGGTCGTGAGGACGAGATGGTTCTCAGGATTTAATAAGGGCAGCTTTTTTTGAGCCGGTTTTCCCCAGAGCATGAAAACGCAGCTTCCTCTTTTTTGATTGATGGTTTTAATTACATCATCTGTTAATTGCTCCCAACCCATTTTTTGATGAGAGCCCGCTTTGCTTGCTTCAACGGTGAGCACGGTATTGAGTAAAAAGACGCCTTGCTTTGCCCAGCGGGTGAGATCGTTTTCATAGCTTAGTGGATTGTCGGGAAAGCAATCTCGCTGAATTTCTTTGAAGATATTTCTTAACGAGGGTGGAGTTTTGATATGATTGGGGACTGAAAAGGCTAATCCTTGGGCTTGATTTGGTCCATGATAGGGATCTTGGCCGAGAATGATGACTTTAACGGCCGTTAATGGCACCAACTCAAACGCGCGAAAAATCATCTCCTGAGGCGGGTAAATAGTCGTGTTTTCGCGCATCTTTTCCACTTGCTCAAGCAGAGGGAGGTGTTTGTTTTGCTGAAAAAAGGGAACTGTCTGCCAAGAAGAATCCATCATCATCTTTCGTCAAATCTCCAATTTTGAGGTTACGATTTAATGTATTTCTACCACAGAAATCAAAGCTTGACTCTCCCCTTTGAGGAGACACTATACTCCGTTTATGGTTGAAAACGATTTGCCTAAAGACAGGCTATCCATTGGTCAATTTGCTCAATTGAGCCTGATTAGCATAAAAGCTTTGCGCCTTTATCATCGGAAGGGTCTTTTAGAGCCAGCCAGCATTGATCCTTTCACGGGATATCGCTACTACCTGAAGGTGCAGCTCAATGACGCACGGCTTATTCGAATGATGAGGCAAATGGAAATGCCCTTGGCGCTTATTCATGAAATGTTGGAAGTCATGAAAGTAGACTCTAAAAAGGCAGAGTCGATGCTCTTTGAATACCAGCAATCTTTCGAAAAGCGAAAGCAGCTCGTTGACGCCATTTCAGACCAACTTTTAGATTATATCAATCATAAGGAGTTCGAAATGACGATAGAGGTCAATCAAGTAAAAGCAAAAGCTCAGCATGTGGTTTCAATTACAAAAAATGTGCCGATTAATGAACTCGATCAATATATTGGCCAAACGATTGGGCGTTTGCAAAAGTTTGTGCAAGACCAAGGTGAGGCGCCTGTCGGACCTCCATTTGGGATATATCATGGTCAAATTAATGATGATGGGGATACAGGTCCTATTGAAGTTTGTGTGCCTGTTAATCAGGCTGTGACCGGTGATGGTGACATCGAATATAAAATATTTGATGAGGTGAATACGGCCGTTGTTGATATGCGGGGCCCTGATTGTAGCTTCCCTGCCATTTTGAAAGGGTATGACGCCACGAGTAATTGGATTATCAAGAACGGTCATGAGATGGCTGGATCGCCCCGTGAGGTCTGGTTTACTGCCCCTGGTGAAGCGGCGCACATGCAGATTCAATGGCCGTTTAGTTAAGGCATGTTTACATTTTAAGAATTTAGGTGTTTTGCAGTACGTTGCAAAAATATCTTGAAAACTATTTTAGATAGACGCTTTGGAATCGCGAGGAAACAAAGTTCATGCCATCGTTTTCTTCAAAGCGGGAAATTCATTTCACTTAAACAGGATATGTTGCCCCCCTCGCGTTGGCATGGTGAAGGGGGCGACCTCTTTTAATCCGCCCGCTTTAAACTGCTCAACCTGAACGGTGTGTTCAGCGCGGCAGTGATAGTAAACGGTCGTAAAATCCCACTCATTCATGAACCATTGTTGTAACGTTTGCAGTAAACGGCCGTTGAGCGATTGCAGCTCTGGCAAATCTCGAATCCAAAATCGAACCAAAGCGCCATCTTGCTGAACAGGCAATTTCGGATTTTCTTCTAAGGCTTCAACGATGGGTTTAATATAAATACAGCCAAGGCAATACGCTTCAGCTGGATTGAGAACCGTAAACGTAAAGGCGATCCGCTCCTCATGCTCTTCCGAATGCCAGTGCATGTCCTTCATATTGTCTTCAATTGAAAAATCGTCCATTGGCCACGGGCTGCCTGACCATGATCGGAGCAGCTGAATGCTGTCCATCAAAGCAGCATGGTCAAGCCCGACGTGGGCGGGTAATAGGGGGGTGATTGTAAAATCGGCCGTTTCTAGCCGTTTGGGGAGTCGCTTTGGGGATGGGTAGAAAGTCGTCATTTTAACTTAAACCTCGAGGTATCTTTTTCTCAGCGTCATAAAATGGCAAAGAGACGATTTTGCAGCTATGGTGCTCGTTGCGCTTGTCTTGAAGCATGACGGTTTGGCCAAGCCAGCTTTCAGCAGTTGGGTGGGGGGCAAAAAAGCGAGCATACCCAATTCCTTTGTCGAGCGTGGGGGAGTAGACGCCTGCGGTTAAAAAGCCAACTTCTTTTTCGTTTTGGAATAGTTTGAGGTCAGCTGAGGATACGGCCGTGTTGCAAATCAACCCAAACAGTAAACAGCGCTGATCCGCTTTCTCCAGAGCGGATTTTCCAACAAAATCCGGTTTTGATAGGTCAATAAACATGCCTAACCCTGCTTCGTATGGCGTCATCTTAACATCCATATCGGTGCCGTTGTCGAGAATGCCAGCTTCAATACGGCGCGTGCCCATCGAGGCCAGACTGCCAGCTCGCATACCAAATGGTTTACCAGCCGCTATCAAATGATCCCATAAAGCGAGGTGGTTAATTGATGGCTTGCTGTAAATTTCAAACCCTATCTCCCCAGTCCAACCGGTGCGAGTCACTAAAAGTTCTTCACCGGCAAAGTGAAATAGCCCGGCGTGAAAATAGCCGAAATTGTCAGGAAGGTCTTCATCGATAGCGGCGTTTAAAATCTCTAGTGAATTAGGGCCTTGGATTTGCAGCACCCACGATTTTGGATCGCTAATTTGAACATCTAAACCACCTGAGTGTGCCAATAACCAGGTCTCAAATTCACCATCGGCTTGCACATACCAAAAGCTATCTTCAGAAAAACGAATAAGCACCCCGTCCATCAAAATTTTGCCATTTGGCGTACAGGCGATGGCGTATCGGGCCCGCATTGGCTTTAGTTTGCTAATTCGCCGACAAAACACCTTTTCTAAAAGTGTCACGGCATCTGGCCCCTCAATCTGTAGCGGTTTTTCTGGCACGTCATAAAGCATGGCTTTTTGACGCAGCTGCCAATAATCAGACAAAGGATCGCCATCAAGCGATAGTGGATAAAATCGATTCGCATAAAGCCCATAAACCGTATCATCTGTGGCATATTTGGCCGCATAGGGAGACTGTTCATACCGCTTGGTGCTTAATCGGACGACGTCATGTGATTTCGCATAATCAATTTTGGGATTGGATTGGGTACTCATTTAGAATTCCTAGGAGAACTTATCAATAAAATGTGCTTTCAACTGTAATTTTCTTTCTAACCTTTCGCTTTGACAACTTTCTATGCAATTGCTGTATGGAAAGCTGTCAAAGTTGGCAAAAACACAATATGCGTTATGATGCGAAGTTATTGGTGAAAAACAGGTCACCTAAAAAGGGACGTCCAATGCAGAAATTAAGCCCAAACCTTCAAGGCATTATTTGGATTGTGCTCGGTATGTTTATCTTTTCTTTCCAAAACATTGCCATTAAATGGATTAGCGGTGGTTATCCCGTTTTGGAAATTGTGATCTTCCGCAGCTTAGTGGCTTTGCCTTTAACGTGGCTGTTTTTTCGGATGGAGGGTAATCGGGGTCTTCCGAAATCGAAAAACTTACGGTTGGAATTGATTCGAGGATTTTTCCTTTTTTTGTCGTACACCACTTATTTTATGGGTCTATCTGCGCTTCCTTTGGCTGAGGCGGCTTCCATTCGATTTTCTGCCCCCTTAACCATTACGGCGCTTTCAGTCCTTATGCTGGGCGAAAAAGTAGGGCCTCGTCGCTGGATGGCGCTTGTTATTGGGTTCACAGGCGTACTTTTTATCGTCCGACCTGGGACAACTTCCTTTAACTGGGGGAGTGTCTTTGTCTTTCTGGCTACTATTTTTTACGCGCTCTCGTTGATGTTGACTCGTCGTTTACGCGGCGATGATAGTTCAGCCACGATGGCGTATTTCAGCACGGTGGTTTATTTAGCGTCGGCGTTTGTGTTAGCCCCAACGGCCGTACTAATCGGCGAAATGCCTAATGCGCACCCCAGCGTGGCGTTCTTGTTTCGGGCTTGGTCGATACCTACGCCATTAGATTTAGCCATCATGCTTGGTTTAGGCTTTATTTGGGCAAGCGGTATGTTTTTGATTGCCAAAGCGTATAGCCTAGCGCTGGCGTCTGTGGCAGCCCCGTTTGAGTATGTGACCCTGCCGATTAATGTGATGTGGGGATATGTGATCTGGCAAGAGGTGCCAACTACAGGCACATGGCTAGGGGCTGGGTTGACGCTGGCCAGTGGGCTTTATATTTTGTTTCGTGAAACGAAGCTTAAAGAAACGGCCGTTGTCCAACCGCAGGGAGCAGATTAGTTTGAGTCTGCTGGACAGAAAATCAAGCACGTCACTCCATAAATTTCCCTAAAAAGTACCAGAATAACCCCAAACAATCCCTTATTTTCTAGTCCCATTTTGTCTAAACTAACAAAATATTGAGAGTTGAGGTCTCAACTTGATGAAGAGTTCAATGTGCAATACGGTGCACATAGACGATAAAAGACGAGGAAATGATGAGCCAAAAGCTGGAAAATGCGAAAAGTTTATATTTAGAAGGTATTCGTGATGGTAAGGCACGAGAAGCCATAACAAAATATACCGGTGTACGGTACACACAGCACAGCACAGGTGTTAAAGATGGTATTGAAGGATTTGTTGAGTTTTTTGAGCCGTTTATCGCCCGAAACCCTAAGCGTGATATTCAAATCATCAGGGGCCTAGAGGATGGCCAATATGTGTTTTTGCACGTGTATCAATCACTCAACGATGGTGAGGCCCAATGGGTCACAACCGATTTCTTTGACACAGATGAAAATGACAAAATTATCGAGCATTGGGACGTGATTTCTGCTTATGCTGATTCAACCCCTTCGGGACACACATCAATTGATGGGCCAACAGAAATTACCGATTTGGATAAGACCGAGGCAAACAAGCAGCTAGTGAGAGATTTTGTTCGGGATGTTTTGGAGGGTGTTAACCCCGCCAATATCGACAAATATATCTCGAGCGAAACGTATATCCAGCACAATGCGGAGGTGCCTGATGGTCTCGCTCCTTTTAAAGCGCTAGCATTATCGGAAGACCGAGCGTTGATGTACAAAGAAACCGTATTGTTAGTAGGCCAGGGTAATTTTGTAGCAACGTTGAGCAGAGCCACATGGGATGGACAAGAAGTGGCCCAAGTGGATATTTTCCGAATTGAAGACGGCATGATTGTGGAGCATTGGGATAATTCAGAGCCAGTACCCCCTAAAGAAGAGTGGGCGAACACCGGTAAATTCTAGCTCTTGCTATTTATGTCAACTTTAAATAGTCACGGCCAGAAAGCCGCAGCTGGATTTTGTCCCAAATTTGGTCGAGGTGTGATTCATGAAGCACATAATCGAGGTTGTCTGTCTCGACTGTTAAAACCGGACTAAGCGAAAAGTTTTCGGCCCATTGATCATAGAGCGTGTTAAGCTGATTGAGATAGCTTTGTTCAATGTCTAACTCATAGTCTCGTCCACGTTGCTGAATACGATGGGTTAAGGTTCGGACTGACCCCTTGAGGTAAATGACTAGATCAGGCGGGGTGAGGATGGAGGTTGTTGTTTTGTAAAGGTCAAAATAACAATCCCAATCACGCTCACTCATCAATCCCTGTTGGTAAAGATTTTGGGCAAAAATTTCTGCATCTTCATAGACACTGCGATCCTGAATGATGGAATTTTGATGCTGTAGCAGTTCAAAATGTTGTTTGATGCGCCGTGAAAGAAAGAAGATTTGCGAATTAAAGCTCCACCGCTTCATATCTCCATAAAAGTCAGCTAGATAGGGGTTCTCATCAAACGCTTCAAAGACAGGTTCCCAAGCTGTTCGTTTTGCGAGCAGTGTCACTAGAGTGGATTTTCCAATACCGATATTACCGGCAATAGTGATGAACTGTTTTTTCATATTTTTATAGGTTGGGTTGGTAGATTATGGGCTTCAACATGGCGGGCGACGCTTTCGTCTAAATCAATCTTGCCAGCAAAAACATCCGCTTGATATTTTATGCGCCATGGAATGACTAGTGATTTGGCGAAGGCCCATTCAAGATAGATGAGCCACAGGAGCGAGCCGGCTTCTTCCAGAATGCCTGAATTGATGTAATCTTGATTGGTTTGTTGCCTATCGTAGGCAACGCGCTGAATTTTCGCTTGCCACTGCTTATTTTGATAGGTGAGCTGTGCATAGCTAGCCTGGGGGTTGCTGTCAACGATCTGTCCGACTGAGCCACAATTTACCACAAGCGTATTTCTTACCTGTTTGATAAAGGGGAGGTGAGTGTGAGCGGTACAAAAAACGGCCGTTTCTGCACCTCCTATCTTCCCTAACATCTCATCATCCGACAGCTGCTCATAAATACCATCTCGCGTGCCGTGCAGTGAAGCATGAGTAATCGTACATCCTTCAATCTGATAAGATGGCAATGCTTCTTCAAATTCCAATACCGTGTTTCCCATCTGTTTGGCAGTCCACGCCGAGAGCAGGCGGAATTTCTTTTGAATGGCATCAAGCTTATTGGCGTGCCTTCTATGTCGGAGAACATACTGCTCGTGATTCCCTATAAGCGTCACCCACTCTTGTTGCCCGCAGATTAGCTTCCAACAGGCTAGCGAAAGTGGGCCTCGATTGACAACATCCCCGTTAACGACGACCTGCTCTGGTCGCCATTGCGCAATATCTTCCATCACCGCCTGTAGGGCTGGTAAATTACCGTGGATGTCTGAAATGACAGCCAGCTTCACAAGCTAATCTCCCATGCAGGTGCCTAAATCTCTGGCCGTCAGGAGGGTATCACAATCAAGCGGAACGGATTTCATTCGCTGACAGGCTAGGTCAAGCGGGACATAGTTTACTTTTGGTGGATCTAGAGCCACCATCACGCCAGAATGCCCCTCGTCTAAGGCGCGCACAGCAGCAGCACCAAAGCGAAGCGAAATGAGTCGATCGTAAGCGGTTGGCTTACCCCCTCGGAGAAGGTGGCCTAAAACGACAACGCGGGTGTCTTTGCCGGTTAATGCTTCGAGCTGGGCCCCAATTTTATGGCCCACACCACCTAAGCGTTCTGCTTGGCCAATCGCTTTGCCAATTATGGAGTGCTCACCATCGATTGGTTTGGCCCCTTCAGCAACAACCACGATTGAGAATCGACGGCCGTTTTTCTCCCGCTCCAAAATCTTCTGGGCAACCTTGGTGATGTCATAAGGAATCTCTGGGATAAGAATGGCATCGGCTGACCCAGCCACACCGGACTCTAGGCCAATCCAGCCGGCGTACCGGCCCATCACCTCTACCACCATGATGCGGCGGTGCGATTCAGCAGTGGAGTGGAGGCGGTCGATTGCTTCTGTGGCCACGTAAACGGCCGTGTTAAAACCAAACGTAACAACCGTTTTGTCTAAATCATTGTCAATCGTCTTAGGAACCCCCACAATTCGTAACCCTTTTTTCTCCAACCGATTCGCAATATCCAGCGAGCCATCACCCCCAATCGCCACGATAGCATCGAGCTGATTCTTTTTACAGCCTTCAATGATGCGATCTGAGAGGTCGACCTCCCGAATATTTCCACGCTCGTCTTCTTCAGGGTAGGCAAAGGGGTGTCCCTTGTTGGTTGTGCCGATGATGGTTCCCCCGCGATGGGTTATGCCCCGCACGGAATCCCGATCGAGCGGCATGAGGCCCCCGTCGGGATAATCTTCAGGATGCATCAGTCCATCATACCCATCCCGAATGCCAAAACTGTCCCATCCCCGGTTATTGGCGGCTAAGACGATGGCGCGAATAACTGCGTTGAGTCCGGGGGCATCACCGCCCCCTGTACTGATGCCAATTCGCTTGATTGATGTCATGAACTCTTCCTCCGGTTGGAAATTCTTATTTACTGAGCTGTATTCTGACTGTCGATTGCGATCACGGGTTAAGATCGCGATAAGAATACAACTATGATTATAACTATATCTCAATCAAATGGGGGAGATGAGGGAAATTGGGGGACGTGGGGCAATCGTATAAAATCAGCGTATGCAGAGTTTAAAATCGCTTTGGGTTCGATTGATTCGGTTTGGATTTCGGCTTTTATATAATGAGCTAGCGTGGACGTATGATCTGGTGAGTTGGGTGTTTTCGCTTGGTGAGTGGCGTCGGTGGCAGCGAGCTGGCTTACAGTTTTTAAACGGCCGTAAACTCCTCGAGATTGGTCACGGGCCAGGTCACCTGCTTTTGCAGATGGCACAAGATGGCAAGCTGGTGGTGGGTCTTGATTTGTCGCCATACATGGGGCGGCAGGCAAGGCGGCGCTTGCGTAAAAATGGTCAAACTGCCGATTTGACGCAGGCGATGGTACAAGGCCTGCCGTTTGTTTCTCAAAGTTTTGAGTCTGTTTTATCAACATTCCCAACAGATTACGTGGTTGATCCAGACACATTAGCAGAGGTGCATCGCGTGTTGGTGGAAAACGGCCGTTTTGTAATCGTTCCTGAAGGTCATTTAACAACGGGGGGACTGCTGCAAACCGTCATCGATTGGCTATTTCGCATTACGGGGCAACGTTCAGAAGCCTTTGAGGTCAATGAAGAAGGCTTCTGGCCCAGCCAGACGATCTGGCAGCCGCTGAGGGAGCGGCTTGAAACGGCTGGTTTTCAGGTTCGAATTGAACAAGTCAGTTTTAAACGGAGCGCGGCAACAGTGATTGTCGCTACTAAGTCATAAGCAAAAAGTTATCTACCCTTTGTGCAGTGATAAATCACCCTGCAAAGAGTAAATGCGTCCCTTTGGGGCTTTAAAAAACCCAAAGAGCACCTCATGAGTGCCCTAGTGCTTCATGACAACCCTAAAACTATCCTAAGAACTCTCGATTTTCTGCCTGCCAATTGGTACAATGCCCATCTATGGAAGAATTAAAACAAAGCAACCCCGATAAACTACCAGAACAGACCCCTTTGCCAAAAGCGACCTTCCGAGAAATGACAATTTTGGTTTCAGTGGCTGGTTTGGCTTTGGTGCTTGATCAGTGGACCAAAAATATTGTTGAAGCCAATATGCCGCTCAATTCAATTTCGGTGCCGTTTCCCGCTATCGAAGAAATTTTCAGGTTTACACACGTGGCCAATACGGGGGCGGCGTTTGGTATGTTTCAGAATGGTGGCACCGTTTTTATGATTTTTGCCGTCATTGTGTCGATAGGCATCCTTTACTACAACTTTTTTGGTTTAGAAGGGAATCAGCGCTTAATGCGGGTTGCGTTAGGGCTTCAGCTTGGTGGTGCTTTAGGCAACTTCATCGATCGGGTTCGCATTGGGCACGTCACGGATTTTATTGATATTGGCCCTTGGTATATCTTTAATGTCGCTGATATGTCGATTGTGGGTGGGGCCATAGTTTTAGGATTTATTGTGTTTCAAGAGATGCGCGAAGAGCGTGCCCAAGCGCAGCTGGCTGAGAAGGCCACTTCTCAAAGCCAACAGCAACAACCTACCCAGTAAAAATTATTATGGAAGATGATGTTTTAGAACTGGTGCTTGAGATGCCGGGAGAGCGGTTAGATCGAGCGCTGGTTCAGTCGGTTGACGACCTGTCTCGGACGCAGATTCAGCGGTTTATTAAAGAGGGGCGGGTGCTTGTTAACGGCCGTTCTGAGAAGGCAAACCTACGGCTTGAAGGGGGCGAACAGGTTCAAATCTCCTTGCCACCCGTTCAAGAAACAGAGCTCATTCCCGAAGATATCCCGCTTGACATTCGTTACGAAGATACCGATCTGCTTTTGATCAACAAGCCAGCCGGTATGGTTGTCCATCCTGCCGTGGGGCATCCTTCTGGCACCTTGGTGAATGCCGTGCTGGGATATTGCCAAGATTTAGCTGGGGTGGGTGGCGAAAAACGCCCGGGCATTGTCCACCGCTTGGATATGGATACATCCGGCTTAATTTTGGTCGCTAAAAACGATCGGTCACTCCAGCATTTGCAGGACCAATTTAAATCAAGAACGATTCATAAAGAGTACCTCGCTCTAGTTGAAGGGCAGGTGCAGCCGCCGAGTGCCCTTATCGATGCTCCCATTGGGCGAGACCTACGCCAGCGCAAAAAGATGGCCGTGATTCGCAATCGTTCTTCAAAATCACGTCCTGCCCAAACGGAGTATGAAACCCACACCACGTTTGATGATTTCACATTATTGAGCTGTATTTTGCATACAGGGCGAACCCATCAAATTCGCGTTCATTTAGCGTATTTAGGGCACCCTATTGTGGCCGATACTGTTTACGGCCGTCGCAAACCCACGCTACCTTTAAAACGCCAATTCCTCCACGCGTACCGGCTGATCTTTAAACGGCCGTCTGACGACAAACCGATCCAATTTGAGGCTGAACTCCCCACAGAATTACAGGCAATTGTTGATAAACTTTCGTCAGAATAGGCATCAATATCAATTTTGGCTAAAAATTCATCCTCTAAAATATAAGTTCGGCACTTTACGACTTCCCACTGATTGGTAAACTGAAAAATATGGATGCCCAATTTTGGGTTGCAAATTATTTTATTTTAGAGTGAAATTATAAATTGCGTTTTGGCGCTATTTTTGAGTGGAGTGGAAAGAAAATTATTCAACAAATGAGGGATTATGTTAGGGAATGAGTTAACAGAGAAGGCGGGGCTTGTACCACCAACGCTCTGGGATGTACCGTTTTACAAAGAGGCAGGTCTTTATTTCTACTTAGAACCAACCGAAGAGATTTTGCCAAACGGTCGAGTGAAAACTCAAAATCATGGTGAAATGATTATGCTGGGGAGCTATTCGTACCTGGGCTTAATTGGACATCCTGACATTAATGCAGCGGCCCAAACGGCCGTTTCTAAGTTTGGCACAGGGACGCACGGTGTTCGGCTATTGGCCGGCTCGTTAACCATTCACGACGAGCTTGAGGCAAAATTGGCCCAGTTTAAGCAGACGGAAGCGGCCGTAACGTTTTCCAGCGGGTATGCCACTAATGTGGCGGTTCTGTCTAGTCTGCTGAGGCGGGGGGATGTTGTGCTGTGCGATAAGCTCAATCACGCCAGTATTGTCGATGGCTGTTTGCTATCACAGGCTAAATTTGTGCGCTTCAAGCATAATGATATGGTTCATTTAGAAAGACGTTTGCAGGATGCGAGGGGAAACGGCCGTGTTTTAGTCGTGGCCGATGCCGTATTTAGCATGGATGGGGATATTGTCAATTTGCCCGAGATGAGTCGACTCTGTCGCCAATATGGGGCGTACTTGATGATTGATGAAGCGCATTCGATTGGCGTATTGGGGGCAACTGGGCACGGAATTGAGGAACATTTTGGATTACCGGCCGATGCGGTTGATATCAAGATGGGCACGCTAAGCAAAGCGATTCCCAGTGCGGGTGGTTATGTTGCTGGCTCTTCAGAACTGGTTCAATATCTTAAGCATGAAGGGCGAGCGTTTATCTTCTCGGCAGCGTTACCCCCTGCCTCAGCGGCAGCGGCGCTGGCCGCGCTGCAAACGATTGAATCAGAACCGTGGCGCATCGCTCAACTGCAGCAAAACATCACCCTCTTTGCATCCCAACTTCGGGCGGCAGGCTTTAATCTTTTGGCGTCAGAAACGGCCGTTATTCCTATCATCTGTGGAGCAACAGAAAAAGCGGGTAAATTAGCCCGATACTGTCAAGATCGGGGCATCTATGTGCAGGCAGTCATCTCGCCCGTTGTGCCTGAAGGATTAGCTAGATTGCGCTGCTGTATTTCGGCCGTACACATACCAACGGACATTCAATTTTGCGTTGACACCATTATTGCCGGTGGCCGGGAGATTGGATTGATTTAGCGAGGGGGAAAATATTGGTTAGTGTGAGTTAATCGATGGTTTGGGGTTACTGATGTTTGGTTACCAGTTATTGGTTACTGGTTATTGGTTATTGGTTTGATACAGTCCTTGCCGTTCAATGTATGCAATAACGGCCGTATTCATTAAATAATGAAGCGAACGCCCAGCTTCTGCCCAGGCGCGAATGTCACTGCTGG
>JBCCFD010000007.1:0-45611 GCA_039029915.1 Chloroflexota bacterium
GTCAATCGCATTTTGTACAGCACCGATGCCAGCCTGTATCAAGTGATGCCGTATGGCGTTTTGCTGCCGCGGACGATGGAAGACGTGCAGGCGGCGGTGGAACTGGCGGCCAAATACAAGGTGCCGATATTGCCTCGGGCAGGGGGAAGCAGTTTGGCGGGGCAGGCAACCAATGAAGCGCTGATAATCGATTTTACAAAGCACCTCAATCGGGTGGTGGAAATCAATGCGGCAGAGCAGTGGGTGCGGGTTCAGCCGGGGCTAGTGCTAGATGTGCTCAATCGGCAGCTGCAGGCTGTGGGATTGAAATTTGGGCCTGATCCGGCCAGTGCCAGTCGGGCCGCGCTGGGGGGGATTGTAGGCAACAACTCCACGGGCAGTCATTCCGTGATTTACGGCATGACTGCCGATCATCTGTTGGAAGCGGAGGTGTTTTTGAGCAACGGCCGTATAGCTCATCTTGCCCCGCTATCTGCTGAGCAGCTGGCGCAACAGGGTCAAAAAGCAGGCTTTGAAGGTGACATTTATCGTGCCCTGTGCCAAATTGTGGAAAACGAAACCAACCAAGCCATCATCCAGCAGGGAACGCCCCGCCACTGGCGGCGGTGTGGTGGGTACAACCTAGACCGTTTAATGCACAGTGAGGCGCATCCCGTGAGCTATCATCCTAAATGGCCGGCTGATCGACGTTTTAATTTGGCCAAGATGATGGCCGGTAGCGAGGGAACGCTGGCGGTGTTCAAAGAGCTTAAGCTCAACTTGGTGCCGCTCCCTAAAGCATCGGTGGTGGCGCTGGTGACGTTTGATGATGGGCTGGATGCGCTGCGGGCGGTGCCTGCCCTGCTAGATCTAGCCCCATCCGCTATTGAACTGGTTGATCATTTGGCGCTGACCATGTGCCGTGAGGTGCCGGAGTTTTCAAAAATGCTGGATGTTCTGCTCGAAGGCAATCCAACTTGTATGCTGACGGTCGAGTTTTACGGCGACACTGAAGCGGAGCTGCGCGCCAAGATTAGCCAGCTTCAGCAGCGGGTAAAAAATGATGTGGTGGGCGCAACGGCCGTTAATCCGCTCTTCGACAAAATTCAGCAAGGGTACGTGTGGACCATCCGCAAAGCGGGACTTGGTTTGCTGATGAGCGTGCGCAGCGACTACAAGCCGATTCCATTTATTGAAGATTCGGCCGTGCCCGTTGAGCATTTGGCAGCCTACATTGAGCAGATTGAAGCGTACTGCCAAGCGCTTGGCACCGACATTGTGTATTACGCCCACGCCAGCGCGGGTTGTTTGCACATACGGCCGTTGATCAACACCAAACTCGGTGGCGAAGTGGATAAGCTCCCCTTGATTACGCGCTATGCTGCTGAGCTGATTCGGGAGTATGGTGGCGCGTACTCTAGCGAGCACGGGGACGGTAAAGCCCGGAGCTGGCTCAACGAAGATTTTTATGGCAAAGACTTATACGGTCTTTATAAGCAGGTCAAGCAAGCGTTTGATCCGGACAACATTCTTAATCCTGGCAATATCGTTGATGCTCCACCGATGACGGATAGCCTGCGTTTTGGCGCAACCTATCAGACGATTCCGATCAACACAATTTTGGATTTTGAACCGGATCGCGGCTTTGGAACGGCCGTTGAGATGTGCAACGGGGCGGGTGAGTGCCGCAAAACCACGATTAAGACGATGTGTCCGCCGTTTATGGTGACGCAGGACGAACGGGATAGCACCCGGGGGCGCGCCAATTTGCTCCGCGCCGCCATGTCGGGTCGTTTGCCAGAAGCGGAATTTACCGGGAAGGATGTATACGACGCAATGGATCTGTGCATCAGCTGTAAGGCGTGTAAGGCAG
Source organism: Chloroflexota bacterium (assembly GCA_039029915.1). Classification (GTDB taxonomy): domain Bacteria; phylum Chloroflexota; class Anaerolineae; order Promineifilales; family Promineifilaceae; genus QQUD01. The sequence continues at coordinate 1,853 of JBCCFD010000007.1, forward strand.
AATGTCCGTCGTCGGTGGATATGGCGAAGATTAAGGCGGAATGGCTGCATCATTATTATCAAGCAAACGGCACGCCGCTGAGAGCACGAATTTTTGCCAATATTGCCCCATTGAGCCGATTGGCCAGTGGGCCGTTGGCACCCCTGCTTAATTTTGGGTCGAGCTTAGGCTTGGTTCAAAAACTGATGGCAAAAACGGTGGGGATTGGTGGTAAACGGCCGTTACCCAAATTTGCCGCTCAATCGTTCCAAAGCTGGTTTAACTCACATCGAAGCTCGTCGAATGGTCGAAACGGCCGTGTTGTCCTTTTTGCCGATACCTTTAACAGCTACAACTATCCAGACGTGGCTATGGCGGCCAACGAGGTGCTTGAAGCGGCTGGATATGAGGTGATCTTGCCTCGCGTCACCGATACGGGGCGGCCCGCCTTGTCCAAAGGGCTGCTCAAAAAAGCCCAATCGATTGCGGACAAGGTGCTGACTGATCTTGAGCCGTTTGCCGAGGCTGGCCTGCCCATCATTTTTCTTGAGCCGAGTGAACTGTCCGCTATTGTGGATGATTATGCTGTTTTGCTGCCCCAAGACGGCCGTTTAGCCCAAATTAAGTCTCACTGCTTCAGTTTTGAGCAATTTATGGTTGAAGCGAATGCGTCTGGCAAGCTGGATTTACAGTTTGCAGCAGGTTCGCGTCAGGTGTTGCTGCATGGGCACTGCCATCAAAAAGCGCTGTTCGGCACCGAGGCGATGCACGGCACGCTGGGATTGGTACCGAATACGGCCGTGACTGAAGTGGATTCTGGCTGTTGCGGTATGGCGGGGTCTTTTGGTTATGAGACGGAGCATTTTGAAATGTCGTTGAAGATGGGGGAGCGGCGGCTATTAACGGCCGTTCGGCAAACCTCGTCTGACACTTACGTTGTGGCCGCCGGGGTGAGCTGTCGCCAGCAGATTAAGTTTGGTGCCCAACGGCAGGCGCTTCACCCAGCCCAATTTTTGAGGCAAGCTTTAGTAAGATAATAGTAACTAGCACACGACCCTTTGCTCTATGACACTTTGAATAAAACGCAGATTTTACTGATCCCACAGTTGACACCGATCAAAATCTGCGAAATCTGTGGAACCTGCGTGCCATGTTTCCTTCCAAAGGGTGCAAATATGGTCACATCCATGCTATAATGTTCACCTAATTTCAGGAACATATGAGCTATGGCCCAAAAGAAAACGAGTAAAAAAAGCACCAAACGGACCGTTCAGAAGAAAGGAAGCGCCACACGAGGCGGCACAAAGTCTCGTAGTACCTCCTCATCTCGTAAGAAAACGACCAGCAGTCGCAAACCTGCTTCCACCCGCAAAAAAACAACCAGCACACGCAAAAAATCGACCAGCAGCCGTCGAAAAACAACAACTCGCCGCACGGTTAAACAGCAGTCTCAGCAGCGCGCCCTTGTTTTAGGGGCGGGCACGATTTTTATTACCATTTTGGTCATTTTGAGCTTGCTTTCTCCCAATCAAGGACAGTTAACCCAGAGCCTTTCCCTGCTCGTTCGGCGCCTGTTTGGCTGGGGAGCATTGGCCGTTCCTTTTATTACAGGAGCCATTGGGTACGGTATGTTCCGCTGGGGTATGGACCAACCGCTCCGTGTGCCTATCTTCCGACCATTGGGCTTTTTGCTCACGTTTATTGTTGTTGAAGCGTGCTTCTCCCTGTGGCTTGTCACGGGTGGGCGCGGATTTGCAACGGTTTGGAGTGTGGCCGAAGCGGGGAGCGGTGGCGGTTACTTTGGTAGTCTGTTTGCCTATGTTTTTACCGAGGCTATTGGCGTTTCGGGAGCCATTCTGGCGCTGTTTGTGGTGGGGATGTTAGGCGTCGTTTGGATGTCTGGCTTAACCCGTGAAGAGTTCGCTTACTGGTATGGTGAGGTAATTCACTGGTGGAATCAGTCCGTTGAAGATCGCAAAAAACAGCCCATTCGCGGTCGTCGTGCTGCGCCAACCTACCGGCGCGGCGGTAAAGCGGTCCCGCTGCCTGAGGGTGCACCGCATCAGCCCCCGCTGATTCCTGATCCGGTGGATGTCGTGCAGGGGTTTGCGGAAGATGAACCAGCTGCGGCAGAAGAAAAGCCGCAAACGCGCGTAAAGAAACGGCCGTCTCGGCGTCAGCCTAAGCGAGAAGCCCCTGTTGTTGAGCAAGAACCAACGATCGTATCCCCTGTTTATTTAGGGCGAAACGGCCGTAAAGAAAATTGGCAGCTCCCTGACCTCACCGAAATGCTCGAACCGGGCATGGATCTTGATCCCAGCGGAGCAGCGATTCGTGAGCAGGTTGAAATCATCGAACACACATTGGAAAGTTTTGGTGCGCCTGCCTCTATTGTCGAAATCAACCAAGGCCCCACCATTACTCAGTTTGGCGTTGAACCCAGCTTTATTCAGATGCGCAATGGGAAGCGTACCAAAGTGAAGGTTAGCAAAATTGCTGGGCTGGCTGATGATCTATCGTTAGCCCTGGCCGCCGAATCAATTCGCGTGCAGGCCCCCGTGCCGGGTAAGGGGTATATTGGCATCGAAGTGCCCAATCCTGATAAAGCTGTTGTGTCCCTGCGGGATGTGTTGGAATCCTCTGAATTTAAAAAGATTAAATCCCCCCTTGGTTTTGGGCTAGGGCAAGACGTCGCCGGTCAACCGATTGTGGCTGATTTAGCCAGCATGCCTCACCTTTTAATTGCGGGGACGACCGGGTCTGGTAAGTCGGTTTGTGTTAACGGCATCATTGCGTCGCTTTTACTGCAAAATACGCCTGAGACCCTCAAGCTGGTGATGGTCGATCCCAAACGGGTCGAGCTAACGGGTTACAACGGTATCCCACATCTGGCGGCGCAGGTCATTGTCGAGATTGATAAGGTAATTGGCACCCTGCAATGGGCGCTGCGAGAGATGGACAGTCGCTACAAGATGTTTGCCGAAGTTGGGGCGCGTAACATTATCGATTTCAATAAGAAGGTGCGCCGCAACGCCAAGTACGACAATTTGCCGTATATCGTCATTATTATTGACGAGCTGGCGGACTTGATGATGCTCTCTCCTGAAGATACGGAGCGGTCTATTACGCGTTTGGCGCAGTTGGCCCGAGCCACGGGAATGCATATGGTGATTGCTACGCAGCGTCCCTCGGTGGATGTGGTTACGGGGTTGATTAAAGCGAACTTCCCCGCTCGCGTGGCGTTTGCGGTGGCCTCAGGAACGGATAGCCGCGTTATTCTGGATGCCTCCGGCGCTGAGCGGCTGCTGGGCCAGGGGGATATGCTGTATCAAGCACCCGATGCGCCGGCACCTATTCGTGCGCAAGGCTGCTGGGTGTCTGATCCCGAGCTTAAAAAGCTGATAGCGTATTGGAAGGGTGCCCGTCGTTTCAATGTCGTCTCGGCGGAAGAGTCGGCTCTGCCGAGGGCCAGCGCGATTCCACCGGTCACGAAACCGGTTGAACAGCGTGAGCCAGACCCACCAGCCCAACCGGATCCGCCAGCAGCAAATGGGGAAGAAACGGCCGTTGAAGCCCCGATTGTTAATATGGAGGCACCTGTTAAGCTCGACGATGCGAAAACGGTGCGTATCGAACCTGTCAAGGCGAAGCCAAAGGCGCGGCCTAACCCCAAACCGCGGCGTCCTGGTCAAAATCCACCCATTGAGCCACCTGCTGTAGAGGAAACGGCCGTGATTGCTGATGATACCCCAACGCGCCCGACGCCTGCTCAACAGCCGCTGTGGGAGGCATTGGAAGCTGAAGAGAACGACACCGGCCCAGAACGGCCAGATGATGATTTGCTCGATGAAGCAATTGCTTTAGTGCGGGAGTTAAAGAAGGCATCGACGTCCCTGCTGCAGCGTCGTTTTCGCATAGGGTATACCCGCGCTGCTCGGCTAATCGACTATATGGATGAAGCCGGGATTATTGGCCCACCAACGGGTACGAGCAAGGCCCGTGAGGTGTTGCCTTGGGGAGATGCCGAGGCCGTTGCGGAAACGGCCGTTGATTCTGATCCTGCCTCTGATGAAGAAAACGATTCTGAATTTGATATAGAATTTGGCAATTAGTAAAAAAATTGTTGGTCAGTACGGTATCGGTGCCCCGAGCGAAATTTGTATGAACCATCACCTAATTTCCTATTTTCGCTATTTTGAGAATCAATAAAATACCCCGAACAGTGGACTTCAATTCAGTACCCTTATTAAGTGAATTTCAAAATGCCAACTTGCTTTATCACAAGATATTTGCGAAATTCGCCTATTTCTACGCCTTTTCAATCAAATTTTAAAAAAGTGAGTACTCATAATGACTTTACGGCCGTTTCTCAAAAACTTCCCCTTAATCTTGCTTGTTTTCTTGATAGCGTGCGGCTATGAAACTGAGTTTCCCGCTGATTCAGCGGCAGAATGCTACGATGATGAGATTTATGATGCCGAAGCCGGTGTTTGTTATTTGGCCTGTGTGGATGACGGTACCTGTGAAGAAGGAGACTTTTTTGGTCTGATTGGCGAGGTGTTTGGAGACATTGGCAGCATCGTGTTTTCTGATGGCGAAGGGGAAGCCCTAATCGTTTATGATGTGAATGGTGATAGTTTAGGAGATGCGGAGCTTTTTGAAGCCGTTACCGATCAAGATTTTGAAATCCAAGAAGATGAAGCGCTTCACGAGGACGTGTGGCAAACATTTGTAACGCTGATTCCCACAGACGACCGGGAATATCTGTCCCAATATGGGGTGTTTACAGATGGCGAAGGGGAAACGATGGCCTACGTGGAGCCTGACCCCGAAGATCCCACTCAGTGGCGCATGGTGATAGATGTCCTAGATACTGAAAATCAGCGCGATTTTATCTACACACTTCTCCATGAATATGCTCATATTTTGACGCTCAATGATGGCCAGGTGCCGTTTGATGAAGATGTTTACTTTAGCGATGATGAGTCGATTTACGAAGAAGCTGCCGAAGCGTGTGCCACTTTCTTCACGGGGGAAGGGTGCGCCCTGCCTGATTCATATATGAACGCCTTTTTCCAACAGTTTTGGACTGAAATTTATGATCAGAATCAAGCGATCGATCCTGAAAATTATGATGGCCTGTATGACTTTTATCTCGACTATGAGGATCAGTTTGTATCAGACTATGCGGCGACCAACCCCGGTGAGGATATTGCTGAGTCGTGGACTGCGTTTATCCTCCAACAGAAACCAACGGGTAATTCGATTGCTGACCAAAAAATTCTCTTTTTCTACGATTATCCAGAACTTGTAGAAATGCGTAATGAGATTTTGCCGAGTGTGTATGAGTTGAGTCGGTGAGTGAGCGTTGCCTGTTGATTGTTTCTAAAATTTGATAGAAAAAGACGGCCGTTTCTCCTATCACCTTGCTATAATTAGCTTCAGCGCAAATAGCGCTGTGCTTGGGAGAGCGATAAACATTCATCCTGCAATCTCTCATCCCTTATCTTCAGGACTAACGCACCCTGAGCCTGCCGAAGGGTTAAGAAAGTCACTTCGACAGGCTCAGTGACCGCTATTTGCGTAAGTCCTAATCTTTTAAAAAACGGAGACTCAGGATTCTAAGCATGACGGGCTGTCTTTCATCCTTCATCCTTTATCCTTTATTGAAATTATGGCACATCTACAAGGCCAAGAGCGCGCGCAGTATGTCCAAAACATGTTTTCGCGTGTGGCAGACCGATATGATTTAATGAACCGCCTTATGACGGGCGGTCAAGACTTGAAATGGCGGCGCATCGTTATTGATTGGGCAGAGCTGCCAAAAAACGGCTGTTTGCTCGACATTGCGACCGGAACGGGGGATATTGCGCTTGAGGCGTGGAAACGTGATCATTCGCTACAAGCGGTGGGGGGTGATTTTACGGTTGAAATGATGCAAGCCGGTAAGCGCATCCCTGAACGTGACCCGATTCAATGGGTCGGGTCAGATACCTTGGCCCTCCCATTTCCTGATGCGTATTTTGATGCCGTTACTTCAGGTTTTCTGATGCGCAACGTCATTGATGTGCCGGGGGCTTTTAAGGAGCAGATGCGCGTTGTCAAACCGGGTGGCAAGGTGGTTGTTTTAGAGTCAAGCCCACCGAAAGATAATTTGTTACGTCCCTTCATTAAGATCCATCTCAACTATGTCATTCCAACTTTGGGTCGACTCATTACTGGTGAAGCGGATGCGTACAGCTATCTGCCCGACAGTACCCAACAGTTTACTGACCCCGACACCCTGGCTGACCTTATGCAAGAGGTCGGGTATTTGAATGTGAAGTACCAGATGTTTATGTTTGGCACGGTTGCCATTCATGTTGGGACAAAGCCGGGCTAGGGCGTGGTGGTTTGTGGATGGCGGTTAGTTGGTGGTAAGGCGTAAAAAGTGATAAGGAAGCGAAGCGTTTAAAAATAGCCTTCCCAAGTTTCCAATAACTAATAACGAATTACTCAATAACCAAACTAATCACCAAACTAATCACCCCATAACCAATTACTGTCGACCTCAAATTGAATGACTGGGAATGGAGATCAACATGCCACTCAAACAGCTATCCACCCATGTCTGGTTATTTCCTTTTGAAAAGGGGGAGCATATTACCCAACCCAATATTGGCATTATTGCAGATGGTGAGCATACGGTGCTGATCGATGCTGGGAATGGTGCCCCCCACGCTGAGCGGATAAAAACGGCCGTTTTCCATCAAGGGTTTGCTCCCGTTAGTCAAATCATTTATACGCATTATCATTGGGATCACGTCTTTGGAGCGCACTGTTTTGACGTGCCCATTATTGCTAATCAGCGGGCTGTTTCGTATTTAGAGCGACAGCGAAGCTATCCGTGGGGGAAATCTTTTCTGCAAGAGCGATGGGTCAAAAAGCCGCGCATGCGCGCTCAGGTGATGGAAATGCTCAAGTCAGCGGGGGATTGGGAGACGTTTGAAATTAAAATGCCTACCCTTGTGTTTGACCAGCAGTTTGAGCTTGAACTGCCTAATGTGACCTTATCCCTTTATCATGTCGGTGGCATCCACGCGCAGGATTCAATCATTGTTGAAGTGAAAGATGAAGGGATCGTTTTTGTAGCAGACTCTTATTATCCGCCACCCACTTACGAACAAGAGCCCGGTGAAGAAGATTACTTAGATTTAGAGATCATTCGCGATTTTTTAACCCCCGATGCAGATATCTACGTTGATGGGCACAACAAGCCATTTTCAACGCGTCAGATGCAGTACTTGATTCGATTTCATGAAATGAAGCAGGCTTCGGCTGCAAAATAAGCTCGACATGAAGAAAATCATGAGCGGCGGGTGTGAAGATAGGTCAAGTTGCAATAAAATACCAATCATGAAATCGAAGTGGTTATTCTTAATTTTAATATTTTTAATAAGTTGCCAAGCCCAAACGGCCGTTCCTGAACCACCCGCAGAGTCAGTTGAGAATGTGGTTGTTGAAGAAGTTGCTGTTGAAGCGACTGCACCGCCCGTTGAGCCAGAGCAGCCAACGGCCGTGCCCACGATTGCCCAAGCTGTTGAAGAAACCGTAACTGAAGAGCCAACACCACTTCCCGCCACACCAACACCAGCGCCCACCGAAGAACCTGTTGTTGAAGCCAACAATTTCTTGGAAACAGGGCGGACGGATTTAGGGGCTTATTACCTCGGAAGTCCTAATGCCCCTATTCGGATGATAGATTATTCCGACTTCTTGTGAAGCTCTTGCCGTGCCCACGTGTTGGACACAGAACCTCAAATTATTGAAAATTATGTTAAAACTGGCCAGGTTCAAATTGTTTTTTGGCCCGTACTGAATCACGGTGACTCAAGCACATTTGCAACGCTTACCGCTGAGTGTGCCGCTCAACAGTCCACCGATCTATTTTGGGACGTGCATAAAAAATTGTTTGAAAACTTGAGTGACTTGTGGGGAGCCACCCGTGATGAGCTGATTAGCCTTGCTGTCGAGGCAGGAGCAGAGCAAGCTACATTTGAAGCTTGCTTTGATGGTCCTGATGGGTTATCAACTGTTTTGGCGCTTGATCAATACCGCCGGGATAGAGGGATTTACAGCCAGCCTATTTTTGACATTAATAACCAGATTTTTGCGGGTTATCAACGAGTAAGTTATTTCGACGAAATATTCGCCGCTCTGCTTGATGGATAAGCGAACCGAAATCTTGTTGTGGATAATTTAAAAGCAGAGCATCGAAGCGATTCATTTTTCCCTGTGTAAGATAGAAGGTTTTTGAGCAATTTAACGCGTTTTTTGACCAAATGTTAAATCTGTCTGCTGTGCCTTACCTTAAGCCATGAAAAAACGACGAGCAAAAACAGAGAAATTGATAGACCAATAATCGTGATTAACTGACCCTGATGGACGACGGGGGAGTCAAAAATAAACAGGAGTTCATTGGGTTGATTGCTGTGCATGGGGGGCACTATAACGCTGCGAAAAATACCATTTGAGCGCAAAATAGGTAGCGCTTTACCGTTGAGATAAGCCTTCCACCCTGGGAACACCGTCTCGCTGACGGTGAGTAAACCAATCTGGTCATTGCGCACAAATAGCCGAATTTCATCTTGCGTATAATTGACGACAGAATAGCTAAAGTTTGCTGACTCTGCCGGTTGATACGCGCCGATGCCGACATCGATGGTAAGAGGCTCTGGGCTGATTCCTTCAACGGCCGTTCCCACCTCGCTTCCCTTGACGCCAATAACACCATAAGCATGACCATATTTATCAATGAGCGTCTCAGCCGCGCCGATGCTAGCCAAAGCCGTGCGTGCATTTTCATTGATATGAGCCGTTCCTTCATCATACGTTGCCACCGCCACGATAGTGCCGTTCGGGACCGCCTTTATAAATGAAGCAAAGCGATCGCTCAGCATATCACTAATAAAAGTATCGAAGGCTGTGGCTTCAAGCAGTCTTCCTGATTGGGGGTGTATTGCTGCCACAATTAAGCCCCGCTGCTCTGGCGTTACGGTGACACCATCCACAATAATACTGCTATAACCGCCCACGCCGCTAGATAGAATAGAAATATCCACAGGGCTCGTCACACCTGTTTCCCCAATGGCATATAAAGACGAATCAACAATTTCCGGCCAAGATTGAGAGAGGGTTTTAGCCAACGTGCCACTGTCAGAAGCCAATGTTGGTTGGGTATAAAATTCGCCATTGGCTTCAAGAAGCAGACCATTGATGCTCAACGAATGGTTTGCTGGCCGGAGCTGACTGCTGAAGTGGGCAAATTCTGGCTGGTTGGCTCGTTGCCATAGCTTGCCATACCCATTGTCCACCAGAAGTGTTGCGCCTGTTTCCGGAGGTGCCTCTGTTTCAGCGTTAGTTAAAACAACCCCAACATTCATCAAATCCCATTGAACCGTGCTATCTAAATTTGGCCATTGGGTAAAGACTTCAAAACGCTCGAGCAAATCGAGTACGTTGTAGCCTGTGGCAAAAGAAACGCCCCAGGTCTGGCTGTAGTTATCCGCTAAGATTTCCTCGCTGTTATCTAGACGAACCGTGGGCGGAAAAGTAGCTAAGGTGTCTAAATGTTGATTTCTTTCTTGAAGTTGCCACCACTCCAGTTGTTCCACTAAAAACCCATCAAGGTTGACATTTTCTAAGCCCGGTGAGCGGATTGCATCGTGATAGGGGGCAAATGTAGACATATCAATAATCATCAGGCCGATTACGCTCACAATGAGGACGGTTTGCTTTATCGACTCATTGGCTTTGGCATACAGGAGAAGCACGCTGCCACCTAGAAAGAACAGAAATAGCATGAATTGATTAACCAATTGCGTCAGAAATAGATAGCGATCTTCGCCAAAGTATGGCACAAAGAGCGAATCGTAGAAGTAAAAGTCATCTTCAGCGGGATGATAGTTCCAGGCCAGCAGCATATAAAAAGCGAGAAGCAGTAAGCCCATCAATGTTAAGATGTTACGACTTCCTTTAACAATTTTTAGCAAGCGCTCTTTTTCTTCTCCAGCTAACTGGTTGAAAAGGACCTGAGCCCCTATCGCCGCTAAAACCGATAATGAGAGGTTAGCGAAAAAGAAAATACGCGCAGTGGCCCGAACCAAAGAAAAACCAGGTACAAAACGGTAAAGGAATGAGTGTGAAGCGGTGAAGCCACCCATGGCGAGGAGCAAAGCAATTATGGTTGCCCCAATGAAGAAACTCTGTTCGGGTCTACGCTGCTTGGGCACGATGATTGCCACCAAAGCTAAAACAAGGGTAAGCACACCCGCGTAGATACGAAACTCTGTCCCGCTCCAGGCTAAAAATTCGGGAATAAAGAGGGTGATCAGGTTTCGGGGCAATAATGGAAACTGGGCCGTAAAGGCGTAGGTTGGTTCACTCCGTAGAGAGCGGCCAAGAAGTTCAAACATAGGAAGCAATGAGATCGCTGATATAGAGAATGCAATGATGCCTGCCATGCCAAATCGAAAGATAAATTGATTGAGCGGGTGCCAAAAGGTGTTGTTGGATGCGGTGTAGAAATACGGCCGTTTAAACGGCCACAGTGTCCAACCGCGAAATAAAAAGTAGCAGCACAAAAAGAGGGTGCAGTAAAATGTTAATTGGGGGTGGCCCCCCATCACCATTTGGCTAATCAGCAATCCGGCCCAAACGGTAAAACTTAATCCTTGCCAGCGATTCTTGGTGAACCAAGCGCGGTCAAACATCCACATGATGCCCGGCACCCACACCACCACTGAAAACATGCTGTAATGGCCTCGGTGCCCGATTAGAAACCCGTTGAACCCGAAGGCAATTGCCCCAACAAGAGCTGCCGCAGTTGAAAGCTTTAGATTACGCAAGTAGCCATACATCAGCACAGACGCTATCGCATAGTGAGCAACAACTAGCGCTTCAAACCCTTCAAATGTAATCTCGCGCCCCCAAAAAATGCCGCTTAACATGAGGTTTGGCAGATAGTAAACGGCGACTTGGATATCGGCCAATAGCGGCATTCCCCCCAGTTGATAGGGGTTCCAAAGCGGAATCTCGCCAGCCATAAGCAAACGGTGCACATACACCCGTGTCGGGTAAGCCCCAACGAGGATGTCGCCAGACATAATTAATCGATCGTCTAAATTGGGAGACCAAAAAGCCCAAAATACAATAAATGGAAGCACAATAAGTAGAGAATAAGCGGCGATATCCCATGCATTAGCGCGCAATACCGCTAATGATAGTCGTTGATTTCCCCTTTTTTGTTTGACCGGCACAAGAGCTTGCATTAGGAATCATCTCCTTCTAAATCCACCTCGTTGATGGGAATAGATTCATCAACTACTTCTTTATCAGAACTTGCTTCACCATTTGCGCCATCGAGCGAATCCTCAGCGTTTTCTTCAGAAGTATCACGACCCTCTTGTGTGGTTTCATCGACAAATTCCTCAGTGGAATCTTCGGCGAAGGGTAGACTGTCTTCTTCAGCTGGCGTTTCGGAAGATGCGGGATTATCTTCACGCGTGTCTCTCTCATCCAGTGCCTCTTCATCGTCAATAATGAGCGAGCGACCTAGACCTGAAAGCTGTACATTGTCGTAAGCGACCCAGCTTAACCCGTCAAACAAACCGACAAACCCTGAAGTGTAGGTTAATGGAATGTCCATAGCGATGATGTCGCCATCTAGTAAGATGTCAAACGTCTGTTCATCAACCGCAACCGACAATTGATGCCAATCTCCATCTTGCGTGTCAGGGACGGGAACACCCCCTAGGAAATTAAATACTCCAACTCGGTCAAAAGTGCCCCATTGTAAAAAAGTGCCATTTGCTGTGAAAGAGACCATATGTGATTGGTTTTTGGAACCGCGGTCCTGCATGTTGAAAATTAAACCAGCCCCCATTTCGCCTTCGATGAAGCGCATCTCAGCGGTGTAGCTATAAGGGGCGACCATTTGGATATTGAAACTACTAAAGCGGTCGAACTCATTGGTTTGACGCTGCTCATATTCGCCATTAGACCACGTCCAGTTTCCGGCAACAGGGAGCCATCCGGCAACGGTTTCATCATCAAATGTATAATTTGTTTCAATCTGAACAGCCTCACCTAAGGTGACGGATGTGGGGCGTTCATTTTGGGTGAAAGCAACATTATCAAATTCGACAGTGCTATTGCTCACCAAGAGGCCAGCGTAGCCGCTTACAAAAGCGAGTTCAATCCCTTGAAAGACGATTTCGCTATCAATTAATAGGTCGGCCAAACCGTTTGCAACGGTCAGCTCAAGCGTATGCCATTCGCCATCGGCGACATTCTTGGTGTCAGCTGTGCCCCCAAAGACAAAATCTCCACTTTCATTAAATGAGCCCCATTGAACAGCATTACCTTGTTCAATAAAGTTGAGCATTTGACTGCCAGCTTTCTTGTTCCGATGGGTCATGTTGAAGATGTAGCCAGCTCCCATCTCGCCATCGATATATCTGATATCGGCTATGAGTGTGTAATTGTTGCCTCGAAACGGAGAGGACGTGCCTAGATCAAACGCGCCTAGCTGTGATTGGAAATAAACACCATCTTCAATGCGCCATTCACCGCTAAAAGTGAGCCACTCTTCAGCCTGGTCGCTGTCAAAGGTGTCAATGAAATTTTCTGATGTTTGGGAAATGCCGCTGTTAACATTCCCGTTGACGATAGGTTCATTTGTTTGATTAGATTCAGTCGTATCCTGATCGGCAATGCTGTTGTTTGGGTCATTTTGCTCAAAAGCATCGCTAGTCTCTTCTAAAGTCTGCTCTTCCCCTGCTAATTCTGCTTCATTTTCGACGTCACCTGTTTCTGCAATTACAGATTCATTGGTCACGTTGGCGTTATTAGATTCGGCCGTTTCGAAACTTGAATTTAACTCACTGTCAGCCAGCTCTATGCCCGGCAGCGAGTGATAACGAAACGCCGATGGTTCGTCAATTCGATTTAAAGGGACTGAAATAACCTCTTGGTTTACGGGAGAATGCCCATAATCGATGACCCAAATGAGTGATGCATTGCTGTCTAAAGCCTCAAACTGAGGGGCATAAATTGAGAGCAAGCGCACCGCCCAAACCCGAACTGTTATCTCGCCACCTTCTGTCCATTTGGTGTAAAGTACCATGCCGGTTTCGGGAATATAAGCGCCAGAAGCGACTGCAACTTGCTCGCTGCCATAGGCAGCAGACACTAGCTCTTGCGTTAATTGTTGGCCAGAGACTAGAGTGGGCAAAGTCTCTTCTTCATTTTCAAAACTGGTTTTGCTGTTGTTCTGTAGTGCCAAAATCAAAATGAGGTTGATAGCAATGAGCAATAAAAGATAGATGATTTGACCAAGATCAAATTTTTGAAATATTGGTGGTGTTGCTTTGGTTACAAAACCCATTTTTAAGCAATCTTTTTTGATTTCAGTAGCAATGCATTGACTGAATCTGTAATTTGTAGTGAGCTGGTGGGTTTGCTCAACACTCTGTCTGCACTTTCGTACGCTAAGTGCCTCTCTGCCGTTGAGATTTCTCTGTTAGCGGTATAAAAAATAAATGGAATAGTGGCGGTTTCAGGTTTGTCCTTAAGGTCGTTAAGTAGAGAGATGCCATCTTTGTAAGGCATGTTGATGTCTGAAATGATGAGATCAACATCGTTATTTTCAAGAACCATTAAAGCACTTAAACCATGATCGGCCGTTATCACCTGATGACCCGTTTTGCGTAACGTAAAAGCCACCATCCGTAAAATAACGGGTGAGTCATCTACGACTAAAATTGTTGCCATATTGCGCTCTGGTCCTCCTTAAAATTTTTTTGTTAATGTCCATTCATTGCGATCGTTTATTTGGTGATACGTAATTTGATCGACGAGATTGAACATTAGAAAAAGGCCGCGGCCTCGAATTTGGTCAAATCCAGGCTCCGGCACGGCCGTTAACTTGAAACAGTTCGGTTTTGTTTGGCAAACTGTCCATACTGGCTGGGTCTCAGAAGATGTTGAGCAAGGTTCATACGCTTGACCGTGATCCTTTAAGCAGGCGGTGAATCGTCCACATTCGGATGAGACTGTAAGGTCAACCTCAAACGTTGCCCCGCTCTGCTGGGGGAAAGCGTGATCAATAATGTTGGCACACGCTTCATGAATCGCTAATTGAATATTGTATGCTTCGTTCTCAAGCGCCGGTATGGTGCACAGCATGTTTGTAACGGCCGTACCCACAACTTCAAGATAATTGTGTTGAGCAGGCAGCATGAGTTTAAGAATATCGTTGGTCATTATGACACCTTTGTCATCAAGGGCTTCAAATTGTTTGCTCCCAAATGAGCACCGATGCCCATGAGGTGAGTGAGCGTAGGGGTGATGGTTAAAACTCTATCAAGCCGAACCAGCTGAATAGTTTTTGCAACAGTTGGCTGTAGGTGAGTTAAAATGAGCTGTTTACCTTGTTTTTGACACAGCTTGTGTAAACTCAGGATAGCCCCAAGGCCGGTGCTGTCTACAAAAGTGACCTCCTCTAAATCAAGGCAAACTTTCACCATGTTTTTGCTTAAGAGCTGTTTCCCAATTCTTTTGAGATCTGCAGCGTTCTGGTTCGTAATTTCACCAACACATTTAACGAGTAAGATTGGTTTGGACCGAAGTTCGGTGATATGGAATTTGAGACCTTCGCCTAAGTGGGTGTGCTGGCGATCATTGGGCAAAAGCTTTTTAAGCTGTCGCGTTCTTAGAAGGTGTTGAATGACTTCCCAAACGGCAATTGGCCCATTGATGCGCCCACCGGCCCGTACGGTTCTCGCTTCGATGCCTCGCCGAAAATCTAGCGCGGTTTTACCAGGAAACCAGGTGTATGTTTTGCCTACCATCGTTAGGTAATGGGCATCGCTACTGCCTAGCCGCGCCACTTTTTGATGCTGCTGATTAAATACGGCCGTAATCCAATTGGCATAAAGCTCCGTTGGAATCGAACTGCGTTCCTCGACGCCATCAAGATTAAGGTAACCGATGCGATAACCGATTCCTTCAAAATCCGTAAAAGGAAGAAGGTGGGTAAAGGGATGAGCCGCAATGGCTAAACCACCTTGTTCATGAATTGCTTTAATTGTGTCTTCAGCGCTCATGCGGGCCGGAATATCTTCTTCTAGAAAAAGCCCGATAATGTGACCCACATCTGTGCTGATCTCGATCCCCTTGATGATTTCCAAGCAATTAAATTCAGCTCGATGTTTCCGCCAATAGTCATATGCCACGTTGGCACCATCGATCGTATTGTGGTCAGTAATGGCAATGACGCTTAAATCTGTTTGTGTTACCACATAGTTTACAATCGCTTCTGGCTCATTTAAGCCATCACTAAACGTTGTGTGAATGTGGATGTCTGCTTTACTATATCCGTTCACAATAAGCTCCCTCGTCAAATGAATTTGACCTATTAAGCAGGCTCTGCGGTAATAAATGCCCCAATTGCCTCATCAACATCTGCAAATATTTTGAATGCTTTATCAAGACGGGTTAACTCAAAAATAATGTGCACTGGCTGTTGTAAATTTGCCAAGTGAAGATCGCCGCCACGCTGACGCGTCCACTTCATGCCTTGCACTAAGGTTGATAAAGCCGTTGAATCAACAAAGTTTACATTTCCTAAGTGGACAACCACTTTTGATTCCTCTTCTTTCTCTGATAGCCAAGCGCGAATTTCTGACACTGCATAGGCGTCAAAACGACCAGATAATATTAATACCGATACATCACCATTTTTTTCAATTTGAAAATTCATGTTTGTCTCCAATACAATTTTAGTAAACGGTAAGAAGCCGTTTGAAAAGTTTGTTATCCTAAAGGGATTGAATGCCCCGCCACAAGTGACGAGAAAAATTCGGCCTAGCCTTCGCTACCCCGTCCGCTTGCGGTGGGGCAGTTCATTAGATAAGAGCTTTCTGTTTCCTTGGCGAAGGGAAACGATTACGCTTTATCTTCTCAAAATCTATTTTCCATTCATCACTTAGTCACCCGATTGGGTTACTAACACAGATTCCGATACAGTTTGTTTTGTCCCTCTTTTTTCTTTCCAAGCTAGGCTAATATCCCAAATCACGAGGATTAAAAGCATCGTGGTCATGATGTAAATTTGAGCCACGACAACTTGTCTTAGCGTGGCGTGGAACAACCATAAACCAATTACCTGTGTCAATCCGCCAAATACAGCCAACCAGGAACCTGTGCCTTGGCCTGTTGATAACCGATAGGTAATAATGACATTGGCTAGCGCATAGACTGATGTTGCCAAGGCATAAAGCCACAGGAGGGGGGCAATGGAAAGATAGGCTTCACCAAACAAGATATTGACAATGAAATCAGGGAATAAATAGGAAAAGGTTAATATTCCGCCAGAAACGACCGCTACGAGGCCTAATGACAAAGCCAATAGATGCCGGTGTGGCTCTCCTTTTTGGTGCTTTTGGGCCACAATTGGGAAAAGGACTGTAACAACCGACCAAGTCGCAAAGAAAACGATACGGCCGATTAATGCCAACGCCGCATAAAGCCCAGCCTCCTCTGCTTCAAAAAAGCGTTTTACAATCAAAATATCGCTATTATTAATTAAGATTTGGCTGAGATGAGCGATGATGACCGGGCCTGCAAATAAGGCAATCGTTCTCTTTTGCTTTTTTGACAGCGGTCGTGGTTGAGGCAAGTTTATTTTGGCCTTGCGCGCCACTAGCCAAGTCGCTACGAAAGAAAGGGTGATGCCGCCCACAGCGCCATTAACTGACCAACCAATCCATACAAAAAGAATAGCGATGATTAACCGCACCCACATTTCAGCCTGATAGCTAACAGCTAAAGGCCCAAATTTAGTGTTGCCCTGTAAAATGCCGCGGTCTACTCCTTGGGCAAAGTAAATAGGAAACCCCACGCTCAAGATGATGAAAGGCCAAATGGAGGATGTGTTGAAAAAAGATTGCCAAAAAGGCGAGCCCGCGCCGAGAATAAAGGCCAGTAGCAACCCTAGTCCCCAACCCATTTTATTGAGCCAATGGCGCACATTAGAAAGATATTGAGTATCTTCATCAGCGGTTGCCACGGCCGAGAATTTGGCAGAAGTCAGTTGAAACGTGACCGTCACGAAGGTGATCATTAGCATAATTGTGACGATCAAACTTAGGTCAGAGAAAGCGGCAGGCCCTAACCATCGGCCTAGGATGAGATTAAACAGATAGTTGCCTCCGTTGACAATCGTCATACTCATAAAAAGCAGTAAGCCGCTGCCAAACAAGCCGCCGGATAGCAATCCCGTTAATTTTGATTTTATAAAGTCCATAGTAGCTCCCAAGCGTTTTGCCTATTTGGCTAAAATAGGGCCACAGCCGATTCGGCCGTGTTAGCCATATCAAATACCCGGTCAAATTTTGTGAGTTTTAAGATGCGCATGGCTGACTCATTTTGAGGCGCTACCAATTTCACGTCCCCATTTTCCTGTCTAGCTTGCTTCAATAGCGAAACCAAAGCTGCCAAACCTGCACTATCCATAAAAGGAACCTGGCTTAAATCAAGAACAAATTGATAAACGCCGTCGCTGATCATCTCATTAAACTTCTCTTTAATTTGTGGTGCACTAACGGCATCAATTTTTTCATTTAATTTAACGACTGATACTTTTGAAACAATGTCCTGAACTTGAAAATACATGATTATCTCCCCATGTGGATTTGATTTACTTACGGGAGTTACGCTCTTGGTCCGGTTGGTGTCCCCACCGCGCTAGGTTGCTTGGTTTGGAAACTGGTGGCATCTTGCGTAACATCCGCTCCTAAATTACTGATAAGCGTACAAAAACGTGTACGACGCTTTTTTCAAAACAATATTCATTTGCTTTCCACTATAAAACCGTCAAAAACTTAGTGAGCCGCCATTTGTTGACGCCGCCAGCCGATGAATAATCAGTCTTATCCATCAGCTTTTGGATAAGATATAGCCCATATCCTCTCACCTGTAGCTGCTCAGGATTGGGTTCTTCAACTAGGGTAGGGTCAAAAGCATTCCCTTTATCTTCAACATCTACAACCAGCTGAAGCGGAGATGGGATGACTGAAAAGATAAGGTTAATATCACCGGTATCTTTTGCTGAATAGGCGTGATCAACAATGTTGGTGCACGTTTCATGAACGGCTAATTGAATATTGTAAATAAGGTTTTCTGAATCTTTTAAAACTTCAGTTCGCTTAAAAATGCTCTCAATACAATCTCCAACAATGCATAAAAAATCTCCATTGGCTGGGCCGCTTAGATGAATGGGGTGCATTGTCGGGTGATGTGTGGCGGTCTGTTCTTTGTTATTCATTTATTATTTACCTTTTACCACAATGATTGTTTGATCATCATCCTGTAGTGAGCCAGCCCCAAAATTAGAAATTGTTCTATATAGGGATTCGAGAATGTCTTTAGCACCAAGTTCTCGTATGGCAGCAACGGACTCTAGCAGCTTATCGTACCCAAATAGCTCTCCGACGGGATTGCGAGCCTCGGCAAAGCCGTCTGTGGCCACAACCAATAGGTCTCCGCGCGAAAACGAGATTTTTTGATTTTCTGCAAGATTTGTGGGTAGGACGCCAACGGCCGTTCCGTCAGCTTCAAGCAGTCGCGGTTGTCCCGATTTTGGGCAATAGATAACTGGCGAATGACCGGCGTTTGCATATATCAAAGTTTTAGAGTGGGGCTGATGATACCCAACAAACACTGTCGCAAACATCCCCACCTCAGTGAAGTCGTCATATAAATCTTCGTTCGTTCGATCAAGGATTAGTTTGGGGCAAGGTTCCTCTAAAGAGCGGACCGAGCTTCTCATAGCGGTGCGAATCATAGCCATAAGTAACGCTGACGGCATTCCCTTACCAGCCACATCCCCTACTGTGAAGACCAGTGGACCATTTGACTCACCGATGAAATCATAAAAATCTCCCCCGACCTCTAGAGCAGGGAGAGCAAAAGAGGCGATGTCTAACTCCGCGGAGATTGGGGCATCTTGTGGTAACAATTGGAGCTGCACGTCGCGGGCTAAAGCCATTTCGGTCTGAAGCTTCGCTTTTTGAAGACGCTGTTCCTGAAGTAAAGCATTCTCAATATGAACCTCAATGTTTTGAATGACTGCTTCAATTAATTTAATGTCCGGTGACTTAAATTGTTGATCAATCCGATTGATAAGCCCCGCTACCCCTCTAATTTTCCCTTCAATCTTGATAGGGCAAACTAAAATGCTTTGAATACCTTTCGGCAACGGGCGCGATCGATCGTTATCATTGGAAAGGTAGCTGTCGGCCTCTTCGATAACGAGGTCATATGCCCAGTGGACAAGATCGTCTGTTATAAAATTCTTTGGTTTTTTTTGCAGGTGAAGCTTTTTGTTCCCGAGCGTTAGCCGAATAAAGACCCCTTCAATGTGAATCATTTGGGTGATGACTTGCAAAACGGATGCTAATAAATTGGGGATCTTGACCTGACTGCGGGCTGATCGGGTAACGTCATAAAGTGCTAATAGTTGATCTTGGGTTTCAACCAGTTCAGATGTTAAAGCTTCCATTTCCCCATCAACTAAAATCAGCTGAGAAATAAAATCTGCATCAGATTGTAATCTTGCTAGATAAACTGTTGACTTTAGACCTGTTAAATGCAGGCTGCCCAAATTTAATCCCCGAAGTTTAATTGGTGCTTCAAAGTTTTGAGGATGAGCGACGTCATGCTCCCCCCATCCGGCAACCGTTTGGGTAAATTCTGTTAACTTAAATGAGGTTGCACCAATTTCAAACCAAGCGTTAGCCATAGCTTCAAACTGTGATTTGTAGGTGGTGTAGATAGTGGTTAGCATAATTTTTTCTTGATGCCTTGAAAACAGTCGATGTGTTCCCTTGAAACATCTCTGGTGCTGGGGCCGAAATGTGGTGACAGCATCCAGCAGAACCGATTTGATTGGTTTTAAGTGCAAACAAAACAGATTAGATGGATAAAAATTTTTTGCCCTGATTTTGTTTGCATTGAAGTACCGCTAAAATCAATTCTTATCCATCAAAATCTATTTAACTGTACTTAAATCAAGGTCATCATGTGCAGTAAATACCAATCAACAACATCGCTAATGGGTAACCCTTTTGAAGCAAGAAAATTTTTCATGCCCAGCTCTTGACGGTGCTGATGATTATCAATAATGTTTGCGATAGCCTTTGCTAGGCTTTGCGGATCGTTGGGTTCAAAGAATTCACCGTCATAGCCTTCTTCCTGGATTACTTCGGCAAAGTCACCGATGTTGGGTAGGACGGCTGGTTTCCCATAATCGCCCGCTTGGTGCAGAACGCCAGAACTCCCTGTTGTGCTGGTATAAGGAAAGACAACAACGGCCGCTTCGCTAAAAATCTTGGGCACATCTTCCTCTGCTACATAACCGGTAAACCGAATATTGGGGACGTGGGTATAGGTTTCTTCTACGGTTTCTAAATATTGGGGTGCGTTTGGGCTGTTGCTTCCAGCAATAACGAGTTCGAGCTGTGAACGGCCGTTATCCGCGAGCATCTCAAATGCTTCTACCAGCGGTTCCACTTTTTTGTACGTACCAAACTTACCAAATGTCATAATTTGCATCGGGCCATCGGGTAGGTCAAAGCTTGGCAGTTCAACCGAATCTTCAAATGAGCCATGCGGGGCAAGCACCACATTGGGCGTGCCATATTTCTTCTCCAAAATTTCCACGTACTTGGGAATCGTTAACGCCACCATATCCGCCATCAATATAAATCGCGTGGTGATGGTGCCCGCTAGACGAATGATCTTTTCCACAATTGGATTTTGGTTAAAACCTGCACTTCTAAGGTCAACCGTTTCCATAATATTGTGAAGTAAAACAACGCTTTTAAATCCCGCCATTTTGAGAATCATCGGTGTTAGCAAGCCTAAGGTAGCCGCTATCTTTTTATCCCCAAATGAAGCAAACTGAATGTTGAACAGCACAATATCAGGGTTGATTTTGCGCACTTGTTTTAAAATCTTGGTTGGATTTTGAAGACTATTAAATTCCCAACAGGAGATTGCTTTGACAGGCACACCTTCTGTAGATGCATCTTCAACAGCATCATAATTTTCACCTGTGGGAAGATGATCAACTAATAGAAATAGCTCGCTCACTTCGGGCTTCTGGCGTAAAAAGCGTACAAAATGATACGCGTATTCATTGAGTGAGCTTTTGCTCGGCGGATGAGCAGTGACCATGGCAATGCGGATTTTTTTATGCATAACGCCCCCTTAAATCATTGATCTTGATTTTCATTAAATCTCGTAGAAAACGCTGAACCTCTTTGCGCGTGTCGACTTTCGACCCTGGCGCATCAATCCAGCTGACTGGCACTTCGATGACTTTGTAACCAAACTTGGTGGCTAAAAATAAAATTTCTAAATCAAAAGAGAACCCCATTAAGGTTTGGGTTTTATGAAGCCGTTGGGCGGCTTCTTGAGTGTACATTTTGAATCCACACTGTGTGTCGCGAACGGGGATGCGGAAAATGTTTTTAACAATCCAGCGTAACCCACCACTTAAAACGTGGCGTAATAATGATTTGTTTGATTCGCCAGATTCGGATAAAGCCCGTGAGCCAACGGCGACGTCATATTCGGCCGTTTCCAATTTTTGGAGAAGATTTTTGACCTCTTCAATTGGTGTTGAGTTATCGGCATCTGCAAATAAGACAAACTTTCCTTCTGCCGACAGCATTCCTCTTTGGACTGCGCTGCCTTTTCCCCCATTTTTCTTGGCTCTTAATAATTTCAGGTTAACAAAGTTGAGCTCTTCAACCAATTGGGGCGTCGAATCGTTTGAGCCATCATCTGCAATAATAAGCTCCCAAGAAAATCCTAAATCTGACACATGTGAGGCAATCGCCCCAATTGTTGGAATAATTCGTTCTTCCTCATTGTAGGTTGGAATAATGATTGAGAGATGTGGTTGTTCAGCATTAGGTGTGCTTTTCCAATTTTGGTAATTTGGATATGCCATATCTAAGCTCCATTTTTTTCTCGGGATGTTGGCTCCCCTAGAAGTCTACTAAAGGCAAATTGAGTAGATAGATAGCTGGCTTATTTGCAATTTGCGCTGATCTGCGATTTTGATTCGTTATAAGAGCGGTTCTTCTGATAACGTTATTTGATTATTAAGAAACTGGCTTGGGTGTAAAATATTTCTTCGGTACCAAATTACGTGAAGGCAACGTAAATTATCGATTTTGGGGCAGAGAATATAATTTTATGTGAAGTTTTTGGCTGATTTGAGGGACTTGATCAGGTTGAACGTACTGAAAGTGACACAATTTTCTGACACTAATTCTAGCGACCTGTCAATAGTCCGTAAATTTTTTAGCTGAGGACGGTTGGTTTCTTGATTTATAGGATTGAGTGTATTAGTATGGTGCCTATGTTGCGCCAAACGACTGAAGATGATGAACAAATTATTCTAATCGTAGATGATAGCCCTTATATTGTACAAGCTGTTGAGCATACGTTGAAGCCGGAAGGCTTTAAGGTGCGCACTGCTTTATCTAGCGAAGAAGCGCTGTTGAACATTCAAAAGAATGGCTTGCCTCATTTAGCCTTAGTTGATCTGAATATGCCCGGGATTGATGGGTTTCAACTTTGTGAGTCCATTCATGAATACAGCGATCTCCCTATCATTATGCTAACGGCAATTGATGATGAAGCAACGGTGGTGCATGGTTTAGATAACTTTGCAGAAGATTACATTATTAAACCGTTTCGGGCAGCGGAGCTAGTGGCACGGATTAAGCGCGTGTTGCGTCGCATGGGCGATTTTGCGTACCGTTTGGAGCCTATTGTTTTTATTGATGATAATCTTCAGATTGATTTCCCAAATCGACAAGCGTTTGTGCAACAAAAGCAAATCCAACTAACGCCGACTGAAACAAAATTACTTTACATTTTGATTCGGAACGCTGGGCGAACGGTTACGAATAATTTTTTGCTTCGCCGCGTATGGCCTAATGATGACGCATTTGAAGATCGGCTTCATACACATATCTATCGCTTGCGCCGAAAAATTGAAGAATCCCCAAAGAATCCTCACTATGTTATTTCTGAGTGGGGCACAGGGTACACGTTCATCGCTAATAAAAACCCCAGTCGCTAAATTCTTTCATTTTCACGCCCTATTTACTCTCGCCTGAGTACCAAAACGGCCGTTTTTCGCCGGTGGGTACTATTTTCAATTTGGCGAACACCCTTAGACTGAAAAATTGATACTTCATTTAGGGGTTAAATTATGGTGCGGGAGCTACCACCTGAAATCAAACAAATTTTTGTTGTTGAAGACGATACATTGCTGCTCAAAGCGATTGAAAAATTGCTTGCTGATGAGGGGTTTGATGTAAAAACGGCCGTTTCTGGCGAGGAAGCACTCCGTTTTGTAAAACGCCACGGCCTGCCTCATTTGATGGTTGTTGATCTCAACTTACCTAAAATGGACGGGTTTGAGTTTGTTCGGACCGTGCAGCAGTTTAGCGATGTGCCCGCCATCATGGTAACGGCCGTTGATGAGGTTGCAACCATTGCGACAGGTCTGAACGATTGCCTTGAAGATTATATCGTCAAACCGTTTCGGTCCAGTGAACTGCTCTCAAGAATCAACCGCGTGTTGCGTCGAGTTGATAACTTTGGGTACATCAACGATCCGATCATCTTTATCGATATTGATTTACAGATCGATTTGCCCAACAGAACAGCGTATCTTGATGAAAAAGCCGTTTCCCTCTCGCCAACTGAGACGAAGCTTTTGCACATATTGATGAATCACGCTGAGCGAACAGTTAGCTATGATTTTCTCCTGCGTCGTATTTGGCCAAGAGAAAAGGCTGTTGAAGAGAGATTGCACACCAATGTGTATCGTTTGCGCAAGAAGCTGGAGCAAAATCCAAAGCAACCAAAATATATCCGATCCAATTGGGGAATGGGGTATATGTTTTGTTGGGGGAATAGTGGGTGATTTGGTTATCTGGTATTAGGAATCGGAGCTTTGTAACCAATAACTATTAACCAGTAACCAGTAACTATTGACCAGTAACCACGAATTAGCCATTGCTGATGACTGATCAGGGGTCAGTTACACACCATTACATCGGAGCCATTTCCTCCTAAGTCAGAATTTCTGACAGAACTTATTCATAGAGTGTCGAGCCGAAGGCGTGTAGGAACTGCTGCGCGGCTTGAAAGGGCATATGTGACCAGAAAATAGGTTTAGAGAAGATAGATCATTTTCTGCTCACTTCGTAAACGGGAAGCTACTGCTGAAATGAATTGAAATTTTGCCCCGTTTACCGAGACAAAGAGGATTTATGATTATGCAAGAAAGAAAGAAAAGAAGTCGAATTATTGGTATTTCAGTTATTTTGATCGCGTTGATAACGGCCGTTATTCCCGTTTTTTCAGCCTCTCAAACGACCATTACGCTCGGTTACAGTAGTTTTGAAGAGCCAGCTTTAGGCACACAGTACACTGATACAGGGAGCGCCTTAGTTGATCACGCCTTGAGTAATAACACAGGTGAATCTGCTGTAAACTACACCAGTACAGGTGGCGAACTTGGGTTTGCCTCAGCCTATGTGAATAGTCGAAGCAGCACCGGTTTAACCGACGGCGATGATGTCGGTGTGACCAATTTGGCGTCTAGCTATTCGGATGGCACGCAGGGATTCCAACTGAGTGATACGGATGGTCAACTGACTGTGTCTATGGATGCTGTTGACTTATCAGGCGTAACCTCTCCAGAGGTTTCAATTGATTACTTTGTTGGTAGCACCTCCTGGGAAACGGACGATGTGATTCGCATCTGGGTTTTAGCAGATGGCAGCACCGAAATTGATTTGCTCAATACAACCGGTCAAGATGTTGATAATTTGGGCATCGAAAATAGCTGGACTACCCTGACCCAAGATTTAACTGGCTATAATACGGCCGTTCTTTACTTCTCTCTTGACTCAAATTCAGGTCTTGAAACAGTTCACATCGATAACATTATCTTTACCGGTCTACAAACAAACGAACCGCTTCTCTCGGTATCACAATCTGTCACGGAGGAGCCACTGCTAGCAGGCCAAATTGAATATGACATTACCATTGCCAATATTGGTGACACCCCTGTGGCTGACCGAGGCTATAACCTGACCATCACAGATACTTTAGGGGCTGGCATTTCATTGATAAGCGCAGACCCTTCGCCTACTTTTATTGATAATCAAACTGACGGGACGACTTTGCTCATTTGGGAAAATATTGCTGATCTTGAAGCGAACGAAGAATTGGCTCTTTCTGTAACGGCTGAACTGAGCCCGACTCTAACGAGTGCCAATCAGTTTAGCAATCAGGTTGAAGCAACCTTTAATGACGCCCCAGACAATAGTGGGGAATGGATCACAGATTCCGAAACAATAACTCACTCTCCCCAGGCCATCGATATCCAAATGACAGCCAATCAATCAACGGCCGATGAGCAAGCGACTGGGGCTGGTGAATATGATGGCAACGCCGATTGGCCATATAGCTACACTATTTCGGTAGAAAATAATAATGTTGGCGACACGGATAATGTGACAGCCACGATTACGCTCCCGCCGGGTGTGGCTTACATGGGCAACCCTCAAATTAGCCCCAATCCAAACAGCAGCCCAGTCACCCCCAGCTTAACCTTAGAATCAGATGGGTCGTTAACCGTTGCGTGGAGTTTAGGCACATTAACCACTGCTGAATATAGCAACCCTGTTGAGATAACATTTGATACAGCCATTCCCTACAAGTTCCGCACATCAGCAGATACGGCCGCTGCCTCAGGGCCATTTGCTGGCCCAATGAGTGGCGCCATTATTCATGAAGATGCCGTTATGGAAGTGCCTTATGAAGCGACAGGCACCTATGCTGGTAGTGCAGTTGCAGATGGTACGGAAACATCTCCTAATGATGATGCAGAGGTTGTGGTGATTGCCGAGTATTTAACGGTTCACAAAGGGGTATCCCCTTCTGTTGTGGGCATCGGTAATACGGTTACTTATAACCTTGATTTTTATGTCTCAGAGTATTACACCGTCACAAATGCATACATGGTTGATATCCTTCCAGACGGCTTGACCTACACCGATGGCTCTGCGTCTGTTGCCCCGTCTATCATTGAAGAAGACACGCCCGGACCTGGACAAACAACCTTGACTTGGAATTTAGCAAACAGTGATACGGAGCCGGGTGAATCGGGCACGATTACGTTTGATGCCACTGTTGATGCCACTTATGAAGCGGCACCCTACACTGGGCAACCCGTGGTGTCTGGTGATAGCTTTACAAATCAAGTGACGATCTATGATGATTGGACAGATGTGGTGACAAACGGCCGTTATGGCACAACCACCCCTGATACCTCTCGCGCTACCATCACCACCGTGATGCCAACCTTCACGAAAGATGTGCAGCATGCGCATACGCTGGTTTGGGGCGATAGCTCTCCGGCATTCGTTGGCGATACCGTTAAATTCCGACTGAGCTATGATGCAGCCGCGAACGTTGATGCCAAAGAGATCATTGTTCGTGATTTCTTGCCTCGAGGGATGACTTACGTGGCAAGCTCTGATGTATATAACAACAGCGGTACATTCAGCAGCAGCGCGACCTGTACTTCTGCACCAACCTCTCCAGTGACCGGTACCCTTAATGGTTTGCAGTATGTTGAATGGCGTTTGTGCAACACCGATATGGGCTCAAGCTGGGAAGTGACCATTGACGCCTTAGTTGGCCCTAAACCTGACGTAGAAGAAGGCTGGATTGTTGCCAACCTTGGTAAGCTGTCAGGACAAAACACCTATGGCGATGCTTACAGTCTGCGTGATTTGGCCAATGTTGAGTATGATGCGCCTAATTTAGTCTTAACGAAATCAGCTTCACCCAATGTTGGTCTTGAAGCAGGTGATGTGGTGACCTTTACCATCGCTTTAGAAAATACTGGTCCCGCAACTGCCTATAATATCGTGTTAACAGATACGTTGCCGGCAGACATTCTGGTTGCAAATAGCGGTGGAAGCGCAAGCCCGAGCAGTAGCAGCTATAGTACGGTTTCTGGTAACCCATCAGCGGGTGACGGTGGCGTTATCGTGTGGAGCCAAGTTTCTAGCCTTGATGCCGGTCAAACCTTAACCTATCAATATTCAGCCACGATTCCCAGTGGGATTATCGCGGGGCAATCAATGACGAACTTAGCCACCGTTGGTTACAACAGCCGTCCAGACAATGCGGGTCATGCCACAGACGGCAGTGCCGATACAAATGATGACAATACGGATGACGAAACCGTGTATATTCGCGGGCTGACCGTCGAAAAATCAGCCAACGCTGCCAATGCCACAATTGGTGATGTGGTGTCGTGGACAATTACAGGCACCATCCCGAATGGCGTCACCGGTTTCTGGCCCGTCATCGAAGAAAATAATCTGCCAAATGGGTTTGATTATGTGTCCGGCTCGACATCAATGCTTGGTGGTGTGCTTGGTGTTTCCTTTGACCCAGCGCATGGTTCAACCCCCTACGACAATAGCAATGTTGATTTACGCTGGTTCCTCTCACCCATCACAAACACCTCTGGTGTTGAGCAGACCTTTAGCCTGTCATTTGACACGCTTGTAACGGGTGTGAAAGGCAACGATATCAACACCACATATTACACCTGCTGTAACAAGAATGCCGACAATGATGCCTATATCAGCTGGTATGATGATATTTCAGGGTATAACAATACGGGTTCAGCTTATGATTCAGGCACCTCAACGTCTAATTTTGATCGTCGTAGTCCAGAAGCTGATGCCGATATTCGAATTTATCAACCGAACCTAACCTTAGATAAATCGTCCGACTTTACCTACATTCTTGCGGGTGGCGTGCTCCTCTTCGACTTAGAAATTCGCAATAATGGCAATGCGCCAGCCTACGATGTCACAATTGTTGATCAGCTGCCAGCAGAATTGGCGTATGATCAAACAACATCAGTTGTAGTTTCGCCAAATAATGGGGAAGTTGTGATAGATAATAATGTGGCAGCCAGCCAAAACTTGACTTATACGGTTGATGTTATTCCTGTTGGCACAGTAGTGAACATTCAATATGCTGTTGATGTTGACCCAGCTTTAGCAACCGGACTTGAAATAGAAAATGTGGCTCAGATTACTGAATACAGCACGCAATCAGGCGTTCCATCTGACAGTAATGGAGATACATTAGCAGATGAACGTAGCTATGTGGGCCCTACTGACAGCGTGACTCTATACGCCCCTGTGGCCGAGATTTTCAAAGAAGCGGAGTTAAATGGTGAATTAACCATTGGTAACACCATTGTTTACTCTTTAACGGTGCCAGCTTCACCATTAAATAGCGTTACGCAAAATGTGCTTGTGACGGATGTTGTTGATCCCGCCTTGGAAGTCGTGAATGTAACTAATGGTAACTTTACTGGAAATGTCGTAACGGCCACTTTCTCAACAATTGGCATTAATAGCCAAGAGGTGATTGTTATTGAAGCGATTGTGCCAACCGACACAACTGGTGTGAATAATAGCTTGGTGTTAAATGACGCCACATTAGATTATGATTTTGGGCCAGACCACACGTCAAATTCAACGGCGCATACGTTGCTCATTCCGGCCCTATCTATTGAAGCAGATGTAAATACGTTCACCGTCAGTCAAGGGGATACGTTAACTTACACCCTAACGGTTGAAAATCACGGGTATGGTTTAGCCAAAGATTTCGTGATTAGCAGCCCATTACCCAGCAATATGAGCTTTGTGCCGGGTTCTGCAACGCTTAATGGGCAATCCTTCTCTGACCCTGTGAATGATGAGTTTAATTTAGGCAGCGAGTTATTATGGTTTGGACAAACGGCCGTTATTACCTTCCGCGCCCAAATAGACAGCGTCGCTCAAGGGGAAGCATATGAGTGGGTTGGTGCAGTTACTGGAAATAACTCTATGGGATTACCCATTCCAGCCGATAGCTCAGCTTCGGTGTTAGGTGACCCTGATCTAGATGATGAAGATGACGTTACTGTTTATGGACCACTTTCTTGTACAACCGAATCAACCAATATTGCCTACGAAGATTTGAAAAATACCGGGTGGTCTGACTGGGATTACAATGACCTTATCGTCCGCATTGACACCGAACTGTGCATCACAACTGGTAACGATTTAGGAATTGTGAACCTTGATTATCTTTCAATTGCCCGCGGGGCTGGCTTTACGCATAACTTCTATCACGACTTGCCTGTTGTTGGGTCAGGGCGGTATGAACTCACCGTTCGGGATCATAATGGCGCAATTGTGAGCCAAGCGAGCGGTAAATTCGAAGACGCGCCTGATTTTGAAATCTTTGGCAATACCAAAGCGATCTTTGAGGAGACTGCAGCTGGCTGCAATGGTGATTTCACGTGCCTTAGCTACGTAAATACGTTCGATTATGCACCAACCTATCGGGATGGATACACGGCCGAATTGACCGTATTGATGGATGATGCCACCATGAACCCAACGACAGAATTAGGCGAAACCCCTTGGGACCCATACATTGGCGTTTTTGACACAGGGGAAGAAGTGCACCGCGTCATACCGGGTCACTTAAACAATACCCAAACGGTAAATAGCCAGCACGATCCAAATAGTCCACTGCTGAATGAAGATTTGCCACTGGTGCAAACGTTTGATGTGACGTGGGATTGGCCGCTTGAGTTTTCAGGGATTTGGTTAGGTTATCCTGACTATGTCGACTTCATTAAAACAGGGGGCACAACCAACACCGATTGGTACCTTGAAGAAAATCGTGAGGACACACATCTTTGGAGCCACAGCCCGTTCTTTATCTTGGGCCAAGCAGCACGCGTGTTGATGTCTGAAGAATCTGGGAATAATTCCCGATATTTTGCTAGCCCTGTGGTGGCTGACATAAATGGTGATGGTGAACCTGAAATCATTATGGGCAATCTTTTAGCGAACCAGGTTGAAGTTTATAACAAATTTGGTCAACTACTTTGGACGCAAGATGTGAATGACGGTGTGAAAGCGGCCGTGGCCGTGGGTGATATTGACACATCAACTGCTGGGTTGGAAATTTTGGTGCCGAGCGAAGATGGACACGTCTATGCTTTCCATGCTGACGGAACGGCCGTTGCGAACTGGCCTGTGCGGGTTGGTGGCGCTGGCAGCGACCCATACTTCCGTGTCTTATCGACACCAGCCGTGGGCAACATCGACAATGATGCTGACTTAGAGGTCATTGTGAGTGGGTCAAACGGCCGTTTATATGTCTTTAGCCACGATGGCAACATTCAATGGGAAGCCAGCATTGGTGATGTGTTAGACAGCTTTGGCAGTCAGGTCATCAACAGCTCTCCCGTTATTGCTGACCTTGATGAAGATGGTGAGCCTGAAATTCTTGTTGGTGCCTTCGACAATAAGCTATATGCCTTTGATAAATACGGCAATGAGCTGTGGACATTTGAAGCGGGTGATGTGATTATGTCAATCCCTGTGGTGGCTGATATCGACACGAGCAGTGATGGCAATGAGGTTGTCATTGGCTCTGGGGATACCTATCTCTATCTGCTCGATGAATCGGGTGAAGAGATTTGGTCATACGCCACAGGCTGGTCAATTCGTTCATCTGCCTTGATCATTGATATGGATGACAATGGTGATCTTGAAATCATTATTGGCAGTGATGATCACAAAGTGTACGCTTTCAACCATGACGGTTCTTTGGTGATTGGCTGGCCACGTGACACCGGTGCTGAGGTCTTCTCATCACCCGCGGTGGGTGATGTGGACGGTGATGGTGATGATGAAATCGTTATCGGGTCTGACGATGGCTACCTGTACGCGTGGGATATGAACGGAACGGCCGTTGATGAATGGCCCATCAATCAAGGAAGTTCTGTCAAGGCAACCCCTGTCATCATTGAGTTAGATAATGACAGCGAAGCGGAAGTGGTTATCGGTAACAGTGCCGGTCAGCTGTCGATTCTTGGTGGTCTACAATATGTCTACCTTCCAATAGTTATCAAATAGTTAAGAAATAAAACAACTAGCTTTTAGGGGAGCTGACACCAGGGTCAGCTCCCCTTTTTTGTTTATAACCCACGGGGTGCTCAACCAAGCTCCTATAGAGAAAATCAATTGCCCCCTTTAATATTTTATCTTGTGGACCAGAACGATCATCCTCAGCTTAAATGGGGTCAAAGATTAGGTGTTTTGAAGTATAAAAAAGGCACGTTAGACCAAATTGACGGGTTTGTTTTGCTAGGCTTTGGTCTCAATCGGCTGGCTAATGGGCAGATATCCCCTGGGAAAAGTAATTTAAAACTGGCGCAATGGGTTATTGAGAACAACCCCCACCAGTTACCGACCATAACACAAATGGGGACTTATCTTGCCCTAAAGCAACTCGAAAAAAGAGATCCGTCATTAGAGATTGATCGCTGGGCCATCAATCTGCCTCATGATGATGGTGTTCATGTTGATACTTACGGTGCGGCCCTTCAAATTTGGTTGATTTGTGAGAATGTAGGTTTGGAAAAGGTGGCCTTGGTCACTCATCCTTGGCAATCGGCTCGAGCCTATCGCATATTTAAGAAATTGCCGATTTCAGATGTTGTGATGCCCGCGCTGCCCCCAGTCCCGTTTGATCGACAATCGATTCAGATTTGGACGCGTCGCCCTTGGCTTTATTTACTCTATGAGTTTGGATTGGCACGGCCGATTGGTCGATTGTTTGGTTGGTTGTGAGTTAGAAACGGTAGGTCTGAGGACGTTAAGTGAAACGAAGTTCCTGCTTAGAATAAAATGGCGATTATAAATTTCGTTTCCCCGAGGTTCCGAAGCTTTCAACCGTGATGGTTCTCGATTGAGAAACTTTGGAATACGTAAGCGTAAAAGGTACAAAAAAAGAACGACCCAATTCAGATCGTTCTTTTTTATGATTTGAGTTTGATATTTGTCTATAAAAAGACAACGGTGAATAGCGGCAAGTTTGTTCGTTCCACATACCGCTTATTGATTCGCTGAATGACCGTAACCAATAAGTCAAATTCGTTGGGTTGATTTTTCAAAAAATTTCTTGAATTGTTCACTTCCAAAGAATACTGCTGTGGTTTAGAAGACGCAAATCGCGCAAATACTGGATCTTTCTGGTCGCTTAGAGAAATGAGGTCTAGCCAATCATCAAGCTTACTGCCATTCCAGCCCGGAAAATTAACAAGGTCGTTCAAAGCTATACGTAATTGACGGCGAGATGTAATGTCGTTTGTTTCAAGTTGTAATTTTTTCATCGAAAATCTGCTCCTCGGTTATTGACAGAAATTTTGATATTTCTTTTTGGGAAAACATTCCATCAATCACATTATTCCCCACTGTAGGGAGTCCAATCCCATGTCCAATCTTTAAATTCTGCTTTGTGTTGGGGTCCCCAACTATTGAACCCGGGCCAAATGCTGATGATCTCTGCTTGAAAGCGGGCGGCCGTTTCGGTTCCCCAATTTGCTGGCTTTGGTGTTCCGCCATAGCTTGAAAGATAAGGCACATTGTCAATAAACATACCGGTTGCTTGGTTTTGATGATCAAATACTAGCTTGAGTTCATGCCAATTTGTGTCAGGCTGCAAATACCCTGAAGGTGCCCAATAGCCGCCTGAGCCGTTTGAGGCATCTGCCACCCACATCCAAACATCTCCAAAGCTAGGTACCCACGGATTGAGCACCCATTGGAAGGCAAATCCATAATCAAGCCGGGTGTTGCCACCGTCCCAAATAAAGAAGCCCCCTTCAACTGTTTGGGCATTAAGTGCCCCTCCAGCGGTTGAGGGAAGGTATGGCAGTCTAAATTTGATCGTGCATGTGTGAACAAAGTCAAAGGCGTCAACATCAATAAACCGTTTATAGGTAATATTGTGCGTCATAATGCCACGATTTTGCACATTGGCTTTTACTTCGCTTTTTGGCCCCATATGAACGGTGTCAATATCATTGATATCGATGGGGGCTTGGCCGGGTCCAACCCATAGCCCATCACCAATGACCGTTTCCCAACCGGTCAAGTCAGGCCCAGAATAATATTGTGGTGCTAACCCACTGGCTTTGGCAATGCTTGCTTTGTTAAGGGCGAGGGAGCCAACTGCTGCCCCGCCTAAAATCTTAACAAAATCTCGTCTACTTAAATTGTCCATTTGATCTCCTATAAAAAACCTTTGTTCCTAAAAACGCATCCAGCATGAACTACAAAACAGAATCGTTATCTAATTTTTGCAAACATGATTTGCGAATAAGGCAATGCTGCCCATTCTGGCCTTGGTTGCTAGTTTGCCTAAAGAAATGATTGTCTCGATAGACAAAATTTCCGGGCAGGCATAGATGGGCGATTGTCACAGGGTAAACGGAAAAAAGTTACTGGAAATATGCGGAAATCCAATATTTTTGAAGTTTACATAAATGCCCAAAACATCTTTCCACGAACGCAGGTAAAACAATGCCTTACTCAATAACTCTATTCAATTATGACTCAAAGGGTGCTTTGACAGCTCCCACCCAAAACCTGAATATCAGGTCTTGAGTGATGTTAATGTTTTTCGTAAGTTTTCTCAATGGGACTATCCGGCTGGGTTTTCATTCCTAGGCAAGGAGATGTAGGCTAATACCCGACAGCTATCATGGGACCTGATCGCTATCTAACACGGTGAAGGCAACGTAAATTACCAGTTTGACCTAGTTTGTTCCCAATTTATGATGAACAGGATAGTTTGTATGATGGTGGGAGATTTTTTTATCGCTCCCATTGCAGAAATTTTAGGGAGCCGTTGAATGGGGAGCATTGATGCCCATAAACTCGAGAATACGCCTTTTGTGCAAGCTGAGTGGCTTGATGCTTTGCTGTGCCTGAAGCTACGGCCGTTAACCATTAAAGAACAGCGCGTCAACGGATTCTCTTTCAAGCTCACTGATACGATTCACGAATTAACCTATGAAAAACGACCGTTAGGCCTCATCATCGACGCTACCAACGTCCGAACCGGTAGCGACAGCCTTGTGGCTGGGCTGATTTTTGCGTCAAAAGAGCTGGCTTTGTCAAACGGCGATAGCGAGCAAGAAGCTGTCAAAATTTGCATCATTCGCGCTCGGAAAACGTTTGTGCAGGCGTGGGTAAAACGAGGCTTGATGAAGCTCATTCCCATTTTTCCGACCGTAATCGATTCTTTTGACTATTTTGGCGTTCATGCACCAGAAGACGTTGCCCCTCGGACGCCAGCGATATTGCCGCCACAGTCTGTGCTGCCAGCGGAGCTTGATCTGGAAACGGCCGTTTCTCAACCAAAAACAACGCTCAAAAAAGTAGGGGGTAAAGCCAAAGTATTGGTGAAGACGGGGGTTGTCAAAACGGCCGTTGTGTACGACGACGCTAAAATCTTTATCGCTCGGCAAAATTCAGTCCTGCTCATGGCACTCGTTATTTGCTTGGCATACCACATGACCCTTTCTTTTTACACCTACACCCGCACCTACGACGCCTTTGTACACATCTTTTTTGGTGACCATTACGCCCGCTGGTGGTGGGATCCGTTTGATCCCCGCTGGTATACCGGGTTTTCACTAACCAGCTATCCGCCTGGCTCTCAGCAGACCATCGGCCTGTTGTCCAAGGTGATGGGTTTGGGTAATGGCTTCGTGTTTGCTCAAACCGCCGCCATGCTGAACTGTACCTTAGGTATTTATCGGTTTAGCAAAATTTGGGTCAGTGAGGAAGCGGCTGGGTATGCTTCAATGCTGTTTGTCTTCTCATCAGCTATTACCGAGACAGTCCATGTTTTTGGTCAGTTGCCAACCACCTTTTCACTTGGATTTTTGCTAAATGCGCTCCCCTTTGTCTACAAGTGGCTTAAAGAGGGAGATTGGCGAGTTTTGATTCAGGCCGTGTCGATGAATGCCGCCACTACGGCCGGGCATCATGTGACAACGCTTTTTGGGGCGGTTTTCTTTGTGGCACCCGTCATGGTGCTGGCGCTTGTGGAAAAACTTCGTGAGCCAATGCCCAATGAGCCGTGGACACGACCCGCCCAAATTACAAAGAAGAATTTAAAACCATTGATTTTCCGAAGATTGCGGCGCATCGTACCCGCCACGTTCAGGGCCGGTATTTACGGGCCGGGCATGATTATTGCTTTGATTTTTGTCGTGCTGCCCTACTGGCTTTGGTCGGCCTCTGATCCGATTACTCAAGTATCGATTCCGCATGCGTCGCGAGACAGTTTTTTAGAAAATTCCGCTGCTGGTCTGGTGTTTTGGCTGGTGCCGTATGGCTTAACCATTCCTTTATTGCCCTATGTTATTTACAAAGGGTATTCCACAAAGGCGTGGCCCATGGCGATGTCTTGGTCGCTCCTTTTCTTTTTGGGAACTGGTGGCACAACCCCTTATCCACGCATGCTGTTAGGGGGTGCTTTTGACGTGTTGACACTCGATCGTTTTACGTTTTGGGCAACGATGACGCAATTGCCTTTGCTGGGTGAATTTGTGAAGAGTTTGAGACACGGCCGTTTAGCCCAATACACCCGTGAACAGTTTGGTAAGTTAACCTGGCGCTGGCTTCAATTCATGCTCACTTTTCTTTATGTTGTCACTTCCATTTGGGTCGCCAATTTGACAAGGTTCCGCCAGTTTCAGCCAGAACCTGTTGATATTGACCCCATCATCAACTTCATCAACAAGGATTTCCATTGGAAGTGGCGCTACATGACCCTTGGATTTGGCGATCAGGTAGCGTGGCTCAGTGCGCATACCACGGCCAATATGATTGATGGAAACTATCACTCAGCGCGGCGATTGCCTGAATTAACTTCAACGCCGGTCGAGCGTTTAGAAGGCGCAAAGTTTAGTGGCGTGCCCGGTTTAGGTTCACTTCAGCAAATCTTAGCCACGCCCGACAAATACAATCTTAAATTTATCTATGCCAACGATCAATTTTATGATCCCCTACTTTACTTTTATGGTTGGCATCGGCTACAGCGGCTTGAGAACGGGATCATGGTGTGGGAAAGAGCTGGCATCCCGCCCCTGCCCGAGATATTGCCACGTAAAGAAACCCCCATCATTCAGCGCATCATGTGGGGCACTGTCCCTTATACAGCATTAGTCGCTGGCGTATTGACCATGACTGCCCATTTTTGGGGGCCGCCAACCAGACGATTTGTCACATTTCTAGGCATCGTGCGGTTCGTCAGATGGCTTGATAAAACTATTACGCCTAAATTGCCAACCACACCCAGAAAGATTTTTTACAAAATTTGGGCGCGATTAGACGGACACCTCATACGCTGGTCAGTCATGGATGAGCAGGAGGATGATTCACCCGTTGTGAGATGGCAAGTTTGGGTGGATTGGATTCAGCTATTGCCGCGTCTCCAGCCGCCAACCCCTAAAGCGCGTACTGTTCGAAACTTTGCGCTCATTATTATTCTGCTTATTTCTGGGGGAACAACTTACCTTTTGTTGAGTCGTGAAGCGGATAGCCCGATCAAAATGGTTGAAAATTACTATGACGATCTGGATTTCCGTCGTATGGAAGAGGCATATGAGGCGCTAGACCCTGAAACCCGACCTAGTTTTGACCAATACTTACTTGAGCTTTCTGTAACAAACGGGCTCGTTGCATCATATGGCAAGCTAGAAAGTATTTACGTCACCGTTATTGAAGAAGAGCCAGAGCGTATGCTTGTTAATGCGAGAGCGACTCTCATTACATCGATGACCTATTTTGAAAATGAAAAACAACATGAATTGATTAAACGAAATGGCCAATGGTTTATCGTTCCAGAAGAAGTTGACGTCCGTATCCCGCCTGACACCTTCTTTAGAAAAGGATCCGTAGAGTGGCACGCGGCAGGACGGCGGCGCGTCACTGGCGAAGATACGTTCTTTAACGACATCATTGATCGACCTGAACTACAAATTTTATCTTCTCGTCTTGTTGAAGTAAATGGAAATTTTAGTGTGGTGGGTGAGCTGATCAATGTGGACAATGATCCGGCTGATGTCACCGTTACCGCGCATATGTTTGACGATTCAGGTGAGCTGATCGCTTGGTACAATGCTCATTTGGGTATGGTTCACAAACTGTTTCCAAAGGAAGTGACACCCTTCCGAGTTGATTTTGAAGGGGCGGCTGGTGCTTACTTAGAAAATAATGCGCCTATTGAATTTGAGCCTGGCGCGTTCTTCCCCTTTGAGGCGGGTTCACCAGCCGATAATTTTGAAGTATATGCTCAAGCGGTTGTCACGACCTATGATTTGTTTAGAGATGTTGGTATCCAAGGCGTGGAATTCACTCAAGATGACGACGGCAATTTTCATCTGACAGGAGAACTTTATAACTCGGGGACTTTAGAAGCGACTGTGCCCCACGTGTTTATTACTTACTATGATGAAAATAACGAGGTGGTGTGGGTTGATGATTTCTTTGTGGCAGATGCGGTTCGGCCTCAGCGTTTGGTCTCTGTTGATTTTGTATTGACACCAGGGCATGAGGTAGAGATCTTATTAGATCGAGGTGACGATTATGCGAATGCCTTAGAAGATGAAGTTACCATTTCAGATGAGTGGATTGACCGGATGCCAGCACCTGAGGGATTGGGGTATCATTCTTATCGCATCAACATCCATTATTTTGTAGGGATTTTGGGTGGATGATGAGAAATTACGGCCGTTTATCCCAAGCCATTATTTTTACCACCAGCCTCGTTTTATTGTTACTTGGTTGCCAAAGCAGTGAGCCACCTCCGATTGAGGAAACATTTGTGCTTGATGGTGACCTGCCCATTGCGGTGGCAGAAACGGCCGTTGTGGGAACGACCGTGGAAGTGCTGGTTGGCCCCGTTGATGTGCCAAATGATGTCCCCATCCTGCTGACTTACTCCAACAGCTACGGCATCCATCTGCTTCGAGCGACATTTCAAGAGCAATATGCCTGGTTTGAATTAAAACCGGAAATGACCATTCGAGCTGGCATGGCCACGCTTGTTGTTACCTCTGGTCACGCCTATGGGGAAGCGATGATTGACATGCAGGCTGATAAAATGGTCGATCCCGTTGTCCCGCTTGTTGGTGCGCGTTCAATCATTGCAGATGGTGCCCATTATGCAATGGCTGTCGTTGTCCCAACAGATCAATACGGCAATCCACCGCCCAATGGCACGATGGTGGACTATAAATCTCTGCATCCGGGTGATAATTTGCGCCAGTATGAAGATGATGTTGAGCATCTTTTGTCGTGGATTCGCGTGTACAGTGGCACAACGGCTGGGCGAACCATTATAACGGCCGTTGTCGACGACGCCTTTGGCCCTGAAGGGACGTTGACAGAGATTCCCGGCTGGCCAGAACCGTTTAACATTACGGCCACTCCCCCTACATTACCGGCAGATGGGTTTCATTTGGTGAATTTACGATCGGATACGATTGTAGATCGATTTGGCAATGTCATTTCAGATGGCACGATTGTGGAATATCAGCTGATAGGGCCAGATGGAGCCATCCGAGAGTTTCCGACTTTAGTAATTGATGGCATAGCCGAAGTCGAGATTCAATCTCCGCGAACGCCGGGCATGTATGAAGTCAGGGGGCTTGCTTATGGTATGCAGACAGAGCCGATCGAAATTGAATTTTCACCGGGGCCAGCACTTGGTCAGTTTGAGGTGCTGGTTCGGGTTGACATGGAGGCAGGTGACCTAGTGGTGACAGCAGGTCCATTGATCTCTCCTTTGGATCAATTTGTAGCAGACGGCACGGATGTTTTTTACACATTTACAGATGAGAACGATAATAAATGGACAGAAGTGGCCTATGCGGAAGCGGGGTACGCTGAATTGAGTGTGCGGCTGGTTAAATTAGAAGAGACAAACTATCAAATTGATGTCAGGGTTGGCACGGCACGAGGTAGCGCTGAATTTTTTAATCAGGTGCAAGAGTAGTTTTTCGATGTCAAAAACCAAACTGAAACTTTTAATCTGGTTATTTTTAGGATTTGTGGCGGTCGCCATTGGTCTTGGCATCGTTCGCTTTGTTTCTGGCTTGATCCAATACTTTAATCAAGGGGCTGATGCAGCGTCCGTTTTGAATATTGTGCCCAATGTACCGGTCGACTTAGCCGTTGATTTTGAGTGGTTAGATATTGAACACAATACGGGCCGTGAGATGGAGCCATTTACAAGCAAGCTAATCCAAGGCCAATATATGCGTGCGTGGCTTCAGTGGAACATTTCATATCTAAAGGGAGAACCTTTGGGGCTGAGCTCTTATTTCAATGGCCCTGCTTTTCATGCCATTACTGAATCGGTTGAATTTTCCCAAGAAGAAGGGTGGATTATGACCCATACCGATTTGGATCATAATCTAGAACTGCACTTTTATTCGGCTGACGGGTCGATTATTAGTTTTACTGACCATGATGTCCATGTGGCGGAAATTATCCGAGATGGGGATGGTACACCGATCACAGCTCGTGTGACAAAAGCGGATTATGACGTAGTGATGTTTTTGCTGGATGGGATATGGAAAGTACGGCATTGGGCGCGAACTGATGCTGAGATTATTGACCCTTCAGCGTATGAGTCTCCCAAAGGTGGGGCAGATTTTGTGATGCGAAACGGCCGTAATTTAATCCTTAACGGCGATCCTTTCACCATCCGTGGCATCAACTATTATCCACAAGACCAACCTTGGGAGCTTTTTTGGGCACATTATGATTCAGAGACAGTCGACTCTGATTTTGCTTTGATAAAAGAACTAGGTTTGAACAGCGTACGTATTTTCATTCCGAACGAATGGCCTGCTCCTCCTCAGGATGAGGTAGGCGGTGGGCACGGTGCCGCTGAAGAAATTGAAGAGGAGGAAATTCAGCAATACATGCTGGATAATTTAGAGGATTTACTAGGTCATGCCGAAAAACACGACTTAAAAGTCATCGTCACGCTCTTTGACTTCCGAACGGATTACCAGATTTTAGTTTGGCCTGATGCAGATAAGCAGCTATCTGAGCTCATTCCTCACTTTGCAGATAATCCAACTATCCTAGCGTGGGATATTAAAAACGAACCTGATTTTGACAGAGCTGGAAACTCACCTGAAATGGTTGATACTTGGCTGGGGCATATCACCTATCGCGTTCGACAGCACGATCCTAACCATCTAGTGACGATTGGCTGGGCCTCACCAGAAAGTGCACATCTGCTGGCGGACACCGTAGATTTCGTTTCTTTTCATTACTATGATGAGGCCCAATCTCTTCCTGGGAAGATGACGGATTTGCAGAATATTGTTGGAGAAAAGCCGATCGTCGTCACTGAGTTTGGCCTGCCTACCTTAAACAGTGCCTTCTCACCTGGAGGGCATACTCAGAATGAGCAGGCGGTTTATTATGCAAACATTCGCCGTTCGTTGGCATCGGTTGATAATGCGGGATACATGGCGTGGACGCTTTATGATTTTCCGGTCGCTTCTAAACTGGCGGGGGGAGACGCATCTCAAAAACATTTGGGGGTGATTGATAAAAACGGCCGTGTTAAATTGGCAGCGTTGATGCTGGCTGAACATTGGGAATTTGCGCCGCCTCAAATGCGGTTAGCTGATCGATTACTTAAGCCATTTTACTTAACTGTTTTTGTTGCCATAAGCATGCTAGGATTCATGGGCGTGTTGGCTGTCCGCTTAATGAAGCCAACCTTTGCTGGTTGGTTTGTTGACCCCACACTGCGTTTTTTAGCTCAAGTATGGCAACCTATTATTTGGGGTTGGCGAGTCATTGGCAAGGGGCGTCGCTTTGCGTTCAAGCAGGTGAGAAAGGTGATTTTTTGGTGCACCATGCCTATTCGCTTGACCTGGAGAGGCGGACATTGGCTGAAAAATTTAATTTTTAGCTGGCTTGCATCTATACTTGGTCAAATTGTTGGTTATTTTTGGGACTTATGGCCGTTTATTTTTATTCGGAAAATTGGTACAAATATCCTAGCAAAGGTCAAGCAAAGATTAGATAATTTGAAAAATCGTTTAGAATTAGATAAAGAGCAGGAATAAAAGCAAATTACAAATGATCTTTTGGCTGCCAGAATTCATTTGTGATTTTCCTACAGCAGGCACGGTTCCTCTAAAACTTGTGAAAATAACGATTAAATTTCAATACGCATCATAATCGTGTTGGAAAAATATTGTATGATTGAGCGCCAAGCGTGTAAGTTGTGGAAGGGGCAACCATGAAGTTTGGTTTAAAAGATAAAGTGGCGATTGTTACGGGTGCCGGACAAGGCATCGGTGAGGCAATTGCCCGAACATTAGCAACTGCCGGAGCTTTTGTATCTGTTAATGATATTAATCCCGATCGGGCCGCTCGCGTGGCGAATGAAATCAACGATAGTGGCGGGAAAGCGGTGGCAATTGCGGCAGATGTGGCGAATAAGTTCCAATGTGTGCATCTCATCGAAACGACCCGAGACGAGTGGGGGCAACTTGATATTTTAGTCAACAACGCGGGCATTATGCCCCATGCCTCGATTTTAAAAATGGATGAGTGGGATTTTAATCGCTGTTTTGAGGTCAATTTAAAAGGCACTTTTTTTATGTCTCAGCTGTGTGGTCGGGTTATGAGCGATGAAAATCAAGGTAGGGGCGGGGCTATTGTTAATATTGCCTCAGTGGCTGGAAATCAAATCGCCCTAGATGGTCGCGCAGCATATTGCGCCAACAGCGCTGGCATTGTGGGGTTTGCCAAAGCGTGTGCCCAAGAGTTTGCCCCGTTTAATATTCGAGTTAATACGATTTTGGCAGGTCTAATCGAGACAGCGATGACGACAAATGAACCGCAGGAGAAAACGGCCGTTATCCCTCTCAAACGATTTGGCTTAGCTGATGAGGTTGCTCAAACGGCCCTGTTTTTATGTGCAGATGCTAGTGGTTATGTAACCGGCACCACGGTTACTGTAGATGGGGGCCAGGTCCTAACCTGATCCCAAATTGTTATGAAAAGTTTAAGTCTCACCCAGTACAATTATTTAATTTTAAGCCAAAAGCTTATTTTGGTGAGCTATCCAACCCTGTGTTCAATTAATCCATTTACAAAAAATAGAGTGAAAAACAACACGCCAAATTTAAATTGGATGAGGTGTTCCAATTAACGAAAAAATCCAAGTTCTCTATATCGAAGATGACAGTCATAGCCAACGGTTGGTTACAAAGATTTTAAATAATCGAGGGTACCACGTTTACGTAGCCTCTGATGGCTTGGAGGGTGTCAATATTGCCCGAGAGACCCAACCCAACTTGATCCTGATGGATATCAACTTGCCCTACCTCGATGGGAGAGCTTTAACGACCCGATTGCGAAGCCTGCCACACCTGACAGAAACACCTATTGTGGCC
This sequence comes from Chloroflexota bacterium, assembly GCA_039029915.1. Taxonomy (GTDB): domain Bacteria; phylum Chloroflexota; class Anaerolineae; order Promineifilales; family Promineifilaceae; genus QQUD01. The sequence continues at coordinate 44,370 of JBCCFD010000007.1, forward strand.
CTGACGGCTGATGTCAGCGATGGCAGTCGAGAGTTAGCGCTTGCCGCTGGCTGTGCTGGGTTTTTAAATAAGCCGGTTGATGTTGATCAATTTCCAACCCAAATTGAATCTTTTTTGCAGGGCAATGTGCAGCAGCTCGATGATAAGGATATGTCAATCCATTTGCAACGGCATGCTGAAAACATGGTGTAACAGCTTGAAGGTAAGGTGCTAGAACTAGAACGGGCGAATAAGTTGCTCTATCGTCTTGATCGGATGAAAAGCGATTTTATCGTACTGGCCTCGCACGAGCTGTATACACCGTTGACACTGGTTAGCGGGTATTCCAATTTAATGGATGAACATCTAAAGCAGGATGATGAAAAAATAACGCTTGGGCAAACCCGAGAAATTGCCGGTTTGATGAGCACAAGCGTGCTGCGAATGCAGGGTGTGGTTCAGGAAATTATGAACGTCGCTCGAATTGCGGCGGGTCGGCTTGAACTCTCTATCGGCCCCGTTAAGCTTGGTCACCTTGCCGATTCAGTTTATCAAGCGTTTGAAGACATTTTGCGGCTGCGTAACCTGAGTTTGCTGATTGAAGAGTTTGAGGTGCCGCTTATTTTTGGAGATGGGGCCCATATCAAAACGGTGATCTATAATCTTGTTGAAAATGCCATTAAATATACCCCTGATGGTGGGGAAATTACGGTTAAAGGGTATCTGTCTGGGGCTGGCGTTGAGCTGTCGGTTCATGACACGGGTATCGGCATTCCACTAGATGAACAGAAGCAAATCTTTAGTCAGTTTTATACCTTAGGCAATGTGGATAATCATTCAAGCAGCAAGTCGGCCTTTGAAGGTGGGGGAATGGGCTTAGGCTTGACGATTGCTAGTGGAATTGTAGAAGCGCATAACGGCCGTATTTGGGTTGAAAGCCGTGGAGAAGATCGAGACAGCCTACCGGGGAGTACATTCTTTGTCTGGTTACCCATTGGCTCCGCGCAAGACGCTGAATAATTTGCCACAATTCGCCGCTATCCGGTCCAAATTCTGGATACTGGCTTTCAATCGTGGCACTTGTGTATATAGAAAAGTTGCTGAGATGTAACCTCTATTTCCTAATCTTTAGCTCTAAGCCCCTAAGCCTTAACTCGCCCCTTTAATGTCTTGAACAACTAACTGCAAATTCTTTCGACCTTGCCATTCATTAACCCCAACTGTGTAAACGATATCGACATATTGCGGCAAGCTATTGGCCCA
>JBCCFD010000008.1:0-42890 GCA_039029915.1 Chloroflexota bacterium
AATATCGGAACCATTGGTCACGTGGATCATGGTAAAACCTCCTTGACAGCAGCAATTACAAAATCTCTGTCATTGAAAGGCTGGGCCGATTTTTCAGCATTTGAAGAAATCGATAACGCACCTGAAGAAAAAGAGCGTGGTATCACCATCGCGATTTCACACGTTGAGTATGAAACCGAAGGCCGCCACTACGCTCATGTCGACTGCCCAGGTCACCGTGACTACATCAAGAACATGATCACCGGTGCCGCTCAGATGGACGGTGCCATTTTGGTAGTATCCGCCCCAGACGGCCCCATGCCACAAACCCGTGAGCACGTGTTGCTGGCTCGTCAGGTAGAAGTGCCCGCGATGGTGATCTTCCTCAATAAGATCGACCAAATGGATGATGAAGAGCTGCTTGAGCTGGTTGAGCTTGAACTGCAAGAGCTCTTAGAACAGTATGAGTTCCCAGGGGCAGACACCCCAATCATTCGTGGGTCTGCTTTGGCCGCTCTGGAAGAATCTTCAGATGACCCAGCAGCAGAAGCATATCAACCCATTTATGAGTTGATGGATGCCGTTGATACCTTCATTCCACAGCCAGACCGTGAAACGGACAAACCGTTCTTGATGCCGGTAGAAGACGTCTTCTCAATCAAGGGTCGCGGTACCGTCGTGACCGGTCGTGTTGAGCGCGGCACGCTGGTTCCAATGAGTGAAGTTGATTTGGTGGGTCAAACAGATGAAATCCGCAAAATCACCGTCACCAGTATGGAAATGTTCCGTAAAATCTTAGACAAGGTTGAAGCGGGAGACAATGCGGGGCTGTTGTTACGTGGTGTTGGTCGTGATGAGATCAGCCGTGGCCAAGTATTGGCAGCACCAAAGAGCATCACACCACATACCAAGTTCATGTCAGAAGTGTACGTCTTGAAGAAAGACGAAGGTGGACGACATAAAGCGTTCTTCCCAGGGTATCGTCCTCAGTTCTACATTCGCACGATGGACATCACCGGCTTGATTACCTTACCAGAAGGTGTTGAGATGGTAATGCCAGGTGACAATGTGAATCTCCATGTCGAATTGATCTCACCCGTTGCATTGGAAGAAGGTGGTCGTTTCGCGATTCGTGAAGGTGGCCTCACCGTTGGTGCTGGTGTTATCACCAAGGTTGAATAGGGAAAAGTGAATTAGAAGAGGCTCTAATCTCAGTTAGAGCCTCTTTGTTTGTAAGGCAGAGGCAGAACATGGCAAAACAAAAAATCCGTATTCGTTTAAAAGCCTATGATCATCGGGTTCTCGATCAATCAGCCAAACGGATTGTAGGGACAGCCGAACGTACAGGCGCTCAAGTTATCGGGCCAGTACCGCTACCCACTCGTATTGAGCGTTTCACTGTACGTCGTAGTACTTTTATTGATAAAGATTCACATGAGCATTTTGAAATTCGGACGCACAAACGTTTGATTGATGTGATTAATCCAGACACCAAAACGATTGATACATTAATGCGGCTGAACTTACCTGCTGGTGTTGATATCGAAATTTCTATCTAGAACTTTGAGATCAAAGTTTTAAATATTCTTTTTGAAAAGTCATGAAGACTTTCGGATTGAGTATTTAGTTTGACGGGATGATGCAACTAGACGCCTAGCAAGGTCATTAAGTATGACCTTACTGTATTTTATTTAGCAAGATACGAGAGGTTGACAGTCCCAGGAGGCAAATGTGAAAAATATACTAGGCATAAAATTGGGGATGACACAGGTCTTTGATGATCAAGGTGTTGCAACCCCAGTAACTATTGTCCAAGCTGGACCTTGTTTTGTAACTCAGGTCAAAAGCGTTGAGACAGATGGTTACAATGCAGTACAAATTGGTTTTAATGAGACGAAAGAGAGTCGTTTGACAAAAGGGCAAAAAGGGCATTTGGGCCTTTTGCCAAAGAGTAAAAAACGGCCGAATCGTAAAGAAAATAAAAATATCCCTGCAGTTCGAGTTTTACGAGAGTTTCGTGTTGATGATTCCTCAGAGTATGAGGTAGGGCAACAGGTGACCGTTGAACAGTTTGCTGTGGGTGATTTTGTTGATGTCATTGGCAAATCGAAAGGTCGAGGTTTTGCTGGTGGTGTGAAGCGATGGGGTTTCGCCGGTGGTGTAAAAACACACGGTCAATCTGATCGCTGGCGGGCACCGGGTTCGATTGGGGCCACTTCCGGTACAGGTCATGTCTTCAAGGGGAAGAAAATGGCTGGACGTATGGGGAATGACCGCAAAACGGCGCAAAACTTACAGATTGTTCGAGTTGATACGGAACAGAACTTACTGGCTATTAAGGGGTCTGTTCCCGGAACGAAAGGTGGTTTGGTAACTGTCCAAACGGCCGTTAAGAAAGGGTAGAGGTGGCTGTTATGAAAGTTCCCGTAGTTAATATGGCTGGGAAGAAAGTCAACACCGTCGAACTTCCCTCTGATGTTTTTGAAGCAAAAATTAATCGTGACTTGATGCACCAAGCCCTTGTCCGACAGATGGCAAATGCACGGGCTGGGACGCACAAGGCCAAAGGGCGTTCAGAAGTGAATCGCTCTACGGCAAAAATCTATCGCCAAAAAGGGACAGGTCGTGCGCGTCACGGTAGTAAACGTGCCCCTATTTTTGTTGGTGGTGGTATTGCTCATGGGCCACAAGTACGTAAATACACTAAAAATATGCCTCGCAAAATGCGTCGGGCGGCACTATGTTCAGCCCTATCTGTTAAAGCAGAAAATGGGGACATCGTTGTTCTAGATGACATTTCGATGGAGCAACCCAAAACTAAAGAGATAGTTTCTGTAATTGATACGGTTGCCGGGGTAGAAAATAGTGCTTTGGTTTTACTTGCAGAGCGTAACGAAAACGTTGAAAAATCTGCTCGTAACTTGATCGATGTCAAAGCCTTGCACGCAAATTACTTAAACATCCGTGATTTGCTAGGTTATGACAAAATTGTGATGCCATTATCCGCTTTGGAAACAGTATCAAGTTTCCTCAGTGGCGGGGCAACTGACGCAGTCAGTGAGGAGGAGTAATTATGCAAATGCATTGGCGTAATATTATCCGTCGGCCTGTCGTTACTGAAAAAAGCAACTTTATGGCTGATGAGCTCAATCAATATGCTTTCGTTGTGGATGATCGAGCAAATAAAATGCAAATTAGGCAAGCCGTTGAACTGGCTTGGCCTGATGTAAGTGTTGAAAAAGTACGTGTGATGAACATGCCTGCTAAACGGTCTCGTCGTTTGCGTCGGATGGCAATTCGTAAACAGGGCTGGAAAAAGGCCATTGTTACATTGGAACCTGGCGACAGCATCGACCTGTTTGAGGGTGTTTAATTTACTCATTGGTAATTAGTAATTGGAAACATTTACTAATTACTTGATTTTTTAAAAAACAAAAGCTTTATTTCGTAGCAGGGGTAAGGTCGGAAGGCAAAAAGGGTTTGTTCCTTTTCCTAGAAACGGCCGTTCCACACAGTCCCTGGAGGAAACAATGCCAATAAAAGTATTCAAACCGACATCTCCGGGTCGTCGCGATATGAGCGGGCAGACCTTTGAGGAGATCACTAGAACTTCGCCTGAGCCTTCGTTAACACGCGGTATGCGTAAACGGGCCGGTCGTAACTTCCGAGGCAAAATTACGATTCGTCATCGCGGGGGTGGTCATAAAAGACGCTTTCGTGAGATTGACTTTAAGCGCCGGGATAAATTTGGAATCCCAGCGAAAGTCGCCTCGATTGAGTACGATCCAAACCGTTCAGCTCGTATTGCGCTATTGAACTATGCAGATGGTGAAAAACGTTACATTATTGCACCAATTGGTCTCAAGGTTGGCGATCCTGTTATGAGCGGTGCCCGGTCAGAAATTCGTCCCGGCAACGCGATGGAAATGGGTGATATGCCAACTGGTACTTTAATTCATAATATCGAATTACAGGTTGGCCGTGGTGCGCAAATGGTTCGTTCTGCAGGAACATCGGCACAACTGTTATCAAAAGATCATCCGAAGCATGTTTTGCTTCGTTTGCCATCTGGTGAAGAACGATATGTGCCCAAAGAGTGCTTGGCGACGATTGGCCAAGTCGGCAATGTAGAACATGGAAATATTAAGCTCGGTAAAGCTGGTCGTAAACGCCACATGGGTATTCGCCCAACCGTTCGCGGTTCGGCAATGAACCCGAATGATCACCCTCATGGTGGTGGTGAAGGTCGCTCACCTATTGGTATGGCTGCACCAAAAACCCCTTGGGGTCAACCTGCACAGGGCCGTCGCACGCGTCGAAATAAATCTTCAAATCAGATGATCGTTCGTCGTCGTTCTAAGAAACGTCGTTAATAAAGGAGGTGGATTAGCATGTCTCGTTCATTAAAGAAAGGACCATACGTTGATCCTAAATTGCTAAAGAAAGTTGAAAAGATGAATAGTGACAAGAGCAAGCAAGTTATCCGAACTTGGTCGCGCGCTAGCACCATCTTCCCGCAGATGGTTGGTCACACAATTGGTGTTTATGATGGTCGCCGTCACATTCCGATTTATATTACGGAAACGATGGTAGGCCATAAGCTTGGTGAATTTGCCCCAACGCGCACATTCCGCGGGCATATTGCAAAAGCGGAGAAGAGAGGTCGTTAATCATGGCTGATACATTTGAAGTCAAAGCAAAGGTGCGTCATGTGCAGATTTCTCCCCAAAAAGTCCGTTTAGTGGTAGATGTTGTTCGTGGCAAGGATGCCCAAGAGGCACTCGACATCCTGCGCTTCATGCCTCACAAAGCGGCTGAACCTGTGTACAAGCTGGTTCAATCAGCCGTTGCAAACGCTGAACAAAACTATGGGCTTGAAGCTGATGAATTGTATATAAGTAGCATATTCGCTGATGAGGGTTCCCGACGCCGGAAAGCCCCTTATGGTGGGCGTTTTGCTGGTAGAGGTCGTTTTCGGCCGATTATTCGTCGTACATCGCACATTACGGTCAATTTAGCTGAGCGTGATGGGTCAGATTACGGGGACTCGTAAAACATTGGAGGTATGCTTTGGGACGTAAAGTACATCCGGTAGGATTTAGATTAAAGTCAATTCGCGATTGGAATGCACGTTGGTACGCTGAAGGGGCCCAATATGCAAATCAATTGCTTGAAGATATTAAAATTCGTGAACTAATTGGTAAAGAGTTGCCATCAGCTGGAGTTTCCCAGTTAGAAATTGAACGATTCCCTAATCAAGTTCAAGTAACGATTCATACCGCTCGCCCGGGAATTGTTATTGGTCGTAAAGGAGCTTCTGTTAAGGAGCTTCGTGGAAAATTACGCGATATCACTGGCAAATCAATCCGTTTAGAGGTGGAAGAGATTACTTCTCCTGATACCGATGCAAAGCTTGTAGCAATTAATGTTGCAGGTCAATTAGAGCGTCGCATTTCCCATAGCCGTGCTATGAAGCGGGCAATTATGCAGGCGATGCGCCAAGGTGCTCAAGGAATTCGCATTGAAGTAAGCGGCCGTTTAGGCGGGTCTGACATGGCTCGTAAAGAAAAGCTATGGGACGGTCGTGTGCCGCGAAATACGATTCGTGCGGATATGGATTATGGGTTTGCTGAAGCACACACCACTTTTGGTCGCATTGGCGTGAAAGTGTGGGTCTACAATGGTGAAATTCTTCCTCAAAAGAATGATACCGCTTTGGATGTGTATCACAGCGAGTAGGGAGTGATTAGTGATTAGTGATTAGTGATTAGTTTTTGCTATCGTCTAACCACCACCCACTAACCACTGATTCAAGCGGAGATTGAATTATGTTATTGCCGAAAAAAGTAAAATATCGCAAGCAGTTCCGCGGGCGTATGAGAGGAATGGCAAAAGGGGGCACTGAGCTCCAAAATGGTGAATATGGCCTGCAGGCTCTTGAGCCGGGCTGGATTACTAGCCGTCAAATTGAAACTGTCCGTCGTGTTATTGTGCGTAATAATCGTCGTCGTGGGAAATACTGGATTCGTATCTTTCCCGACAAACCAGTCACAGCAAAGCCTGCTGAAACCCGCATGGGTAAAGGTAAGGGCTCAGTTGATCACTGGGTAGCGGTTGTAAAGCCTGGTCGCATTTTGTTTGAAATTGCCGGTGTGCCAGGTGATCAAGCGAAGGAAGGTCTGCGTTTGGCTGGTTATAAACTGGGCATCAAAACACAGGTCGTTTCTCGGGAGGATCGTTTCTAATGGCTAATATTGTTGAATTACGCGATATGAGCAACGACAAATTGGAAGAGATGCTCGAAAACGGCCGTGAAGAGCTGTTTAACCTTCGCTTCCAACAAGCGTCAGCGCGTCTTGAAGATTATTCTCGATTACGTCACGTGCGCCGCGAGATTGCTCAGCTAGAAACGGTTTTGAATAACCGTCGTCAAGCTATCGAAACGGCCGTTTCTGAAACCCCAGAGTTAGCAAGCTTTTTAAGCCAGCAATCCTGGGATGCCACAGCACGCTATGTTTACGAAGATGCAGCTTGGGCTGTTGAATTCGTTGACGAAAGCGGCGATGATATCGCTAGTGCTGTTGTGAATTTGAATGGGAAAAAGCCAAAAAGCCGAAAAGGGCGCGCCCATAAGGCCGCTGCTTCGACTGTCAAAAGTTACGAGATATCAGGATAGGTGAATCATGAGAGAGCAAAGAAAACGTCTAGTTGGTGTCGTAACAAGTGACAAAATGGATAAAACAATAACGGTTGCCGTTACCACGACAAAGCGCCACCCTATTTATGGGAAGGTTATGCGCTTGGTGAAAAAATACAAAGCTCACGATGAAGAAAACACCTGTCGTGAAGGGGACCGTGTACAAATTATTGAATCAATGCCACTCAGCCGCACGAAGCGATGGGCGCTTGTTTCAATTTTGGACCGTGCAAAATAAGGATAGGGTGTATCGATGATTCAGCGAGAAAGCCGCGTCAAAGTGGCAGACAACTCTGGGGCACGCGAACTCCTCGTAATCCAAGTGATGGGTGGTTCAGTGCGCCGTTATGGTAGCGTTGGTGATGTTGTTACGGCAACAGTTAAAAAAGCAATGCCTAATTCAAATTTGAAAAAAGGTACTATTGTTAAAGCTGTGATTGTACGCACCAAGAAAGAGTATAAGCGAGACGATGGTAGCTATATCAAGTTTGATGATAACGCAGCCGTCATTTTGGATGCAAACGCTCAAAACCCAGTTGGAACCCGCGTGTTTGGTCCAGTAGCTCGTGAGCTTCGATCAAAGGGATACGGCCGTATTATGGCCCTTGCCCCAGAAGCGTTATAGGAGAACAACAATGCGTATTAAAGTTGATGATACCGTTGAAGTAATTGCTGGAAACTACAAAGGCGTTCGTGGAACCGTGCAACGCGTTATTCCCGATAAAAACCGCGTTGTTGTGGCAGGCGTAAATATGGTCAAAAAGCATCAAGCCCCTCGCGCAACGGGTGGCCGCTCACAAGCACAAGGTGGCATTATTGAATTTGAAGCCCCAATTAGTGCCTCAAATGTGATGCTTATTTGCCCTCAAAATGATAAACCAACTCGTATCGGCATTCGTCGAGACGAAGATGGTCGTCGAGTCCGCTTTTCAAAGTTAAGCGGCAAAGACATTGACTAGATAGGAATCAGTATCCAGTGTCTAGCGCTCAGAGATTAACATATCCTGACTGCTGTTTATTGAAAACTGCTTGCTAAAACAGGTGAGCCAGATAGCCCACGTGCCTACCGATAGCGGAAGTAGGTACCAGCTAATCTGCTACTCGACCGGAGGTAACTGTGTTAACACCGCTGAAAGAACAATATCAAACTGAAGCGGTTCCTGCGTTGATGAAAGATTTTGAATACAAAAGCATCATGCAGGTTCCCAAAATTACAAAAGTTGTTGTCAATATTGGGCTAGGTGAAGCATTAGACAATGCCAAAGCCGTCGAATTTGCAACAAACGACTTGACCGCCATTACTGGTCAAAAACCAATTGGCACGAAGGCAAAAAATTCAATTGCTAATTTTAAACTTCGTGAAGGTCGTATTATCGGATTAAAGGTTACGTTACGTGGTGAACGAATGTGGGCTTTTCTTACAAAGCTTATTCACTTTTCATTACCCCGTACACGTGACTTCCAAGGGATTTCACCAGACTCATTTGATGGTCGCGGTAACTATACCCTCGGTTTACGCGAACAGTTGATTTTCCCTGAAATTGACTACGATAGAATCGATAAAGTTCGTGGCATGGAAATTACAATTGTAACAACTGCACAGCGAGATGAAGAAGGCCGTCGTCTGCTTTCCATCCTTAAGATGCCGTTTCGGCAGGATTAGTGTAGAAGGAGAATCTAATGGCTAAAAAGAGTCAAATTGCCCGCGATAAAAAACGTCGGGAAATGGTAGAGAAATATCGCACGCAGCGAGAGGAACTACGCCGGCGCGGGGATTGGGCTTCGTTGTCAGAACTTCCGCTCAATTCTAATCCGGTGCGGGTACGCAACCGCTGTTTAGTTACTGGCCGTAGCCGGGGCTACATGCGCCGTTTTGGGATGTCGCGCATTGTCTTCCGCGAGGAGGCACTTAAGGGCAACATCCCCGGTGTTGTTAAGTCGAGTTGGTAGAGGTGTTCTATGTCAATGAGTGATCCCATTGCGGATATGTTAACCCGAGTACGAAATGCTCTGCAGCGTCAGCACCCGACTGTATCGATGCCTACTTCAAAAATGAAGACGGCAGTTGCTGACGTGATGAAAAAAGAAGGATACATTGAAGATTTTCAAGTTGTGGATGAAAAACCACAGGGCATCCTTCAAATCAAATTGAAATATATTGGCGGACGGCGTGACAAATTTTCAGTTATTACTGGGATTGAACGCGTCAGTAAACCCGGCCGCCGAGTTTATGTAACGAAACAAGATGTTCCTTGGGTCTTAAGCGGGATGGGCGTTGCTATCCTAACGACATCCAAAGGAATCTTAACTGATCAAGAAGCTCGTAAAGCCGGTGTTGGTGGCGAGGTTCTTTGTAACATCTGGTAAGGGAGGCTGAAAATGTCACGTATCGGTAAAGCACCAATCACTGTTCCAAATGGTGTAAAAGTTGATATGAAGGGTGCTTCGGTTTCTGTCCAAGGTCCAAAAGGGAAATTATCTCAGGACTTTCATCCTGATATGATTTTAGAAATGGATGATGGCACGCTGAATGTGAAACGGCCGTCTGATTCCAAAGAACATCGTTCTTTACACGGCCTAACCCGTGCGCTTATAAACAACATGGTTGTTGGTGTAAGCGAAGGGTTTTCAAAAACCTTAGAAATTGAAGGTGTTGGGTATCGCGCTGAGGTTAAAGGTAAAAACCTTGTGTTAAATGTCGGCTACTCTCATCCTGTTGAATTCCCACCACCTACACCCGATATCTCTTATACAGTTGAAGATCGGGGAAAGAAGATCATAGTCACCGGAATTGATAAACAAGTTCTTGGTGAGTTGTGTGCGAACATCCGTAAGCAGCGGCCACCCGAACCTTACAAAGGGAAAGGCATTCGCTATCAAGGCGAATATGTTCGTCGCAAAGCCGGTAAGGCAGGGAAGGTATAAGAAGATGGCTGAAAAATCCAGAATCGCACGGAAGCGCCGTCAGCGGCGAATTCGTATGAAAATTTCAGGTACGGCCGATAGACCCCGCCTAAATGTGTTCCGCAGCTTAGGGCACATTTATGCTCAGGTAATTGATGATGTGGCTGGCCATACCATCGCATCAGCCTCTACGGTTGATAAAACATTGCGCGGACAGCTTGATGGCAAAAATAAATCTGACCAGGCAAAGTTGGTTGGTGAAACAGTTGCTCAACGAGCCAAAGATGTAGGTGTTGAAACGGTAATCTTTGATCGGGGTGGTTTTATCTATCATGGCCGTATTAAATCATTAGCAGAAGGCGCACGCGAAGGCGGCCTTAAGTTCTAGGAGAGTCGATCATGGGTCAAAGAAGACAAAATTTTGAACAAGAATTTGACGAACGCATTATCGACATTACGCGTGTCGCTAAAGTAGTGAAGGGCGGTCGTCGTTTTGCATTCCGCGTTACAACCGTTGTAGGTGATAATCGGGGACGTGTGGCTGTAGGCATAGGTAAAGCTCGTTCAGTCCCTGATGCCATTCGGAAATCACTTGAATCTGCGCGCAAAAATTTGGAAAAAGTATCAATCGTTGGCAACACTATTCCGCATGAGATTATTGGTAAACATGGTTCAGCCCGTGTGATGCTCAAACCAGCAGCTCCTGGTACAGGGGTAATTGCTGGCGGTGGCGTTCGTGCTGTCATTGAAGCTGCTGGATACAAAGATATTCTGTCTAAATCTTTGGGTAGCGCAAACACGCTAAATATTCTATTGGCTACCATGAATGGTCTACGTCGATTAAAGGAAGTCCATCAAGTTGCTGCCGCTCGTGGCAAAGATGAAGAAGATGTTCTCCCGTTCTGGAGTCGTGGATAATGACGAAGCTACGGATTAAATATAAAAAAAGCGCAATTGGTTATAAAAAAGATCAAAAAGGAACCATTCGCGCCTTAGGTTTTAGAAAGCTAAATCAAGTCGTTGAACATAATGATACCCCCGTGATTCGTGGGATGATTAATAAAGTAAGCCACTTGGTAAGTGTCGAAGAGGTAAAATAAAATGAAATTACACGATCTGCGCCCAAATCCAGGTGCAAAAAAGAAGCGAAAGCGAGTGGGTCGTGGTATCTCCGCTGGGCAGGGTAAAACTGCTGGGCGTGGTACCAAAGGGCAAGGTGCCCGAAGCGGCGGTGGTAAAGGTGTTTACTTCGAGGGTGGTCAGTTACCATTAGCTCGTCGTTTACCTTACAAGCGTGGTTTCACGAACATTCGCAAAATTTATTACTCACCAGTTAACCTGAGTAGTTTGGCGGAAATAGACTTTGTCGATGTTGATGTAACACCAGAAGTGCTAGCTGCTGTTGGCTTAATCAAAAAAGCAACAGATCCCGTCGTAATTTTGGGCAACGGCGATTTGTCTGCGGCATTGACAGTAAAAGCACACCGTTTTTCTGCCTCAGCACGTGAGAAAATTGAGAAAGCTGGTGGTAGTGTAGAAGTTCTTCCATACGAAAAGTAGAATGCTGATTAAGATAGAGTTATAGAGAGGCAAGAATTAACTATTTATCGAAACTTTCTTGCTTCTCACTTAATACTTCGTTACATAAGGAATTTTAAATTTTTCCAAAGAAGAATCATTTAAAGCTTTGGTAACAAAGTGCTTAATCAACAAAACATAGTGGAGAAACCTTATGCTTAATGCAATTCGGACCGCATTTGCAACCCCTGACATACGAAAGCGGATTCTGTTTACAGTCGGGATGTTGATCATCTATCGATTGGCCGCAAATTTGCCAGTTCCCGGTGTGGATTTGAATACGTGGCTCAATTTTTCACAACAAGCGCAAAACAATCAGGTTCTGGATTTCTTGAACCTTTTGTCTGGTGGCGCGGTAGAGAACTTTTCGGTTATGGCAATGGGGGTCTACCCGTACATTACCGCCTCTATTATTATTCAGCTTTTGACGCCAATTGTGCCCCAACTAGAAGAAATGGATTCTGAGGGTGAATCTGGGCGCAACCGAAAAAATCAGATTACTTATTATTTGACTATTCCGTTAGCCTTGATTCAGGCTTATGGTCAAATTACGATTATTGGAGCAAGCCTAGGTCTATCTGGGGATGCAATCCAGCAAATCTTGCCTAATTTTGGGTTTTCTCCTGAAGATCTTTTGCCAACGTTAACAACATTGATTGCTATGACAGGCGGTACCTTCTTTGCGATTTGGCTTGGTAACTTGATTACTGAAGAGGGGATTGGACAAGGTGTTTCGCTTATCATTTTTGGTGGGATTGTGTCGCAGATGATTCCTGGGATTAACAACCTTCGGAATTTGGATTCACAAACCCGTGTATTTACGAGTGTTGCATTTGTCATATTAACAATTGTTACTATCGCAGTGATTGTGATTATCCAAGAAGGACAACGCAGAATTCGAGTGACTTATGGTCGTCGGATGCGCGGACGTAAAACATATCAGGGCCAAAACTCTTACATCCCTCTCAAAGTAAATACCGCAGGGATGATTCCTATTATCTTCGCACAATCAGTTGTGATTTTTCCACCACTGATTGCAAATATTTTTGTAACTGAAAGCGACTCGGCCTTGAACAACATTGTCCGGTCGATTGCTGGCTTTTCCGGCACGGCCGATCCTTTGACTCAGCCGGTCTCATTCTACTTATATTGGCTGTTCTATTTTGCACTGGTGGTTGGATTCACCTTCTTCTATACCGATGTCATGATTAAGCAGCAAAATATTCCAGAAAATTTGCAGCGAAATGGTGGATTTATTCCGGGTAAACGACCCGGAAAACCAACGTCTGATTATATAACGGCCGTTGTGCGGCGAATCACCTTTGCTGGGGCATTTTTCTTAGGAATCATTGCAATTTTACCAGGCATTATGCAATTAATTGGGGTGGCACTAAATATTCCTGGTCTAGAACAAAGTGCACTGATTCTCAATGGCGCCGGTCTAATTATCGTTGTTGGTGTTGTTGTGGATACGATGCGACAACTTGAATCACAACTCTTGATGCGTCAGTACGAAGGGTTTAGCTAGATGGCCTCCTACATGATCTTGATGGGTGCCCCTGGTGCAGGGAAGGGAACCCAAGCGAAACTGTTACAGGAAAAGCTTGGTATCCCACAAGTTTCGACGGGCGATCTGTTTCGTGAGAACCTGAAAAATGATACCGAATTAGGAAAACTAGCCCGTTCCTATATGGATAAGGGCGAGCTCGTTCCTGATGAAGTAACTGTAGCTATGGTTAAAGATCGCATTGGTCGAAAAGATTGTGAAAACGGTGCGATATTTGACGGATTTCCAAGGACTGTGACCCAAGCTGATGCGCTTGATGCACTTTTGGCTGAATTGGACAGTAAAATCCAAGTGGTTCCATTTATAAATGTTAACCCTGATTCTGTGGTTCAACGGTTATTGAAGCGGGCTGAGTTAGAAGGCCGCGCTGATGATAATGAAGAAACAATTCGGACAAGAATGTCTGTATTTCAAGAGCAGACAGCCCCTTTGTTGAATCATTATGAAACTCGTGGTTTGCTCGTTGAAATAAACGGGGAGCAAACCATCGAAAAAGTACAGGCAGATTTATTGGCTGCCGTTGAAAATGCGTAATTGACTTGACCAAAACACTGTTTTTTGGGAGAATAGTCAGTCGCTAAACTTGAACATATCGTATAAAACTATCGAGCATTGATTTTTTCAAAGCAATGTTCGTTTTCTTTGTATGGAGAACTATCATGAAAGTATCTGCATCCGTTAAAAAGCGCTGTCCAAAGTGCAAAATTATTAAGCGTAAACGCGTGGTTAGGGTGATTTGTGTTGACCCCAACTGTAAACAGCGACAAGGTTAATTCCATTCGCGAATAGGTTAAGGAATTGGCGAATGGGCTTGAAGTAGCCTGCGCCTTTATAGACCGTTATGTTATTTACGAAAGGTTACTAAGAAGGGATTGAGAGATGGCACGTATTGCTGGTGTTGATATACCTCGCAACAAGCGAGTCGAAATTAGTTTAACTTATATTTATGGGATCGGTAAAAAAACCAGCCAAAATATTTTGGCAAGAGCTGAAATTGATCCCAATATCCGTGTACAAGATTTATCTGAATCGGATGTGACGCGCTTGCGCCAAATTATCGATAGCGATGAGCTTGTTGTAGAAGGGGATCTCCGGCGTGAGTTGGCTTTGAACATCAAGCGGCTTTCTGAGATTGGTTGTTACCGCGGTTTACGCCATCGCCGTCACTTACCTGTACATGGTCAACGCACTAAAACCAATGCCCGTACCCGAAAAGGTCCTAAGAAGACAGTAGCTGGTCGCGGTCGCCGTAAAGGTAAATAATTTTGAGTTTGTAACCGATATCTTTGAGATGTTGGTTGCTTTTTTCTGGAGACAAGATGGGACGTAGAAGACAATCTCAAACACGCAAAAAAGCAAGAAAAATGGTGCCACAAGGGCAAGCACATATTGCTGCTACCTTTAATAACACCATTGTGACGATTACTGACTTGAAGGGTAATACTGTTTCTTGGGCCAGCGCAGGTAGCTCTGGTTTTAAAGGGTCGCGCAAAAGCACACCTTATGCAGCTGGTTTAGCTAGCAAGGCTGCTGCCCGGGGTGCTGAAGAAAGTGGCATGCAAGAAATGGATATTATTGTCAATGGACCTGGCCCCGGACGAGAATCTGCTATTCGTGCTTTACAAGCGTCAGGCATCAAAGTAAAAAGTATCCGCGACGTCACGCCTGTACCACATAATGGGGTACGGCCGAAAAAGAAACGGCGCGTATAGTAATAATTGGTTGGTTCATAAATCAACCAATGTCGAGAAGGAGGAAGGGTTGCCACACCTGTAAACTTCTCTTAAATATTTGGAGGTCAAGTTGGCAAGATATACTGGTCCAGTATGTAAGCTTTGCCGCCGCGAAGGTGAAAAGCTATTCCTCAAGGGGTCACGTTGTATGACTCCTAAATGTTCTTTTGAACAACATTCATATCCCCCAGGCGAACACGGGCGTGATAACCAGTTCCGACGGGGTCGAGCCTCAGACTATCTTTTGCAGCTGCGAGAGAAACAAAAAGCACGCCGAATTTATGGTGTTTACGAACGCCAATTTAGTGAGTATTTTAAAAAAGCAGGTCGTCGTGAAGGTTTGACGGGTGTAAACTTGCTCATTTATCTTGAAAGTCGATTAGATAATGTGATTTACCGAGTGGGCATTGCCGGTTCCCGAGCACAGGCTCGTCAGCTGGTTTCCCATGGTCATATTATGCTAAACGGCCGTAAAACAAGCTCCCCTTCTGCTATGGTCAATGTTGGTGATACCATTTCAATCCGATCAGAGAGCATGGGGCGCGCTTATTTTAAAGATTTACGTCAAGACTTTGATGATCGCCAAGTGCCACGCTGGCTTTCGATAAGTTCCGATTCATTAACGGCAAACGTACTGCAACTACCTGCTCGTGACGATATTGATGTGTCACTGAATGAGCAGCTCATCGTAGAATATTACTCACGTCGTTAGTTTCATCTTTCACAAATAATGATGTAACTGGGAGGTTTTTGCATTGGCTATTAGTAACTTAATTTTGCCCAAAATCGAAAGCACCGCCATGTCTCGTGAGTATGGTCGGTTTATCTTAGGCCCCTTAGAAAGAGGGTATGGCACAACGATTGGTAACTCACTCCGCCGCGTATTGTTAGCATCTTTGCCTGGAGCGGCCATTACGTCACTTCGCGTAAGCGATGTGCCGCATGAGTTTTCTGCTATTGAACATGTTCGCGAAGACATGATGCAGTTGATTCTGCACATTAAGCAGCTTCGCTTAAAATTACACGGTACCGATACAGCCCGTCTTCGCTTGGAAGTCCAAGGTGAAGGAACGGTGACAGCCGCTGATATCCAGGTACCGCCCGAAGTTGAAATCATCAATCCTGAACTTTATTTATTCACGGTTGATTCAGATGATGCATTCATCGAAATTGAAATGACGGCCGAAACTGGACGCGGTTATTCCCCCGCTGAAGAACGCGGTCGCTTACCAATTGGTGAACTACCGGTTGACGCAATTTTTAGCCCTATCCGCCGCGTCGGCTATGATGTCGAAAAAACGCGTGTTGGACAGGTTGCTGATTATGACCGCGTCATCTTGGAAATTTGGACAGATGGCTCAATAAAGCCAGAAGATGCTCTGGCTCAATCCGCTCAAATTATGATGCAGTATCTGCGTCCAATTGGCGGTGTAAGTGAAGAAACCTTCCTGCCTGTCGAGGAAGAAGAAGAAGAAGAAGGGGCCATTCCAAACGAGATTTATGATACGCCTATCGAGCAACTCGATTTAAGTGTGCGGGTCTTTAATTCTTTAAAACGAACAGGCATTACCAAAATCGGTGAAATGCTTGATATGTTGGAACGTGGCGAGGAAACAATGCTCGCTATTCGCAACTTCGGTGAAAAATCACTGGATGAATTAAAAGATCAACTTCGCCAAAAAGGGTATCTGAAAGACGGTGAGGAAGTGGCGTAAATAGTATTCAGTGTTCAGTAAACAGTATATCGGTAGGATACGGTTGCTGACTGAATGCTGAAAACTGATTACTGTAAATTTGAGAGGATAAAATGCGACATAGAGTACACGGTCGAAGATTAAATCGAGATAAAGCTCATCGCGCGGCATTACGCAAGAATTTGGTAGCTGATCTCATTTGCTATGAGCAAGTTTTGACCACCGAAGCTAAAGCACGGATGTTGCGCCCGACTGCCGAAAAGATGATAACTTTGGCAAAACGGGGCTTAGCAAGCGGTGATAAAAGTCGAGAAATACATGCTCGTCGGTTAGCAGCATCACGTTTGCCCAAATCTCGCGTTGTGCGAGATGAAGATGGTTTAAAAGAAGAGGTCGATGTCGTTAAGAAATTGTTTAATGATATTGCACCTCGATTTGCGGACCGTCCTGGCGGTTACGTTCGTATGGTAAAAATTGGCAAGCGCCCTGGTGATAATGCAGATATGGCGCTACTAATGCTGGTTGAAGACGAATAGTACAGCTGCCAACGAACTTATTATACAGCTTTTGGGCTGAGGCAACTTCTTAGTATTTTGCACCTTACCCAAGTCAAACTTGGTAGCTGGTTACTTAGCAAAACACCAGGTAATTAGATGTATCGCTTAAATAATGAACGGCCGTTATAAAGCCTGTGTAAGTTACGATGGCACTCGGTTTGAAGGTTTTCAAAGACAACCTAAAGGCCATCGCACCGTACAAGAAGAGCTAGAAAACGCACTTCAAGCGATATTTAATAAACAAATACGGATTGTTGGCGCAGGGCGAACAGACAGCGGTGTACACGCCTCAGGTCAGGTCATAAGTTTTGACATCAAATGGAAACATTCAGACCAAGACTTGCAAAATGCCCTAAACGCAAACTTGCCGGAAGATATTGCAGTTTTAAAAATTGAACAGATACATGATAATTTTCATCCTCGCTTTGATGCGACAAAGAGAGCGTATGAGTACTTCATTTACAATGCGCCAGTCAGGCACCCTTTGCATCGTAACCGAAGCTGGTGGGTAAAGCCTAAGCTAGACGTTGAGAAAATGAATGAAGCGGCAACTTTGCTGATTGGTGAGCACGACTTCGCCACCTTTGGGCAACCGCCACAGGGAACAAGAACCTTGCGCGCTGTTTTTGAAGCACATTGGAAGATTAAGGCACCATTCTTAATCTTTTCAGTACAAGCAAACGCTTTTTTATACCGCATGGTGAGAAGCCTTGTTGGCAGTTTGAAAATGGTCGGAGAAGGGCAATGGTCAGTAGCGCAGTTTGCTGAAGCGCTTGAAAAGGCGGATCGCAGTATGTGCGGACCCGTTGCACCTCCTCAAGGTGTGTATTTAGTATCAGTGGAATATGATGCTCCGGGCATAGTTAGCAACAAACTGTAAATGTGGGGCATTTGGAGAATTTGAAATGAAAACGTTTGTAACAAAACCTGCAGAGGTAGAGCGCAAATGGGTAATTGTTGACGCTGAAGGTCAAACTTTAGGTCGATTAGCTACCCAAATTGCCGTCTTGCTCCGTGGCAAGCATAAGCCAATCTACAGTCCTCATGTTGACTGTGGTGATTATGTGGTTGTCATTAATGCTGAAAAAATTCAGGTGACCGGTCGTCGCTTGGACCAAAAGCAATATTATCGTCATTCTGGGTATCCTGGTGGCCTACGTCAGATCTCTTTAAGGGATCAGCTTGAAAAACACCCGACACGCCCTGTTGAGCTAGCTGTTAAAGGGATGCTTCCGAAAAATCGGTTGGGTCGAAAGATGATTAAAAAATTAAAAGTATACGCAGGCGCAGATCATCCACATGAAGCTCAGCAGCCTGAACTATACAAGTTATAGTGGAGATTTGAGGAGATTATTATGGCCGAAAATAGACGGTATTATGAAGGTATAGGTCGCCGTAAAACTTCTACGGCGCGTGTACGTGTTTTCCTTGATGCAGATGCAACAGGTGAATTTACGGTTAATGGTAAAGACGTAAAAGAGTTTTTTCCACGTTTTGGTGATCACATCACTTTGACTGGCCCCCTAACGGATACTGAGCTAGCCAGTAAGGCTGATATTTCTGTGTTGATTAGCGGTGGTGGCGTAACCGGACAAACAAGTGCGGTTCGTTTGGGAATTGCCCGTGCTCTTGTAAAGTATGACGAAAACTTACGTGGCGTATTGCGCCAAAATGGTCACCTGACCCGCGACGCTCGCGTCAAGGAACGTAAGAAACCAGGTTTGAAACGCGCTCGTAAAGCACCTACCTATACCAAACGTTAGGTTGAGCGGTTCGTTGGGGGCAAAAACCTTTGCCAAGTGGTTCTGTTCTAGAAAAGTTTTTGCTCTTCTAAAAGTAATTTACATTTTGTGTTCGCTTTATTAGACATGTTGTTGTAAGTTGCTTTTTCCGATAATTTTTTTGTAAATAAACGTTTTCAATGATTGAGGCGAGTCGAAGACTCGCCTCTTTTTGTTTTTGAATAGGTGATGCATGGGAAAGATAACGGTAGTGGGATTAGGGCCGGGCAACGGCCGTTACTTGACAAGAAGCGCTTGGGACCTTCTAACACAATCAAAACGAGTCTATCTAAGGACAGCAAAACACCCCACAGTCAAAGAATTACCGACAACGATCGCAATTGAATCGTTTGATTATCTCTATGAAACAGCCGATTCCTTTGAAGATGTGTATGAAACGATTGTAGGCCGTTTGCTAACCATTGCCCAAGAAGAAGAAATCGTATACGCGGTGCCAGGCCATCCATTTGTAGGTGAATCAACCGTGACGGGTTTGGTGGAACGGGCAGAGGCTCAGGGTGTTGCTATACAAATCGAGCCAGGACTGAGCTTTATTGAACCCATGCTAACGGCCGTTAAGCTGGATGGATTTGAGGGCTTCCAGCTTTTTGATGCGCTAGCAATGCTGGCTCGTCATATTCCCCCAATCAATCCCGATGTGCCGCTCATTATTGGTCAGGTTTATAACAACCTGATAGCCAGTGAATTAAAACTTAACTTGATGACCCTTTATCCAGACGAACACTCTGTTGTGTTAGTCCATGGGGCTGGGGCAGATGCGTTTGAACTTGAAGAGATGCCACTTTATGAGCTCGATCGAAGCAAAAATACGGCTCATCTAACTAGCTTGTACGTACCCCCGCTGCCTTATTCTGCCAGTTTGCCTGCCCTAGCAGAAACCGTAGCAATTTTGCGAAGCCCAAAGGGGTGCCCGTGGGATCAAAAACAGACACCTCAATCAATGCGGGACGGTTTTTTGGAAGAAGCAAGCGAGGTGCTTGACGCATTAGACAATAATGATCCCTTTGGGCTTGAAGAAGAATTGGGGGACATGTTCTTTCACCTTCTCTTTCAAGTGCAGCTGGCGCGTGAAGATGAACTGTTTCGCTTGAGCGATGTTTTAGCGGGAATTGATGCCAAACTGCGCCGGCGACACCCTCACGTTTGGGGTGATTTGTCAGTTGCGGATAGTGATGAGGTGGTTGTGAATTGGGAGGAGATTAAACGACGGGAAAAAGGTGATGTGGCTAGCGAATCGGTTCTTGATAATATTCCATTGGCTCTGCCGGCTCTGGCTCGTTCACAAAAAATTCAAGGCTGGGCGGGAAAAACTGGATTTGATTGGCCGGACATTGAAGGCGTCATTGCAAAATTTGAAGAAGAATTGGGAGAGTTAAAAACGGCCGTTTCTCCTGAAGAAAAGCTTGACGAACTCGGAGATGTTCTGTTTACGACCGTTAATTTAGCGCGTTGGATGGATGTGGATGCCGAAACGGCCCTGCGAGAAGCGAACAATAAATTTACACGTCGTTTTCAAAAGGTGGAACAACTGGCAAGTGAGCGTCATCTTGACATGTCAAAGATGGACATTGATGAATTAGAAGCCCTGTGGCAAGAAGCAAAACAAGCCCTGGGAAAAAGGTTGCCCTGATAAACGGCACTTAAATACTCCGTTACAGAAGATTTTAAATTTTTCTAGAGGAGAAGTATTTAAAAATTTTGGCAGCAAAGTATTAAAAATAAATTTGGGAAATGTGAAAGATTAAGTGAACGATAGGGTTTGGTGTAGAATTGAGGTGAGCCAAATAAGAAGTTTTCGTTTGGAGTAGCTGTGGATTTTGTATTACCTTGGATTGGTCCCTTATTACTGGTTGGTGCGATATTAATTGCCGGTATTTATTTGTTACGGGCATGGAATAATCGATCTGAATCAACTCTTGCGCCCTATAATGTTGGGCGCCAAGAAGCTCGCGTTTTAATGCAAAAGAATATTATTCGGGCTTTGGGTGTGGTAGTTTTTGGAGCGATTGTGCTTTTGGTCTTATTTATAATGGGTCTTCTCACACCGTCAGAAGTTATAGAAGCCGAAATTGAACCGATTGCTACCTCGTCTCCAGAAGAAGAAATAATAAACACGCCTGAGCCGATTGAACCGACTGAAGCCCAGCCCGTTGAAGACGAAACTGCCGTTTCGGTTCCTGATACACCAACTCCAATCACCATTGAAGAGACGCCAACTGCAGAAAACACTCCTGAACCAACGCCAACCAATGTGCCAGAAACGGCCGTTGTGAGCAGTGGAGTGGGCGTATGGCTGCGGAGCGCCCCAAACCTTGAGGGGGAACAGTTAGAATGGTTGTTAGAAGGGACGGAACTCACCTTACTTGAACAGAGTTCGCAAGGTGATACATTTAGTTGGCAGGAGGTCCAGGCCCCATCAGGTATCTCAGGCTGGGTTGCCACAGATTTTATCACTGTTCCTGGTCAGTAATACCCTATTTATGTAATTGACGCGCAGTTTTCTAAGAAGAAGCGCTGAGAATCCTGTCAACATACAGGCAAATCACAAATGAGCAGAAGCCTTTCAAAGATGTTTTAGGAGGATACCCTGCTTGTTTCCCATTCGTGAACAAATGGGATCAATATTGTAAAAATTGACCCGCCCGTTTGTTTGTTTTCGACATGAATGGTGCCCCCTAAAATATCAAGACGTTGTTTGACAATTGACAAACCTAAACCAACGCCACGATTTGCCTGCCGCGTTTCAGAACCATCTACCTGCCAAAAAGGATCAAAAATCTTTTGAATATTGGCTTGCTCGATACCAATGCCTGTATCTTCGACAATGAGCTGCCAGCAGTCGATGTTCGGGTTTGCGGAGACGATAATATCAATACGGCCGTTTTCTGTAAATTTGATCGCATTATCAAGTAAATTATCAAATATCTGATTTAGCCAAATTGGATCACCCATAACGCGCTCTGGCATATTGAGGCTAATGTTAGCATTTAGAATAAGTTCATCCCGCTTAGCACGAGGTAAAAACAGATTCACTCTTTCATTCAGCCACTCTTTGACGACGATGGGTTCAAATTGAGGGGAAACCTGATCTGAATTGAGGTTTGTTTCGTCCAATAAATTATTGATAAAACGCAGCAACTCATGTGAGCTTGCCAAGATAGTGCTCAATTTATCCCGTTGCTTTTCAGATAGAGGCCCATATATATTTTCTTTCAATAATTCCGTGTAAAGGATGATCACGTTAAGTGGGGTTCTGGCATCATGGCTAATATTTGCCAAAATTTGATTTTTAATTTTTAAGGCTTCAACGGCCTGATCTCTCGCTTGTGCTAGCTGTTCATTTGCAATTTGAAGCTCTTTAGTGCGAGCTTGCACACCTTCTACAAGCTCATCATTTTTTATTGCTAAGGCTAAGGTCTGCGTTTGCTGGTACATCGTTATTGTTGAGATGATTAGCAAGATAAGAACAACAATAGCCAGGAAGCTGAAAAACAAAAACAGATTTTTTTCATTTTGTAAATTAGATAGGATGACTTGGTTAGCTGCACTATTTGCAATTCCTCCTAAAATTATCAACGATGCCAATAGGCTAGAAACGGTGAGCTCACGCGGGGTAAAGCGCAAGGCTATCCAAATGAGAAGAGGAATAACAATGAAAGTCAGCGGGAGGAATTGAGCTGGATTTGGTAGTTCGATAAAAATTAGAGCACTTAAAATTGAGACCACCCCGATAACGAGAAGAAGCTCAACGAGTTGGTGCGTGGACCATTCTATATTTCGATTGGCGTAAATAATTAGGATTGGAGGTGTGATTAAAAAGATGCTCGTTCCGTAAATAAGAATCCAGTCTGACCAGATGATTCCTATATCTAGAATTGATGCTTCAGGGCTAAGGTCAATAACCATTTTTCCCAAAGTTGCTCCAATAAATACGCTGATTAAGGTGGCAGAAGTAAACACTTGAACGGTTTTGGCGCTAACAAAACTGAGTTTAAAAGCTTTGCTACGGTTTAGTAAATAAGCAGCCATGCTGGTTTGCAGGGTTAGAGCGATTGAGAGGCCAAAGGCTAATTGCTGAGAATAATCTCTTATTAGAGCGGAGATTAAAGCGCCGATAAGGACGCTGGGCCAGAAGCGGAGACCGAAGATAAGCAGGATTGCAATGGATACGGCCGTTGCTGGAAATATCAACGTTTCTAGGGGACCTGATGAAGGAAAAGCTAAACTTATCTGATCCGTCAAAATATAAATGAGAGAAAAAGCAGCTGTTTGCCCAAGGTATCGAAATTTTTTAGACATAGTTTGTATGAAGAGGGAAGTGCTCAATGAAATTTGTTTTCGTGATAAGTATTTATGATATCGTGTTATCAGCGGAACATTTTAAACAACAGGTCTAATATCATTATATGAAACTCTTCGTTGTTTTGTCACCAAGATTTTAAATTTGCTTCTATGAAAACAGAAGGCTTCCTTGAGTGAATAGCCTCATTTTGTTCGCCTATTTGATTTGAATTTACTAAATTATTTGGGGAAGATGGCCGTAAATCAAGACATACATTACCCTAAAGGGATTGAATACTCCGCCACTTGTGGTGAGAAAAATTCCTCTTAGCCTTCGATACCCCGTCCGTTTGCGGCGGGGTAGTTCATTATTTAATCTTGTAATCAAGCTTTTATTTTTAGTGGGATGACAGCTGTTCTTGAGAGCTATTTCATCCAGTTGGCAACCGTTTCGTTATATTTAGGAGATTGATGGCGGAAATAGGTGTCGTAGAGTTCAGCGTAATGCCCTTGCTGTTCAAGAAGCTGTTTATGAGACCCACTTTCAATAATGTCACCGTTTTGTAACACAATAATCCGATCGGTTGCCGTAATGGTTGAGAGACGATGGGCAATGATGATGGAGGTTCGTTCTTTCATAATCAGATTGAGGGCCTCTTGGATTTGAGATTCGGTAAATGGATCTACACTAGCCGTTGCCTCATCGAGAATAAAAATAGCAGGATTTTGAATGAGCACCCGTGTGAGCGCAACGAGCTGACGCTGTCCCATTGATAGACGACTGCCCCGCTCACCTACTTGGCTATTTAAGCCATTGGGCAAAGTGTCTAACCACTCCCCATCGCCGATGCTTTGGGCAACGGTCAGCAGCTCTTCATCGGTGGCGTTGGAACGGCCGTATCTCATATTATCTGCCACGGTGCCATCAAACAAAAAAGGCACCTGTGATACCAAGCCAAGCTGCTTACGATAAGCGGATAATTCAAGGGTTTCGATGGGGATCCCATCAATTTCGATGCTGCCTGCCTGAAAATCGTAGAAACGGGCAATCAATTTGATAATGCTCGATTTGCCAGCCCCCGTATGGCCTACCAGGGCGATGCTTTCCCCAGCTTTAATGTCAAGGTTAAAGTTTTTCAATATCTGTTCTTGTTCTGAGTAGCGGAAGCTAATCTCTTTGAACGAGATTTGACCCTGCACATGAGGAATCGTTTGGCTGTCGGTTTGTGAAACGGCCGTTTCAACATCCATTAGTGCAAATACCCGCTCGATAGCTGATAGTCCCGCTTGAAACTGGCTCCAAAACGCAGACATATTGGTAATAGGAAACCAAAAGCGATCGATTGTTGAGATAAATAGAAACCAAGCGGCAATTGAAATGGCACCCGAAATCGTGTTAAGTCCCCCATAGTAGACCAAAACGGCCGTTCCTATCCCCGAAAGCGTATTAATCGTGGGGAAAATATTAGCAATTACAAACCCTTTCCGCACATTGATGCTGTATGCCTGCTGGTTGATATCCTTAAACGCGTCATAAATTGCTTGCTCTTGGCGAAAATTCTTAGCCACCCGAATACCGGTCACTGCTTCTTGTATAGATTTGTTGACCTCACCTAGTGCTCGTGAGCTTTGCTTTGTAATGCGTCGGGCCCAATTGCGAAAACCAATGGCCGCTAGCGCTACAACAGGAGCTAATGCCATAACCAGCAGTGTTAACTGCCACTGAATTCGAAATAAAACGATGATCAAAATAATGGCAACGGCCAGCTGATTGAAAATATCAATCACCAAAATCATGACTTCATTGAACTCTTGGGTATCGCTGGTTATGCGGCTTACAATACGCCCTGAATTGAACTCATCGTAAAAAGACATATCTTGCCGGGCCGCAGAATCAAAGGCGTCAATGCGCATGGCAAGCACGGCGTCTGAAATTACCTCTACAGATAATTTACGCCGCACCCAATTAAATCCCCAAACCGAAGACCCTATCACAAAAATAATGCCAATCAGGATCGAAAGTTGATCATCACTTCCACCGGTTGTGATTTGATCAATCCCATTGGAGATAATGATGGGAACACCAGCGTTGGCGCCAGAAATAAGCAGCATGCTCAGAAAAACCAGCAGCAATTTTTTGGTGTGTGGACGAAAGTAGCCCAAAATTCTTTTTAACAGTTCGCTGTCATTATATTGTCGATCGTAGGCTTCTGCGTCAAGCCCGCGCATGATTGAGGCCATAATTGCGTCCTATAAAATTTGTTGGCCAAGTAGTGAGGCCGCTAAACCGACCGCCAACTTCGCCGTTTTGTTGTACTCGTCCAAAATTGGGTTTACTTCAACAATGTCTAGGGAGCGGACCCGTTGACTTTCACCTAGAATTTCCATCAACAAATGGGCTTCACGATAGCTTAACCCACCGGGAACTGGTGTTCCAACACCTGGTGCTTCATCTGGAACTAGGCTATCCATATCAAGGCTAACGTGGATATGTTCGACATGACTCAGGCGTTCAAGAGCTTGAGTAGCGATTTGAGCCATGCCTATTTCATCAACATGTCGCATCGTAAAAACATGGATTTTACTGTTGTTCAATCGTATTCGCTCATCCTGATCGAGATCTCTAATTCCAACTTGGACAATGTTTTCTGGCTTGAGTTTAGGACCACTGTATCCAATATCGATTAATGAATTTGGACCGTCCCCGACAAGGACTGCGACAGGCATACCGTGAATATTCCCTGTAAATGAAGTTTCGGGGGTGTTAAAATCGCCGTGAGCATCAACCCAAATAACGCCGATCTCTTCTTGCTTGGCGGCCGCGGCAACCGTGCCAATGCTGATACTGTGGTCACCACCAAGAAAGATGGCAAATTCTTTGTCTTGGAGGCATTTTTCGGCTTTTTGGTAGATGGTTTGACAAACGGCCGTTACTGCCCCAAGCCGATTCTTGCCAGAACTAGCCACTTTTTCTTCGGGATTGGGAACAGACAAATTACCTTCATCGTAAACAACATGCCCTAATTTTTCAAGACGTGCCTGTAATCCAGCATAGCGGATAGCGCTTGGTCCCATATCAACACCACGGCGGTTTTGACCAAGATCCATGGGCACACCAAAAATTCGAATTTGTTTAGTGTTCAACGGTACCTTCTCCTCTGCAAAATGTTCCCTGAGTAAAGAATCAAATTTAGCGTGGCAAAAACTGTATTTTCATTTACTTTTGGGTTTAAAGCAATAGAAGATTACCAAATATTTACACAAAGGGGGCCGTTTGAAAAGCGCTTTGTTTATAATTTGCAAAGAGAAACAAAAAGAGCCATTGGTTTTCCTTGGAAGTGCCAATGGCTCTTTGCTTAATGACCTGTTAGATCATTTTTTGAATCGTCGAAACTTTGTTGCTTCTTACTTATTCCTGATTTAAATCAAACATATAGATATTTTGGAGTTCAGTGCCACCAGTTGGGTCTACGCTAAATCCTTCAACATCTGGTCCAGCCGCGGCCACAATGAGGCGTAAGAAGGCCGGAATAACGGGTACTTCTTCTGAGAAGATTCGCAGCGCTTCTTTGTGTGCTTCTTCGTATTCTGGTGTGCCTCGCAGTGATCCTAGAGCCGTTAAACAAGCCGCGTCAAAATCTTCGTTGACCCAGCCTGTGTTCCCGACGTTACCCCAGCCACCAAGGCCTTCGTCATCTGGGCCAGTTGTATTGGTGGAGAGATAGAGGTTACAAGATGGTTGAGGTCCAGAAATCCAGGCAAACTCACCTAAATCATAGCGGCGACCAAACAGCGGTCCGTCAGGTCCATCTGCAAACCATTCAGAAGCAGGGAGGTAGTAAAGCTCAATATCGATTCCGCAGTCGAGCATATTTTCTTTGAAGATTTGGGTTAACTGCTGACGCATTTCATTGCCGGTCGTGGTGCCTAAACTTACTTTGAATGGCTCGCCAGCAAATTCACCGTTTGGTCCACCGGGATATTCAAGGAAGCCATCCCCATCAGAATCTTCATAACCTGCTTCGGCAAGCAGAGCAAGCGCTCCGTCAACGTCATAGGGGAATTCTGTAACGCCATCCGTTGGATAAAGCGGATGGACGGTTGGGATATAGGTGTGAATCACTTCTGAGCGACCAAAGAGGATGTTGTCAACCATTGATTGACGGTCAGTACACATCGTCATTGCTTGACGCACGCGCACATCTTCGAACCAGTCTGGGCGACCGATATCGTCACCGAAATCACCGTAGCTGTTAATACCGAAGTCGATATGTTCAAAAACGGTACCTGTTTGGAAGTAAGGCACTAAGAGTCCGTTGCTTTCCGCCTCAATGAGGAATGGTGATTGTGTGGCATCTAGCCCGTCTTGCGTGCCAATGTCACATGCGCCGGCAATTAATTGCGCTACGAGCTGATTGGTATCTTGGATAAAGCGATAGGTGACTGAATCGAGCAGCGGGAATCCCTCATCTGCACGATAGTAGTGAGGATTTGGGGATAGGATGATGCTGTCACCAGCGATCCATTCATCAATTTGGAAGGGGCCGTCACCAATTGGTAAGCGGCTAGAAACCTCGGCTTCGAGTAGCTCAGCGGCTGACAGACCTTCCCAGGCGTGTTCTGGAAGCGGTTGCCAAACGTTTGTGAAATAGGTGGGGTCCATAAAGCCCGGCAAGCCTGTCCATTCGAGGGTCAAATCACCAGTTGCCGCGTAGTTTTGGGTGCGGTCGGTAAGGAATTTCCCTGCTGGTGTATCAGGATCGGCATTTAGATTAAAGCTATAGACGGAGTCTGAGGCTTGTACGGGATTGCCATCAGACCAGAAGCGCTGTTTGAGGGTGAAGTTAGCAACGATTTGCTGCATAGAAACGGCCGTTCCATCAAAAACAACGGCTTCCCCATTAGCGTTCATAATTTCAACACCATCTTCTAAGATCGCAGGATTACCTGCTGAATCAACAACAGCGTCTCCAGCATTTACCTCAACGGTCACTAAAACAGCGTCGCCATCACTTAGGCTTGGCAGTTTCTCGATACCGCGAGCTTGCCAATCATAAGAGAATGATGTGATGTTTGATTCAAAGAGAGCCACTTGAACTGCAGTAGCGGCCAACATATTGGGTCCATACCAATACGTGCTGGCAGGCTCTTGAGCCATACAAATGATGAGGTCTTTAGGTCGTTCTGGTTCAGGTTCTGGGGTAGGTGTAACAAAGACTGTTTCAGTTTCTGTTACAACAACAGTCACTTCAACAGCTTCCCCTTCTTCAATGACAGTTTCAGTAACTACACGGGTTACTTCCACTTCTTGAATAATTGGGTCAGTCGTTGCGGTACAGGCAGCCACAACGATTGCTGTGACAAGAATGGCCAATAGATAACCCAATTGGCGTTTTTGGAAAAATTTCATGTGTAGATTCCTCCGTAAGGATGTTTTATTGACATAACAGTAAAGACGACGGCCGTTTCCCAAAGGGAAAAGATCTATCTAAGTGCCTAATGCTTCGTCATCCGTCATTTGATGACTAAACATTGAGCAGAAGGTTGACGAAACCTCAAGTTCTGTTCATTGAGACTTGACAGAACACTAGACAGATTCAGAAAACAAGTATTGGCCAATAGCGCAACTGATATGCGCGATGAGGGCATTATAAGAAAGTTTCTTTAAGGTGTCAATAAAGTATCAAATAAGTGGCAAAAAAGTATCATTAAGGGGTTTTTGAGTTTAATTTGACGCTTTTGGGCTTCAATAGGGCATCGCTTTATAATCAAAGAATGTCACAAATCGTTTTATTCCAACGCCAACTTTCTTGGCCAACCGACTGGTCTAAAGTGTTTGACCGCGAAGCCCCATTTGTTGTTGAAATTGGCTTTGGCGGTGGACACTTCCTGGTTGATCTGGCTCAGAAACGGCCGTATCAAAATATTCTTGTTGTTGAAATCTCCATCCCTTCAATTCAGAGGGGGGAACGTAAAATCAGAAATTTGGGTCTGACGCACTGCAAGATATTGCAAACCGATGCTCAATTTCTTTTGCAGATGTTATGTAAGCCTGAGTCGATTCAGGAAATTTACATTAACTTCCCTGACCCGTGGCGCAAAGCGGCCCATCATAATCGACGCTTGATTAATCTGCACTTTCTTGAGCTATTGGCAACGCGAATGGTTAATAACGGCCGTTTAGATATCGCCACCGATCATGCCGATTATCAAGACGTCATCACTGAAACACTGGAAAACACTCCTTATTTTTACAGTCGCGCTGAAACAATATTTAACCTAGAGGATCCGGAGCGACTGCGAACAAAATATGAGCTAAAAGCGATTCAAGAAGGTCGTATCTGTAAATATTACAAATGGGCGCGCAATGAATTAGCCCCAGCGACCCCATTTCTCCCACCACAGGAGGTTGAAATGCCCCATATTGTCTTACAAACGCCACTAACTTTGGATGACATTCAATCAGCCTACCAGCCCTTAAAGGCTGATAGTCAAAATATCTACGTTAAGTTGACTGAAATGTTTAAATCTAATGACGGTCAAAAGCTGTTTATCGAAGCGTATGTCAATGAAAAGCCGCTGGCACAGCGAGTTGGTATCTTAATTCGTGAGCGTGAGGATAATGAAATTATCATCTTGCTGCATGAAGTTGGCTTTCCAAGATCAACTACAGGGCTCCATTTGGCCATTGCTAAAATTGCCAATTGGATTTTAAATTTAAATGAAAGTGGTGAGATTAAAAAAAGTAACCTGCAATTTTCAATATCAGAACTCGACAAAGTTGAGGTATCGTAGCAACGGGTAGCCAATAACAAAGCTAATAATGTTTAGGGTGTTCAGCCAGCAGCGAATTGGAGCGATGTATGAATGAAAACGGTCAACTGCCGTTTTGGGATATGGAAGTTATTTTTCCTGGCTTAGAAAGTGAGGCATTTAAAGTTGAATATGCTGATATTGAAAAAGCTGTTGAAACATTAACCACTCAGTTTGATAAGTGGCAAATTGACAAAACAACGGATAAGCAAATCACCTCTGAGACGGTCCACCGATTTGAAACGATTGCCCAACATCTCAACACATTAATTGATAGATTGAATACGGTCAGTACACACTTAACATGCCTGCTGTCAGTGGATTCTCGAGATGAGCGATCTCAGGCGACTTTAAGCGAACTTCGGCCGATTTTGGCGAATGTCTCTTTGATTGGTACCCGATTCACAGCTTGGTTGGGGTCTTTAGACTCGCAGGCATTGATTGAGCGTTCAGATATCGCCAAAAGCCATGCTCATGTGATAAGTCTGGCCCAAGTTGAGTCAACCCATCTTATGGCACCTATTGAGGAAGCCCTAGCGGCAGAACTCAAATTGAGCGGCAGCAATAGCTGGGTCAAGCTGTTCCAAACTTACAGCTCTCAAATTATGGTTGATCTCGAATTAAATGGAGAGATGCAGCGCTTGCCGTTAACGGCCGTTCAGAATTTAGCTTTCCACGAAGATCGACACGTACGGCACACCGCTTATGAGGGGGAACTCGAGGCCCTGAAGAAATCGGCCGTGCCGTTAGCAGCCGCCTTAAACGCTATCAAAGGCGAAGCCATTACGCTAGCAAACAGGAGGGGCTGGGACACACCTTTGGATCAGGTGTTGTTTCAGAACGCGATTGATAGACAAACCTTCGCCGCGATGAGCGAGGCTACTCGAAACGCTTTCCCTGATTTTAGACGATACCTGAAAGCAAGGGCAAAACTGCTCGGGTTACCCGTTTTGCGCTGGTATGATCGCGTGGCCCCAGTAGGGAATGGGGAGATAAATTGGGCCTATCCAGACGCTAAGCAATTTATTCTTGACCATTTTGGGTCATATTCTGGAAAGATGTTTCAAATGGCAAAACGGGCATTCGATGAAAATTGGATAGATGTTGCGCCACGGGCTGGAAAACGCGGTGGGGCGTTCTGCTCATCAATTCGACAGGACGAATCTCGGATTATGATGAATTTTGAACCAAGCTTTGCCAGCGTGGGTACACTGGCTCATGAGTTAGGCCATGCTTACCACAACGTTAATTTAGCCCATCGCCCAGCGTTATTGCGTAAATTGCCCATGACGCTGGCTGAGACAGCCAGTACATTTTGCCAAAAAATTGTCGAAAATGCGGCCTTAAAAGAGGCCGGTCCTCAAGATCAGCTAATCATATTAGATGGTGTACTTGAGTATGCAACCCGTGTTGTGATTAGTGCCACAAGCAACTTCATTTTTGAAGATAATCTATTTAAGCAGCGCGCCGTACGGGATCTGTCAGTTGAAGAGCTTTGTGAGCTAGACAAAGCCGCTCAAAAACAGGGGTTTGGTGAAGCGCTTGACGAAAATTATTTGTACCCTTATCGATGGACATATGTGCCGCATTACTATGTTGCTAACTACTACAACTTTCCCTACACGTTTGGCCTATTGTTTGGCTTAGGTTTATATGCGCGTTTTCAGCAAGA
This sequence comes from Chloroflexota bacterium, assembly GCA_039029915.1. Lineage (GTDB taxonomy): Bacteria > Chloroflexota > Anaerolineae > Promineifilales > Promineifilaceae > QQUD01. Next base: position 31,278 of record JBCCFD010000008.1, read on the forward strand.
GCCTGAATCTTTTAAAGAAGGATATGATGAACTGCTATCAATGACGGGTATGGCGAATGCCGTTTCGCTCGCCGCAAAGTTTGGCATAAATATTCAAGATTTAGCTTTTTGGGAAAGTAGCCTGGACAATCTACGTCAGGATATTGCTAAATTCGAAGCAGTTGTAAATGAGCGCTGTGGTTAAAGTTACACTCGTTGTTACTGGGATTAGACCAAAAATTTTTTTAATTAAACAGGTCAAGATAAAATAAATAAAGTCTGAAATCCGGATCGACCTTTTTTTACATGAACGCCTTAGAAACAGTTCACGCTAACATGCGCCAGTGCCGCCTTTGCTTTGAGGCGGGTTACGATATTGTGCCCGGTGCGGTTGTCCGCGGCGTAATGTCTGCCGAGGTGCTATTGATTGGTCAGGCACCGGGCGTTACGGAAGTAGAAACTAAACGGCCGTTTAATGCGGGGAGCGGTCGGCGGCTATTTCAATGGTTAAGCGCGGCGGGTTGGGAGGAACAGACCTTCCGAGAGACCCAGTATATGACGGCCGTGACTAAATGTTATCCTGGCAAACATCCTTCGGGAAAGGGGGATCGGGTACCAAGCAAAGCAGAACAAAGGCTGTGCCGGCCTAATTTAGAGCAAGAAATCCGCCTAGTTCAGCCAAGACTCATGATTTTGGTCGGCGGATTAGCCATCAAACTGCTTTACCCAAAATCTTATCGGCTGAATCAAATTATTGGCACGGCCGTATACTATCCCTATACTTCATTAAAAGATCCCCTCAATTTTTCTTTTTCTGAAGGTCAATTACAGCAGAGATTTGATCCTAGCTTAGATAAAAACGGCCGTTGGGTTGTACCCTTACCTCATCCTTCAGGGGCTAGCCTGTGGCCAAATAAACCTGAAAATAAAGCGCTTATTCAAAAAGCGATCGAGCTGTTAGACGCATGGCGTCAAATGAATTGAAATGCAAAAAGAAAGATAAACGGGGACAATCAAGTATGTTCCTATCGAGAAAAAAGTTGTAGAGGTAGAAGAAGGAAAGACAGCGACTTCATTTTGGAAGTGGCTGAACTTAACAGTGTGGGTAATCAGATGAATCAATCCTTGTCATTAAACGAACAGCAACCAGCCATATCGGTCCCCCTTAGCGAGATCAGAGAACAAATTGAAGCCATTCACTATCAACTTGTTCATCCCAAGCCATCCTCAAAAGAGCTATTAGACTCACTTCAGCACGATTTAAGAACTCCGGTAGGGAATATTTTGGCGTGCGTGACCTTGTTGAATATGGAAGGTGAATTGACTGAGTCACAGTCTGAGCTCGTGAGTATTGTTGAAGATGCAGCTAAAGCGCTGATTAACAAGCTAGATCACGTGCGAAAATTAAGCATATAAAATCAAATAAAAATCTCTAGCCACATATCACTTTTGAATAGCGCGGTGATAAATCACCCCGCAAAAGGTAAATGCGCCCTCTGGGCGGAGCAAACCAAAGTGATATGTAGCTAGATAACACCTTAGTTTTTAATAAACAGCAAAAAAGCCCTACCTGTCTTAGTTAGGGCTTTTTTTGCTTTAGTGCTTCATCTTAAAAAGCGATATATGCCAATGTAGCCTGAGCTTGTCAAAGGCAATCTTATTCTTGATCAAGCTGCCGTCTTGCTGCATGGATAAGCTGACCCGTTTGAGCATTGGTGCCTGATGCGGGCGGGACGGGGATTGGCTCAGTTTCAAAGGGGAGTGCCCCTTCAACGGGTGGCAAAAGAGCCACGTTGAGCACTTCACTTAAATGACCGGCAGGTATTAACTCAAGAGTGCCTCGAATACTATGCGGCAGGTCGGGAATATCTTTAGCGTTATCTTTGGGCATAATTACCGTTTTGATGCCCGCCCGGTGTGCCGCAATTGCTTTTGATTTGAGTCCGCCAATGGCAAGAACTTTGCCGCGCAGGGTGACTTCGCCCGTCATTGCGACATCACGTCGCACGGGGCGTCGCGTGAAGGCAGAAATAACGGCCGTTGCCATCGTAATGCCAGCGCTCGGACCATCTTTTGGCGTCGCACCATCGGGAACGTGGATATGAATATTGGTTTTGTCGAAAATGGCGGGATCTAACCCTAACGAACGGGCATGAACCCGAGCATAGGTAAGAGCAGCTTGGGCAGATTCTCGCATGACGTCGCCAAGTGAGCCGGTGAGTGTAATACGGCCGTTGCCTTCACTCAAACTGACCTCAATGGCAAGCGTATCACCACCAAAGCTATTGACAGCTAAGCCCGTGACCACGCCAATTTCATCTAGCTCCTCAGCCAAACCGTATTGGAATTTCTCAGGGCCTAAATAGTCAACCACATCATCTGTGATAACTTCAAACGGGCCGGGTGCGCCACCCGCCACTTTTACCGCGATCTTACGCACAACTTTGCCAATGATGCGTTCTAAACTGCGCACGCCCGATTCGCGCGTATAGTGGCGAATCATAAACTCCAAGACAGATGGTTCGAGGATGACATGCTCATCGTGGATGCCGTTTCCATCTTTTTGCTTTCGTAAAAGATACTGCTGAGCAATACAAACCTTTTCTTCTTCGATGTAACCCGGCATCGTAATTGTTTCCATCCGGTCTAATAAAGGAAGAGGGATTGTATTTAGTTGATTAGAGGTCGTGATAAAAATAACCTGACTTAAATCAAAGGGTACTTCTAAATAATGGTCGGTAAAGGTGTCATTTTGCTCTGGGTCTAAAACTTCTAGCAGGGCTGATGCTGGGTCGCCTCGCCAATCAGATCCAACTTTGTCAATTTCATCGAGTACAATAATTGGGTTACTTGAACCAGAATCACGCAGGGCGCGAATGATACGACCAGGGATGGCGCCAATGTAGGTGCGTCGATGGCCGCGAATTTCGGCCTCATCACGCACGCCACCTAAGCTAATGCGCACCACTTTGCGCCCCATTGCCCGAGCAACAGAAGTCGCGATAGAGGTTTTACCAACCCCTGGAGGGCCGTAAAGATTGATGATGGCCCCGCGCATCTTGTTGCCAGCCAGCTTGCGCACGGCCACATATTCCACGATGCGATCCTTGACTTCTTCTAACCCGTAATGGTCTTCATCTAGCACCTGGCGAACATGCTCAATGTCCAGTAAATCTTCTGTAATATTATTCCACGGTAAATCGGTGAGCCATTCTAAGTAAGTGCGAATGACGCCAGCTTCAGCGGATTGTGGTCCCTGATACTCTAACCGTTTAAGCTCCTTATTAGCGCGTGCCAGTACCTTTTCAGGCATTTGCGCCTCAGCGATTTTGCGACCGAGCTCATCAGCACTGCTTTCAGAATCGTCGCCTAGCTCTTTGCGAATGGCGCGCATTTGCTCACGAAGCAAATACTCACGCTGGGCTTTGTCAGCCCCATCGCGGGCATCCTGCTGAATTTTGTTTCGAATTTCAGTGATGCGTAATTCTTTGGCCAGATGATTGGTAATCAATTCCAAACGAGCTTCGCCGTCTAAACAGGTAATTAGTTCGATTTCAACCTCAATTGGAATATTGATTAAGGTGGCGATGTAATCAGCTAATTGGCCACAGCTCTTTTTGGAGCGTGTGTTGGCCATAATTTGCTGATTGGCTTCCCCTAAGGCTTCAGCATACTGCTCTAAATAAGCAATTGCTTTAATAATTCGGGAAGAGTCTGAGTTATCAGTTAGATTTTCTAAGTAGGAAAATGTGCCTTTTAGATATGGTTCCGTGTCGGTTAGCTCGTTGATTTTGACGCGGTGATGGAGTTCTACCAGCATTTGAACGCCCATATGGGGAGCGCGTAATACATCTCGCACGGTGGCTAGAATACCGACTGGTGCAAGATCCTTCAGCTTGGGTAGCTCGACTTCAGAATCGTATTGAATGGTGATCAAAACACGGCCGTTTTTATCAACTGCGTCTTGCGCTGCCGCCAGTGATCGTCTTCGTCCTATGGAAATGGTGGTGGTGGCTCCTGGGAAAACTGCTCCCCCGCGCAATGGAACGACAGGGATTGGTGTATCTGTTATCGTTTCATTATTCATTTGCTTGCCTCTTTGTTGCGTGGCATATTGTTATAGGCTCTCTGCAATTTGTGTTCTTATGGTCGCTTTCTTGGAACTTGTTTGTGAATTATTGAACACGTGTTGGCTCACTTTTCATCTTACGGATTTTACATTAAACCTAAAATTACATTCAACCACACAAATTACATCAAACCAGCCTGAGTGAGAAGCAAAAGCTTATAAAAAATAAATAATCATTTGCTTCTCTGAGAAGTAAACCGTTTTGAGCTTCGGGTTCTCCGAAAACTATTTGCGGTTTACTTCAAGTTCCGTCTCACCGATACAGCGTTTTACTGACGGAACCGATTGTCTACCGATAAGTTTATTGATAATGGTAATACGCTTGCAATATGAAGAATAGTATCGTTTTTTATAAGGAAAATCTCAATAGTGCTAGGGTAGAATTTACGGATTTTTCGCTAGCGCATTGGTCCTTAGAGACATGATTGCTAATTTGATGGGGGTGGATGACAGTTTTTGAGCAAATTGGGCCATTTTAAAGATGCGCTTGAAAAAGGGAGGAAGATCGTCAACGGCCGTTTCTTGCTTAAAGCCAAACTGCTCATAGAAAACCTTGAGCTTAGATTCACACATCAAATAAACAGGGGGAGGTTGTTGGGCCAATAAGCTTTCGATGATGAGGCGCGCCAAGCCTTGCTTTCGATGAGAAGAAACTACCGCGATTGAGGCTAATTCAATCGAGCCATCCCGACGAGGTTTAAGTTGACCTGTGGCCAGTAAACGGCCGTTGTCATCCTTAATCACCACAAAGTTCTGCCACTTTAGCCCAAAAGGATTAATGCGCACCGCGCGGATGAGCTGACGAATTGACTTTTGGTCTTCTGCTACGGCAGGGATGACGGTGTATGCTGGCCCCATTTACTGGTTGGACACTTTTTTCATCCGCAGCCACGCCAGAAAAATACTGCCAATGGTGGCAATCATGGCGATGCCCACCTTGGTGACATCAAACAGAGATTCCTGACGAACCCCGTTGGGGCCAATTTGGATTAAGGCAACGGGTCGGCTCATGCTAAATCCGCCGCCCCCGCCGCCGTGGCCACCGTTTTCTGGGGCGCCGCCGCTGCCAAACCCTGCTCCGAGGCTGGTTGTTACTTCTGAAACGATGATGGCCGTATGCCCGTGTTCGGAGACAGGCTGGCTAACCCCTGCATCGGCCTGAGCTACATCGGTTAGCTTTTCAATTAAGTCGAGCGTTTCTTTTTGTGATTGTATGTCGCGGGTAAACATGGTTAGGTCTTGGTCGCTCATTTGCTCCTCCATTTTGTAAGCATCGTCAAAAGAAATCCAATCACCATCAGGCATATAATGACCATGCGCGTGACATCATAAATTGGCATTCGTTCCCCGGTGTCGAGACTGTAAACGGCCGTTGGTGTCTGGTAGGACAATCCGCCAAGAGGCGTTGGGATAAACAGCTGTTTTGATTCAACTTGGATGCTGTGTGTGCTGGTTGTTATGGGTGCTGATCTAATCGTTCGAAATAAAAATTGACTCATCGGTAAATTTCACCAAATATCTAGTAGTCCGCCAAAGATCTTTTGCAAGGTTTAACGATGACGAGGACTACATGAAGGTGCACCAAACTTACCCGTCAAACCTTGTTTGGTGCACCATTAGTAATCAATCAGGTCAGAAACGTGAAATTTAGTCGGTGCAAAACAAAATGCATCTTGAAAAAGAAAGATTAAATTTTTGGTTTGCACATAACCCCTTTCCACTTCATTAAAAGTTGCCTTATTTCAAGTTCTCATTCAAAATGAGTTTACCAGATGAAGGGGAATCGTGCTGAATTATTTGCTTAACGATTTCTAAAAATTAAAGGGAAAATATTGTGAAGAAGTTTCTCGCGATTTTTGCTGTGCTTGGCTTGATTTTGTGCCAAACGGCCGTTTTTGCTCAGCTTGATTATGAAGGCGTCTTGCTCATTTCTGAGGTAGGGTACGATACACTTGGAGACGATAGTCAGGAAGAATGGTTTGAAATTGTGAACAGCAGTGAGCTTGCACTGTCTTTGGATGATATTCGGGTGGGGGATGAGGAGAAAAGCGGAGGGAATGAGGGCATGCTGCGTTTTCCCGAAGGGATGATCATTCAACCTCAGCAGGCGATTATTATTGCCCAAACGGCAGCTGGATTTAGAGCTATCTACGGATTTAACCCGAATTTTGAAGTGATGGAAAGCGATACGGCCGTTCCCAATATGCGCCGGTCTTTGCTTTGGTCGACGGGTGAGCTTGCCTTGGGTAACGATGGGGATGAATTGCTGCTGCTGCAAGGCCCAAAAATTATTGATGCTATCAATTACGAAGATCGCACCACCTTTTTTGCCCCCGCTATTAGCGAAGCGTTTCGGGGCCAATCGATTGAAAGACACCCAGCAAATTGTGATACGAACAGTGCGGCCGACTGGCAAACGGCCGTTTCCCCGACGCCCGGCTTTGTGGTTTTTGAAACGACCTGCCAAGCCCCCATTAATCCTGCGCTGCTTGAGCGTTTGCCAACCATCAGTGAAATTCAAGGAGATGGCGAGCGCTCACCCCTTGAGAATCAAATTGTGACGTTTCGGGGCGTTGTGACGGGTTTCCATGCGGATACCAACGCCTCAGGCATTACTTTTTATACGCTCTTTGTGCAGGATTTAGTGGGATTTGAAGATGGTGATGCTAATACGTCAGACGGGCTGGCAATCTTTTTAGGGCGACAGGCGCCCATTTATCAACTTGGTGACCAGCTGCGCATCAGCGGTCAGGTCACGGAGTTCTTCGGTCTGACCGAAATTGATGATCAAAATTTGCAAATGTGGCTTGAAGCGTCTGACCAATCATTGCCTGAGCCCATCGAAATTGGTAGCTTGATGACAGAGTCTTTGGAACCGTTGGAAGGGATGCGCGTGCGCATCTCAGAAGGAAGCATCGCAGCTCCCCACTTTCGGGGCTGTGGTTTTTTTGTGCATCTGACCGAATCGGAGAAATTGTTTGAAAGGGGGGATGAAGATGGGGTGGTTTTACGGCCGTTTCCCATTCTTAACCACCAAGAGGAAAGCTGTGCGCCCCTGCCGCCGCTTAAATTTGGGGATGATGTTCAAGCAGTAGTTGGTCCGTTAACCCACCACTTTAATCAGTTCAAGATAGTTATTCAGGCAGATCATTATCCTGATGTAGAAATCCACCCTTTGCCCACAATCAATCCCGTTCGGCAGATGAATCAAGGTGAAATCACCGTCGCCACCTTTAACTTGCTCAACCACTTTGACCATGTAGACGATACGGGAACCAGCGCCGAGCCTGTCATTTCAATGGCAGAGATTGACATTCGAGAAAGGAAGATAGGGTATGCCATTGCCCATTGGCTGAACTGCCCTACGGTTATTGCCATTCAGGAAGTGGAAAATGAAGCGCTGCTTTTGCGACTGGCTGAAAAATTGGCACCAGATTGCCGATTTTTATACGCGGTGGCTCACGAAGAGTCAGCCGATAGCCGAGGTATTGATGTCGCCTTCATGGTGAATCCAAATCAGGTGGAAATCGTTTCAGAACAGTTGCTCAGAATCTGTTGGCCTGTCATGACGGAGGTTGCCGATCCGCTTCTTGAGTGTTCTGAAAATCAGTACCCATTGTTTTCAAGACCGCCTTTGGTGATTGAAACAACAATTGATGACGTAACCTATCTGTTTGTTAGTAATCATTTTAAGTCGAAGCGAGGCGGCGAAGCGGAAACGGCCGTTCAGCGGCGCGCCCAAGCTGGATTTTTAAATCAGTGGGTGGGGGAACAGCTTGCCCAAAACCCAGATGCCAATATCGTAGTGATGGGTGATTTTAACGATTTTGAACGGTCCGGCACGATGGCGAGCCTAATGGCAAATGAGTTTCTGACCAATGCCCTGCTGACCATTCCCAATGAGGAACGATACTCCCTTTCGTTTGGCGGCGTGTATCAACTGATTGATGGCATTTTGCTTTCGCCAAATCTGGTTGAAACGGTCGTTGAGGCTCAAATACTTCATGTGAACGCCGATTTTCCGTTCCAATTTGAAACGGCCGTTTCTGACGAGCAGCTGCCGTTTCGCAGCTCAGATCATGATTTGCCAATCGTGTGGCTCAAGCGCATTGAAAATGCACCTGAACCAACCGCTGTGCCTACTGAGATTGTAAGAGTCGAAACGGCCGTTGCGCCTCAGCCAAGCCCTGTGCCAATTGCCCCAAGTCAGCCTGAGGAGCCTGCTTTATGGCCGTATGTTCTACCTGCTTTTGGAGGCGTACTTTTCGCGATCTTAGGCTTCGCTATTTACCGCCGAATAAACCAAACAAATTAATGAGTATAGGACTTACGCAAATAGCGGTCACTGAGCCTGTCGAAGTGACTTTCTTAACCCTTCGACAGGCTCAGGGTGCGTAAGTCATGGAGTAGAAGGCTGTTTCTCACCAACACAAACATCTAAAAATACTCAAAATTAGCGTTTATATCGTTAGTATTCCGTTACAAAAGAAAATCAAACTTCTTCCAGAGAAGGAATACTTAAAAACTTTGGTAACAAAGTATTAGCCTGAGCTTGAAATAGTGATGTCTGACCTTGGTAGTGAATGAGATGACGCTGATTAATTTTTTAGTTGACCTAATTTTAGTGCTAATTTTGCCATTCTTTGCCCTTGTTTTTGTGGTGATTTTGCTACATGGAATTATTCGCGGGCTGATGTTTATCTTTGGTTTGCTCAATAATCATCGGGGCGCTGGCTCGACCGACATGAACCTAAATCTTGAACAGCGGCGTGATGATTTATTTTTTGCCCTAAATCATAGTCGTCATGGCCTGCTTTGGTGGGGAGGCGTCAACGCCATTTTCTTCTTCACTATGATCTTGGCGATTTTGTTTGGCCAAATTGTTCATTTGACATTGGGAATCAATCTGGCTTTGTGGATCAGCGTATCCATTTCTGTTCTCGGCATTGGGGTTGGCTTGTCTTGGGTGCAGTCTTACTATTTTAACGAGGAGCTTTTTTGGCTGCGCTGGCTGGCGGTTACTTTGCCAGCTATTCCGATTTCAATGATTGGGCGCTTTTGGGTTGTTGAGGGGATTTTATTCATTCGTGATCCGCTCTCAATCATCGCCATGACAAACACGCTCGCCATTCTTTATTTGCTCGCCAGCCTGCTTGTGATTGAATGGTTTGGTGTTTACGGCCGTGACTATAAAAACGGCCGTTGGGTATACGGCATAATTCTTAGCGCAGGGGTTTGGTTTTTGTTTGCACACTTGGAGCTATGGGGCTTTGGAATCTTTCTTTGCTGGGGGGTTCTCAGTTTTATGGTCACCATTCAACAGCCTCACAATATGAAATACGTTAAATCGTTTTTATCAACACTGCCTAATTTACTATTTATTGTTGTGGTTATTTTTAGTGCCAACTATCTCATAAGCCTGCCATTGAACGAGGCGCTACCCTACTGGTGGCTGTACGCTGGCTTATTTGGGATTATTCCAGGGTCGATTAGCGGTCTGATTTTAATTTATTTCTGGCAAATTAGGCGGGTTCGGTTTCAGAAATTTTTACGCGACCTTCATGCAAATTGACAATTGGTTCATTGACCTTCGTTAGATTAGCTCTGTACAATTTAATGTATGTCATCAGAACCAACCAACATCTTGATTTTAGAACAGGATCGCGCCTTTGCCGTTCGGCTTGTTCGAGCGCTTGGCAAGATCGGAGCGTTTAACGTGTCCGTTGTGCCGTCCGTGCGCGACGGTTGCTTGCAGCTTATGCAGGATAATCAAGATGTCGCGTTTATCCCCGTTTCTGAAAGCTCAAAAATTATGCGCTCCTTTCGGGCGGTTCAACCAGATATCCGCCTAATTTTGATGACGCCTACCTCAGACTATGAAGTGCCTAAAACTTACTCTGGCAGTGTGCAAGCGGTCATGATCAAATCGTTGATTGATGTTGAGCTGCCTGTTGTTTTAGAAAAAGCGCTAGAACAGCCTTTGTTTGGCCAAGTAGAGGATGACGAATCTGCTGAATTAGAGCTAGAGGTGCTGGATACTACCGTTATGGATACGGCTCTGCAACAGGTGCGTTTTAGCCGCCTCGTGCAAGCCGTCATTTTTGCCCGAACAACCAAACTGCTCTCGTTTATTGGGGAACTGACAGAACAAGAAGCAGCAACAGTCGGATTACACGTCGGGCGAGATTGGCATTCAACAAATCCGACGCGAATCCAATTTTTGCACTTACCGGCGCGTAAAGGGGATTTGCTGCTTTACTCACATCAAGTGGTGGATCATTATTTTTTGACGATGGTTGCCGCGCCAGAAACGCCTATCGGGGAATTGCGCCTGCAGGCGTCAAAGCTTGTGGTGACGCTCCGCCGCATTGTGCTCGGGCAAACGGCGACGCTGACGGGGCGGCTTGTGGATGGTGAAAAGGTAGACGGCCGTTCCTCCTACGCCATCGTTTGGCGACCCACTCAAACCTTATCTAGTTCCCTCATCATTCCTCTGCGGCGTGCTCTTGATCGCATTGCTAGCACGAATGCCTGCATTTTGACCCACACTCAAATTTTGCCAGACCTCGTCCATGTGGTTGTGAATTGCCCACCAGGTCGAGACAGCGCGTGGGTGTCCTACCTGCTCAAGCAGGGTTCTGAAAAGAAAATCCAAGAAGAGTTTGGCGTGGTGGCCCACCTTTGGGACAAAGGGTATCATGCCATTGAATCGGCCGATCCGCTTTCCGAAAATGAACTAAAGTTATTTTTGGAAAGAATGCGATAACCTTAACCCTCGAAATCCTCAGAATCGTCTTATTTCAATACCCAAACCGCCTTCCTTACGCTAAAATTAAAGCATGCCTGAAGGTCCTGAAATTCGTTTAGCGGCGGATGAACTGTCTGCTGCGCTTGCTGGTAAAGTAGCCACTGAAGTTTGCTTTGCGTTTGATCATTTGAAGAGGTATGAGCCACAGTTGAGCGGTATGGTGGTAACGGCCGTTACCTCACGCGGTAAAGCGATGCTCACCCAATTTGCAAATGACATTACTATCTACAGCCATAACCAGCTTTATGGCAAATGGCTGGTGCGGGATGCTTATGACTATCCTGATACCAATTGGCAGCTGCGGCTTGCCATCCACAACAAAGAAAAATCAGCCTTGCTGTACAGCGCATCAGATATTGAAGTTTGGCCGACCGCTGAGCTGAGTGAACATCCTTTCCTAAAAAAGCTAGGCCCTGATTTGCTGGATGAAGCAACTACCATTGAACAGGTGGCTGCTCGCTTTGTTGATAATAAATATCGACGGCGTGGGTTGGTTAGCTTGCTTTTAGATCAAGGTTTTTTAGGTGGTTTAGGCAATTATTTGCGCAGTGAAGCTCTTTATGCTGCTAGGGTGCATCCAACGCTGCGACCGATGGACTGCACGCCTGAACAAATTGATGGCCTCGCTAAGGCGACGGTTGAACTTACCCGCCAATCTTACAAGCACGGTGGCGTTACAAATGACCTTGACCTTGTG
>JBCCFD010000009.1:0-41717 GCA_039029915.1 Chloroflexota bacterium
ATGCTCACTAAGTGCCCAGGTGTCGGGGAATGAGCTCATAACCGAGCCATTGATGATGTACCAAGGCAGCTCTGAACCATTTTCCTTTTCGAGCATGACTTTAAAAACGTGAACGCCATGCTCTGATGTCGTGTAGCGACCGAACTCACCCATCACATCAGGGACGGGAACGCCGTAGCGCTGACACGCTTCTTTGATGACCGAGAGCAGATGCTCTGCAAAGTAGCCATAGTCAAAGTCAAAATCGAGCGTCATACCAACGGGCATACCACCCCCAAAGTTGAAAATATGCAGATGAGGATGCCGCTGGCGTAATCGGGCGTAAACTTCAATGCCCGGTCTGAGTCGATCAACAAATCCGTCAGGATCGACAAGTTGGCTACCAACCATGTTGTGGAAAGTTGTCAGTTTGAGGTTGGGGGCTGCGGCAATGTAGTCTGCTGCTTTCCAGATGGTGTCGATATCAAACCCAAAGCGGGAGTTTGCATTATTCATCTCATCTTCAGTCTTGTTGTTACCATAGCTTTTTTGACGGAGCCCGACATCAAACTGGTGTCCGGAGGCTAAGAAGGACTGTATTTCCGTCATATCTTCGATGATTGGCACAAGCTTTTCGTGGTCTTGGCGCAGTCGAATAATGTTAGAGGCATAGTCGCTGTTGGCTGGTTTAAAACCATTACAGAAGATGTACTTATCGGGCTTAAGCAGCCCGCGATGTATCATAATTCGGGCGATATCAACATCGACCGTGGATGACATTTCATGATGTGCACCTGCTCTGAGCGTTGTCCGAATGACCTCTTCGGCAGCATTCGCTTTTGAAGCGTAGGCATACAAGAATTGGCCGTCGTACTCTGTGTTTCTCGCGGCTTCCTTAAAGACGGTTTCCATCATTTCGATTTTTTGCTCAATCAGGGGCAAGTAGACAATTTCAAGTGGGCTAGGGAGATAGGATGGTTTGTCTGTATCGTCGTTTTCTTTTTCAAAAAATGAGAGGAGGTCAATATTTTTGAGGTGCAAACGGCCGTTTCTGTTCTGCAAAAAATGATTAAATTGATGGCCGTCAGGTACTGGATCGTTTTGTTCCCAACCGATAACAGGATGTGTCATGGACTGTCCTTTTGTCGTTTTTATAAATTGAAAATTTGCGAAATTATTTGTTGACCCGCTTGCTCAAACGATTGATTGAGGTCAAAGTGCAATGCCTGCAAATGAATATCATCAACGTGTACATTCAGGCTAACTTTTTCATCCGTGGGGAAAATTAGAATAGCATTGGGGCTGGATTTTACCTTCGCATAGGCAATGATTTGATGGATGTCGGATGATGAAATTTTAGCCCCAGTTTTGTATTTTGTATCTACAACTGCAAGGGGCGTTCCCTCCTGCTTATTATATAACACGATGTCAATTTGAAACACGAGCGGGTTATCCGTGTCCAAAGAAATTCGTTCCTGAATGTTGATGCGCCATTGGGGTGGGAGGTTTTGTTTTAACCATTTAGCGACAAAGCGTTCAAACAGAGTCGGCGTGTGAATCAAAAATGTTGAAAAAGGAGCCTCTCCAAAAGCGTGAGCGGGACCAATTTGCTCTAGGAAAAAGCGACAAAGCTGATGCATGAGGCGATACTTTTCGGTGTGGGGATGGTAAATACGGCCGTTTATCTCCTCGGTCGTAAATGGGACGGCTTCGGCAACTTGATTGATGAGATGGGTCGCTTGCCTAACCTGCTGCTGAACCTTCATATCGAGAAGCGGTGAGCGGCAGAGCAGGTTGAGGGTATACGCTAGAATTTGATTATCGGGGATGTTGGTTGTGAGCTGATCGTATTGACAAAAAACGGCCGTTTTTGTGGGTTGAAATTGTAAAACTCGACCTCGCACATATGGCAACGTTTCTGTTTGGTTGATGTATGATTTTGCGAACCCTGTTTTTGCACACCGAATAACTGATTTTGCCAACCAACCTGCTAAAAGGTGAGGGAAATCCGCCACCGTTTCTAACTGCGTCCATCCATCTTTGAGGGGGGATTTTTCAAAGCCGTAAACATAGGCCCAGAGGCCAAATATATTTTTAATTGAAAAGCGGGGGGATAGCAGGAGCTCAATATCTTTGGTTGCGAGAACACCTACCCAACCTTGAGAAGTGAGTGACCATTTTTGTTCAGTTATTGGGGAAGGAAACCGAACCTGTAGAACCTTGCTCTGTTCGTCAAATTTTTGCCAAAGGTCGTGCCCTACTTTTTCGGGTAGGTCGACGCGAGGCAGGAGGCAGGGTTCATACTCAAATAACTCATACCGTGGCTTGATGTGGTTCCTGTGATTCATAGGTGAATGCCAAGTCTGCCGGTGTTGCTTCAGGCAAGGTGAACCAAAAAGTGCTTCCCTCACCTAAATTGCTCTCTACACCAACTTGACCACCGCAGCGATAGATGATTCGTTTGACAATGGATAATCCTAAGCCTTCTCCGCGTGCTCGAACTTTGCGTAGTCGAGTGTGAGGTTTAAAAAGACGCTTCTGATCCATCTCAGAAATTCCCTCACCATTGTCTTTGACCCAAATCCGAATCGTGCCGTTGGGCAAATGGTCTGCCCCAATTTCGATGTGCGGTGGTCTACCACCATATTTTATCCCATTTGTGACATAATTGAGGAGTGCTTCTTCAATCCAAGGCTCATGACCAATGGGTATAGGCCATTCATTTTGGGTGATTAAATTAACATTCGCTGCTTGCAATTGAAAACGCAACCGTTTTTTGATTTCACCAATGACTCGATTCATATTTAGCTGAATCAGAGGGATGTCTTGAGATTCCATACTGGCCAATAACAAGAGCTCATTGATGATATTGTTCATTTTGTTCCCGCTTTTGACAATGCGATCCAATGAATGAACCGTATCTGGGGGCAAAGTGTTGTCATTGCTCATTTCAATAAAGCTCGCATAGCCAATGATTTGGCTGAGCAAACCTTGTACTTGGTGAGCCATTGTGTGGGCAAACTCATCAAGGGCGATATTTTGAATTGCCAGTTCATTCGCTTTCTTGGCGATTTTGTTCTGTACTTCTTTATGGTCGGTTATATCGCGCAGAGAAGCTTGGTAAACTGGCTCACCTTGCCACTCTGTTTCGACGAGGCGTAATTCAACGGACGCCTCTCCTCCACGCCGTCGTTCGATGGTTAATTCGGCCGTGCCGTTTTTTGGGGTTCTTATTTTAAGGGGTTTGGCCAGCATATTGTTGAGGTCATTGCGTAAAATATCTTCGGCTGCAGGGTTTACAAATTTTACATATCCTTTTTTATCAACAATAATAATACCGTCGGCATTTTTCTCAATAATTTGGCGGCGATTTTTCTCGCTTTTTTCTAACTGTCGTTTCTTTTCTTCAAGCTGTAACCACAAACGGTGTCGCTCACGAGCATAACGGAGTGCTCGAATGAGAACACCATGATTTAAAATATCACTTTTGAGCAGATAATCCTGTGCCCCATGCTGCATTGCTTCAACCGCTAGCGCTTCATCCATCAACCCCGACAAAATCACAATCGGCACTTCCTGCACGGTCCGATGAATTGAATCAAACGATTTAAGGTGCTGGCTATCAGGAAGCGAAAGGTCTAACAGAATCAGGTCAAAAGCCATCTCTTTGACCAAAGCCAGCGCTTTTTTTAGCGTATCTGCAATCACAAATTCAAAATGAATATTGTGCTGAAGCTGTCTTTGATTGTTTTCTAGCAATATTTCTTGGATTAGTCGACTGTCAGCCGGATTATCTTCAACGATTAGCAGCGTAAGAGTTTGGAAATCTGTTGTGGTCATCTTCAATTTGCCTTTGAGGGAAGGTTGACGGTGTTAAACCAAAAGTTTTCGATACTTTTTATAACGGTAATGTAATTACCAAAATCGACAGGTTTGGCGATATAGCAATTTGCATGCCCCTCATAAGATTGGATGATGTCATCGATATTGGTAGACGTGCTGAGAATAACAACTGGAATTGTCTTTAAGATCGGGTCGTTTTTGATTTCATTTAGGACCTCATTACCATTTTTTCGGGGTAAATTAAGATCGAGCAAAATAAAATCAGGCTGGCTAGCGCCGCTGTATTTACCGCTGCGTTGGAGGTATTTGATCGCCTCTTCACCATCATAAATCACGTTTAAATTGGTTTTTATCTGGCTTTCTTTGAACGCCTCGATCGTCAAGCGTACATCGCCGGGATTGTCTTCAACGAGCAATATTTCCGCTGGTTTGATATGCTTTTGTTCAACCATATTGAGTGCAACCCTTTTGGAGCTACCTGTTTTCAGCTGTTTAATTTTCTTGGTGCTGTGCTTGCTAAATGAAACGGATACTGCAACGGTTTATCTTTTGTGATTGTAATGAATATTTGATTTTGGAAAACATAACATTCGTACTACTGTTTCATCTACCTTCTTTATGATCGATATCTATCATATTTGACTGATGCTTGTTTTTCCTTATAATTAGAACAAATGAGCTGATTTGGATTGAGATATGACAAGGTTAGCATCACGGACTTCCCGATTACGCCAAATTGAAGAGTTGCTCTTGCTAAACCCTGATGGGGTGAAAGCAACTGAGATTGCTCGTTCGCTTGAAGTCACACGACGTACAATCTACCGAGATGTTGACTTCTTGTGTGATGAAGGAATCCCGGTGTGGCAAAAAGACGGCCGTTTTGGGATCAATCGCACCTCCTATAAATCGACCGTTCAATTCTCATTTCAAGAAGCCATCGCGCTTGTCTTAGCGGGTCTTTTATTGTCACGAACGATTGATGAGCGGAACCCTCATGTTGCCACAGCCCTGCGCAAGCTAGCAAAAACCCTGCCCACCCCTTTTACGACCCATCTCAAGCGAGCTGCTGACCGTGTGCAAACTCATAATGAAGACCAACAGCAGGTGGCCGTAATGGAGTCATTAGCCGAAGGGTGGGGCACAGGGCACAAGGTTGAGATTGGATATCGGTCTCCTCGAAGCGGACAGCTTCGTGAGCGAATTTTGTCGCCCTATGCGTTAGAACCTACTCCATCTGGCATCTACGTGATTGGGCATGATAAGTGGGCGAATGATATTCGAACGTTTAAGCTGGATCGTTTGGAAACGGCCGTTGTGCTGCCTTCTACCTTTACGATTCCTGAAACGTTTGATTTAGAATCACATTTAGCCTCTGGTTGGCGTATTATGGCTGGTCAGGAAATTGAAGAGGTGATTTTAAAATTCACGCCCACCGTTACCCCGCATATTTATGAGCGAACCTGGCATCCTACTCAATCACTTTCTAAGACCGAGGACGGAGGTTGCACCTTTAAAGTTCGCGTCGCGGAGCCCAAAGAGATGCAACCCTTCATTCGCAGTTGGGGCGCACAGGTAAAAGTGATTTCACCCCAGTGGCTTCAAGCTGAAATTGCTCAAGAACTTAGGCAGGCAGCCTCACAATACGCCCGTCCTCTTTGAGGATTTAAAGGTCATGCCCTGACGTCATTTGGGCATCCTATATTCAGTTTTCAAGAGCCAAAAAGTTGCCTTACCCAATTACCCAATTACCAATTACGAATAACCAAACACCCCCTCGCCTTTTCCCAAAATCACCCTATACTTGTAATCAGAAAACACAGCAAACCCAGTCAAACAACACCATAAAGATTGAAGGAGGTTATGAATGGCTGATAAGAATGAAATGGTAGGCGATGTTTATCATCCTACCCCAGAAGTCATTGCCAGCGCACACATCCCTGACTATGAATCGGTACATCAACAGGCGGTTGACGATTTACCCGGATTTTGGGGCAAAATTGCCGCTGAAAATTATGAATGGTTTAAACCTTGGAATCAGGTTTTAGACGACAGTAATGCCCCTTTTTATAAATGGTTTGTAGGTGCTAAAGTTAACCTGGTTCATAATGCGCTTGATCGCCACATGAGAACGGCCGTTCGCAACAAGGCCGCCCTTATCTTTGAGGGGGAAAAGGGAGACACCCGTGTTTACACCTATCAGCAATTGAATTATGAAGTGTGTAAATTTGCTAGCGTATTGCGCTCATTAGGGGTTGGTAAAGGGGACCGCGTCACCATTTATATGGGTCGGATTCCTGAGCTAGCCGTGGCGATGTTAGCCTGCGCCAAAATTGGGGCGATGCACTCTGTGGTTTATGGGGGCTTCTCAACTGAGGCGTTACTTGGACGCATCGAAGACAGTGAATCTAAAGTGCTTGTGACCTGTGATGGGGCTTGGCTTCGTGGAAATATTGTTGAGTTGAAAAAGATTGCCAATGCGGCGGTTGATCGGGCCGGCACCATTCAATCCGTAATTTGCGTTAAGCGAACGGGTCAAGATGTTGACATGGTGCAAGGGCGTGACTACTGGTATCACGACCTGATGAGTCTACCCATTGCTGACGCTAATGCGCCCACCGAGGTAATGGATGCTGAAGACCCACTCTTTATTTTGTACACTTCCGGCACAACAGGTAAACCTAAAGCGATCTTGCATACGCACGGTGGTTACATGGTGGGAACGTCGACGACGCTCAAATGGGTGTTTGACATTAAACCTGATGATGTGTGGTGGTGTGCCGCCGACCCGGGCTGGATTACGGGTCATAGTTACATCGTCTATGCGCCATTGATTTTAGGAGCCACGAGCTTTATGTATGAAGGTGCACCCACCTTCCCTTATCCTGACCGCTGGTGGCAGATGGTGGATAAGTACAAGATTACGATTTTGTATACTGCGCCTACAGCGATTCGCGGTTTGATGCGCTTTGGTGAAAGCTGGCCGAATAAGCATGATTTGACGAGCCTTCGTTTGTTAGGTTCTGTTGGTGAGCCCATTAATCCTGAGGCATGGAAATGGTATCACCGCGTGATTGGGAATGAGAACTGCCCCATTATGGATACATGGTGGCAAACGGAAACCGGGAATTTTATGATTACGCCGTTACCAAGCGTGCCGCTCAAGCCTGGCTCGGGCACACGTGGTTTTCCTGGGGTTATTGTTGATGTTGTCGATGAAGATGGTGAACCACTTCCTGCGAATGAAGAGGGCTTTTTGGTCATAAAACGGCCGTGGCCCGCCATGCTCCGTACCCTGTACAAAGATCCGGATCGGTATGTATCGACTTACTGGGAACGGTTTGCGGAACAAGGCTGGTATTTGCCGGGTGATAGCGCAAAACGAGATGAAGATGGCTACATATGGATAATCGGCCGTATTGATGATGTGATTAAAGTGTCAGGCTACCGTTTAGGTACGGCCGAAATTGAAAGCGCCCTTGTTAGCCACGAGGCCGTTGCTGAGTCTGCCGCAATCGGTGTCCCTGACCCGGGTGGTGTCCGAGGCAACATTATCAAGGCCTACTGTATTTTACGCCAAGGATTTGAGGGCAGTGATAAACTGTCTCAAGCACTTCGCGATCATGTAGGGCAAGAAATGGGCCCAATCGCCAAACCGGCTACCGTAGAATTTGTAGACAGTTTGCCAAAGACCCGCTCGGGCAAAATTATGCGTCGTGTTTTGAAGGCGCGTGTACTAGGGCAAGATGTGGGCGATTTATCAACCTTGGCAGATTAGTGCTTTGTTACCAAAGTTTTAAATATTCCTGAGAAGGAATAATTTTTAAAACTCTTTTGTAACAGTATAATCAGCAGCAAAATCGATAAATAATTTAGAATTTTAAATTAAGGTGAAAAATTGCCAGATTTCAAAAATCTGGCAGTTTTTTTATTTTAGTAAACTTTTGTTCAAATCTTCTCCATCAAAGTAGGGCGAATGAGTCGCTACTATTTTGTCCCTTATCAAATGCTAGGTATCGAAATAAACAGGACCTGAGGTTTTGACAAACAGTTTGGATCCATTACTCTGGCAAAAGAAGTTTGTCAAAATATTAGACTTTAACACCATTGCCACAGTAACCACAAAATACTGCATCAACCTGGATTTTTTTAGCACATAATGGACATTTTTGAGTTGCGAGCGGCTGGCTGCTAGGTGATTGAAGACTATTTCGGATTACAAGCCAGATTAAAATGCCCGGAAGTCCGGTAAACAAGATTAAGGCAGTAACGAGACAACCACTTTGACCTCTATTTTCGGCATCTTCGTAGGCCCAAAAAAGCGCTGCAATCGTACCAATAAAAATTATCCCAAGCATACAAACAAGAAAAAAGTCTTCCATTTTAAACCCCACTAAGAACGCAATAATTGCCAATAAGATTGCTTAAATGACATCGTATCTATTAACGTGGGAAATATTAAATTTTCGACGTGTTCATTAGGCACTATTTTTGTGACAAGTAGTTAACACCCTCAAGTCACGGTTAGGTCACATCACTATTTTATTCTTAAGTCATTGAAATTGATTGGCAATGGTTCAGAGAGAAATGGTGATTCAAATGATTAGTATCGCAAGTGAAAAGCAGTTCAGTATTGGTAACATTTTTAATAATATCGCGAGCGCGTTTTTTACACCTAAAAGCAAATTACATTTTTTTTATGATGTCATCGGCTCAAAAGAAATTTCTTACTCAAACTGTATTGGTAGCCAGACTGTTGAGCTATCCCAAATTGTGGGCAGCACAAATGAAAGCCGCTGCCAAGACTTTGACGCCAGTTTTAAATTAGTTAGAGAATTTTCGAAGTCTCGCTTAGAAGGTGTTGAAAAAGCTTGGCGAACAAAGAAATTACCACCAATTTCTTTAGTCGAATTTGACGGGAAATATTTTGTTCAGGATGGCCATCATCGAGTAGCCATTGCCAAAAATAATGGTCAAGAAAAGATTAAAGCGATTGTTACAGTTGTTTGCTTAATTGAATCGAGTGCGACATTAAACTTGACGCCTGCGACCATCTAAATGAAATATTGTGCTTGCCTTGCATAAACAGTGAAAACTTAGTCGCCCCTAGGACGAAAAATAAATCGGAGAAAGCCAATCAACAACAAGAGGATGGGTACTCCGATCATGAGCATATTGATCGTTTTTACATCACGTTTGTATGTTTCGATCCCTTTTTGCAACTCAAAATCCTCTGCAAACATGCCAAACATGCCCGGGTGTTTCGTTACAAGTCCTAATTGCTCAGCCACCATAAACATCGAAACCTCTGCGCTGATCTTTTCTCGATTTCGGCGATATGCATATTTGGTGTAGTATCGAATGTTTTCACCAATCTTTTGATCATATTCCTGAAGGGCTTGACTGAGCGTCGGCTTCTGCAGAAATAGATTAACAAACGCCTCTACTGAAGTAATGCCAATATTTATTAAATCCCCTGTGCTTTCAAACCCGTGTGCTGAATCCCCTAATAGCAAGACAGATTTGTAGTAATAGGTTGGTGCTTTTACCTGTTCAAATTTACCCGTTACGCCTAACTCCCACTCCTCATTCACAGTCTCTACAGAATCCATATATTCCGAAAAAAACTGCTCATTGACGGCTTTGGCCCGCTCATGAGGCACATCCAGATCATATTTGATCAGAATGCTGATTTCTTCTTCGGGCTGTTGCATACAGGTTGTTACAATACGCATTTTTTCATTTGGTGATTGTGGTGGATTAGAGATGTAGACGTTTGAGGCATGAGATTTTTCACCACCGTCATACTTTTCCTTGAGCCTGCCAGTTGAGGGAAGACGATAAGCGTGCCAATAATCAAGCAGCGTTAAGGCGAATTCATCTTCGGCATAGTCTGGATGAGCTTGGGCTAACTGCTTACGCGTAAAGCTGTTGATGCCGTCTGAGCCGATGAGAAGGTCAAAGGATAATTGGCCTTGGGAAGCCTCCGTGCAAATATTATTGTCAAAATCTATGGAAGTGACGTTTGATTCAAAGACGATAGGAATCTCTTCTGCAACAACTCGTTCATAGAGTGAAGTGACGATATGATTTCGCCAGTGGGAGTAGGCATCATCTTGGGTGATTGTAAGGTTCAAGTCTTGCCCAAGTGCATTGACGTGAATGACGATACCAAAGTATTCGGAGCGCTCCGTCATAATATCGTCCCAAACATTGATCATTTCTAAAATTTTGATGGCAGCAGGTGCTAAAACGATTGGGAAGGTGAATCCATATTTATTGAGAAACTTTTCTTTGGATTGGCGCTCAAAAATGATGATATTTTTAAAATATGGTTTCAGCATGAGTGCTGCTACCATGCCAACTGGACCAGAGCCAATGATGATAAGTTGATTATTAGATTGTGATTGAGAGGTTTTCATATTTAACTTTTAGGTTTTTTCTTTTCACCCTTAGTGAAACGAAGTTCCTATTTTGAATAAAACAACGGCTTTAAACTTCGTTTCCTCGAGGTTCCAAAGCTTTTATCTAAGACGGTTTTCAAATTAGAAACTTCGGAAAACTTAAGTGAAACGAAGTTCCTGCTTTGAATAAAACGACGGCTGCAATCTTCGTTTCCTCGAGGTTCCGAAGCTTTTAACCAACAAGGTTTTCAAATTAGAAACTTCGGAACACTTAATCGTTTAATGTTGAAATGGGATTAAGAATTAGTTTGTTGATGTAATCGACCATCTCTTCGATTGAGTAAGGCATGTCATTTTTGAGCCACCACTTAATTAATGCGTCAATTGAAGAGGCAAAGTGATAGGCTACGAGGTCCTTAGGTACATCCATTTCTCGAACGAATAAATGCCCTTCTTCTATTGCGGCCTGCAACATAGGTTTCAAGAGTTCATCAGCAGCAGGGCTTTGAGCCAAAGCAATAAAAAGGGTTGAGTTGGCCTGTGTGAATTTAAGAGAATTGGTTAAATTTTGCAATGGAGGGTTATCTTTAAATGAATAATCGAGGGTTTTCCGAAGGTCATGAATGAGGTCTTGAAGTATCGCATTTAATAAGGCCTCTTTCCCTTCATAATGCCTGTAAAAAGTTTTGTTCCCGACACCGGCCTGATTGATAATGTCTCGAACTGTGACTTTATCGTAGCCTTGGTCCGTAATAAGTTGAATGAATGCCTCTCGAAGCCGCTGGTCGGTTCGCTTAACTCTTAAATCTTCTGTATTCATCATGCATATTGTAGTTCATTTTGACAATTTTGGGCAGTTTTGCTACACTGTGTGTCGTAAATAAGACACTTTGTGTGTCTTTTGTGAAAGGAGAGTATAATGCGAATTGATCTATTGAAAGGGGGTAAACGGCCGTTTCCCTTTCGAATAGCTATTAGATTTATGAAGTTACAGGCCGGCGTTTATTCCGGCCCGCCGTTAGCCTTAACCTATCGCCCTGATTTACTGACAAAAGATTTAAGAGATTATATGCTTCGCGGCATGCACGGCTCAGGCGGCTGGAGCAAAGGGGAAGCAGAGCTTTTTGCAGCGTTTGTGTCACGATTAAACAGCTGTAATTTTTGAACGGAAGCTCACGCCGCAGTTGCGGCGACACATATTTCTCAAGAAACGATGAATGCCGTCTTGGCTGATTGGAAGACAGCTGATGTTTCACTAAAAATCTATGCCGCCCTGCGTCTTTTGGAGCGGTTAACATTAGATCCGATGTCGATTAACCAAGCGTTTATCGATGAACTGCGTCAAGCTGGCCTTGATGATCATGGGATGCGTGAAGTGGGTAATGTCTCCTTCCACTTTAATTTTATGAATCGCCTCGCTGATTCTTTTGATTTTGAGACTTTGAATGAGAGGGCGCAGGCTGTGGAGACGAAGATGCTGAATAGAAGCGGCCGTTTCCAAAAAGGTGCTCAGGCTGATCCTGTTTGGATAGTTGATGAAGATGGGCACATTCGCCCTACAGAACTTGCTCGAGCACGCGTGCCGCTGTTGACAACGCCTGGTAAAACAACGTCAGAACTCAGGCAGGCTGCTGAAGCATTTACGGCCGTTCAACGTGGTCAAAGCAGACCCAAGCACGACTCTTTGCCCAAAGGGCTTGAGCGCTATTTGAAAAAAGTAGCGCTTTACGCCTATAAGATTGTTGATCGACAGGTAGAAGCATTAAAAAAAGAAGGCTATACGGATGAGATGATCTATGAGATCACCATTGCGGGAGCGTATGGGGCAGCTTTGGTTGGTGTTGAAAGACTATTTGAAGTTTTGTATGGGGAGAAGTGAGCTTTAAATATGAAGAGGACCTGACGGGTTTTCAAAACCCGTCAGGTCTGGTTCGATGATTAAGTGTTCCGAAGGTTCTAAATTGAATCCCTTCTTAGATAAAAGTTTCGGAACCTCGAGGATACGAAGGTTGTCGCCGTTGCATTATTAAAAGCAGGAACTTCGTTTCACTTAAGGGGAATAGATAAGGGGCATAAAAATTTTGAACTCTGTTGCTTCAACCTCAACTGCCCCAATATCGGGACTGGACCCCTGCGGTCTTGATTCATCTCGTTGATCTTCTATCAACAGTGAATTGCCAGCATCAATGGCTGGGCTATCTTCCAGTAATGAATGCGTCCACGTATCACCCCCATTGTCTTGTAAGGGACCAAGTAAAGGGTCTTGGTTTGATATATCGCCACTGTTGCTTAGCCCGCAGGAGCCATCACCATCTAAATTAGTGCCATTTGAATTGATATCTGAGATGTCTGAGCAATCTCCACCGCTAACGCTATTGGCAATGATACTGTTGTCTAAATCTATTTGCCTCGCAAGATTGAAAATGCCGCCGCCATTAAAGGTGGCTGAATTGTGGCTAATGGTGCTGTGGCTGATGGAAAAAGCGCCGCTCCCAATATTAAAAATGGCACCCCCACCTCCGGCAACGGCCGAATTATGGCTTAGCGTGCTGTTTGTTATGGAGATACTGCCAATTCCATCGTTGAAAATACCACCCCCATCAGCCGCTTGATTATCCATGATCGTACTATTCACAATAGTGATGGTACCTCCTCGATTTTCAATTCCGCCGCCGTGGCTGGTGGCTGAATTGCTTTTTAACGTACTGTTGGTAATGGTAATTGTGCCCTGCAAATTAAGAATACCGCCCCCCATGTCGGTTACATTTCCATTCATGATGGTTATATTTTGAAAAGCAACGGCCGTATCCGCTTCAACTTCAAACGGCCGTACGCCAGAAATATCCTGCCCATCAATCGCAAAATCATTCCCTTCGACTAGCAAGCCTGTACTGAGGTGTGTGTTACTAATATCCGTGCTGCTGGTTGTGAGGCTGATGTTTTGAGTAAAAGAAATCGTGTAGGTTCCAGCGGATGTTTTGCTATTAAAACAGCTAATCGCATCATTTAAATTTGCTTCGGTGCCAACAGCCCAACTGCTGTCGCTACAGTTGATTGTCATGGCTTGGGCTGTTGGGGTTCTGAGGGTGATTATCAAACCAATTAGGGGAATGAATGATAAACCGAGGATGACGAAGATTCTGGGAAAAACGGCCGTTTTGGCAAACTTGGACATCGATGATGAAGGCATAATGTGTCTCTTTTTGAACTATTCAACAGTTGGCTTTGCAAGTGTGCGTTGACATCAATGCGGTTACAACTGTAGATGTCTATTTTGAGGGTGGCTCCCTAGATTACTTAGATGGCTTAATCTTATTTAATTTAGGGGTCGAATTGGAGAGGGAAAAAGGGGCTAGGACTTAACATCCGATAGCGTTTGCTCTGTTTGGGAAATAAAAAACGGCCGTTTCAAAAACGGCCGTTTTAAAAAGTCTAAACTGTTGTTCAGAAACGCTTATTCAGCGTAAAGCGCTTCAATTGCATCTGCAAAGTGGTCATTGACAACCCGACGCTTGATTTTCATCGTTGCCGTCAACTCACCATCTTCAACCGTAAAGTCACGAGGGAGGATGTTGAATTTACGAACTTGTTCAACTCGAGCAAACAATGGGTTCACGTGTTCATCAATCCCCTTTTGAATCGCATCAATCATCTTTTGATTGGTGTGTAGCTCGCCGCTGATTCCATTCGCTGAGGCAAAGGCAGCAGCAGCTTCAGGTTCAAGCGTCACCAAAGCGGTTAAATAGCGACGTTGCTCACCAATCACAACGGCTTGAGAAACCAAAGGAATATTCTTTAGAGCAGCTTCGATATTCTTTGGTGCAATGTTTTTACCACCCGATGTGATGATGATCTCTTTCTTACGACCAATAATGGTGAGGAAACCATCTTTATCAAATGCGCCGAGGTCCCCAGATTGCAACCACCCTTCTTTCAAATCACTTGCTGTTGCGGCGTCATTTTTATAGTAGCCTTTAAAGACATTTGGCCCTTTCATAACAATTTCGCCATCATCTAATAATTTGACTTCAGAGCCTGGGAATGCTTGACCGACGGTACCAAATTTGGTGGCTCCAGGGCGGTTGAATGTCGTTGGGCCAGACCCTTCAGATTGTCCATAAACCTCAAGGATTGTAATGTCGAGAGCGGCAAATAAATCGAGAATTTCTTTTGATACAGGAGCTGCGCCCGTAATCCCGTATTTTGCTTCAGAAAAACCAAGAGCTTCTTTTACTTTTGAGAAGACTAATCGATCAGCTAGCTTATGTTGGAAAGCGAGTGCGCCTGAAGCCTCTTTCCCCATATTTTTCAAATCGCTGACCTGCTTACCGACGCCTAATGCCCAATTTGCAATACTTGCTCTTATCCCCGTGGCTTGAGACATGTTGCCTGAAACAGCCGCATGGAAGCGTTCCCAAATTCGTGGAACCCCAAAGAGGATAGTCGGTTGAATTTCTTTCAAGTTACTATTGAGATGATCTTGAGGATGGTATTGAGCATAGTAAAGTTGGTAGCTAAATGTAATGGCGCTATGGATAGAGAACATTTGCTCAGCAATGTGTGAAAGTGGAAGATAAGAGAGGAGCCTATCTTCAGGGCCTAGTTCAAGCACTTCACCACTGTTTTTAGAGGTGGCAGCTAGATTCTCGTGCGTTAACATTACCCCTTTAGGAGGGCCTGTTGTACCTGAAGTGTAAATTAGCGTGGCAAGCTGATCAGGTTGTAAGTTAGCCATGGCTTCATCAATTTGTGAATCAGGAACGTCTTTTCCTTTTTCCATGAAGGCTTCCCATGATGAAGTCATGTCGTCATCAATATTTTCGCCTTTCATGGTCACAATGTGCTTGAGGCTAGGGATGTCCTGACGAACCTCGTTTATTTTGTCCCACTGCATCTTGTTTTCGACCAAGAGGACAGGTGCTTCTGAATGTTCAACAATATATTTACATTCGTGAGGAGAGTTTGTGGTGTAAATACCAGCAGCAGCACCACCAATCATCATAATGGCAAGATCCATAATGACCCATTCAGGACGATTAAAGCCTAGAATGGTAACGATATCCCCTTTCTTTGCGCCCATTGCGAGTAATGATTTTGCTGCTTGCCGTACTTGATTGTTGTATTCTTTCCAAGAGGTAGGTACCCAAGCACCGTTAATTCGTTCGTAATAAGCAGGTGCATTCGGCCGTTTTTTGGCATTATTTTCTAGCCGATGCAGAATGGTCTCTGTTGCCATTTGTTTCTCCTTCTCAAAATTAAGGTTAAATTATTAAGTTTTTCTCAAAAAAATTGCTGAAATTTTAATTTCTCGTAAATCTTCCTACCTATTTTTTATCATAAAGTAGGGTCTGCTGCAATTTCTACTCGTCAGAATCATCCTTTGATTCTTCTTCGGATTCTTCCGGCTTGTCTTCCTTTAGTGTGATTTTTTTATACGCTTCAGCATGGGCAAACCCTACCTTTTTGCCAACCTCAGATGTCCACCCTTTAACTCCTTCTTTTGGGTCCCAATCTTTGAGCTGACTTTTATGCTGACGAAGTGCTTCAATTTTTGTATCTACCGTTTCGGTAATGTCTACAAAGAGGGTAGATTCACCGCGATTCGAGGAGATGTAAACATAATTGACCTTGTGAGGTTCTAGTCCTTCTTCTGTGACGAGCTCAGGAAACAATAGGGGAGAATCAGCAGAAGGGAAGACTGCCTCTAAGGCAGCAATAGCAGCGTTGCGATGGTCGGGATGGTTGATGTAGGTGTCTCCGTAATAAAAAGTTGGGTCACCACAAACAACGACGTTTGGCTTATGCTGCCGAATAAGCCGAACCAGTTTTTTACGCAGTTCTGGGGTGGGTTGGAGGAGCCCGTCTGGTTCCCCCATGTAAGCGACTTTTGCTCCAGCGATGGTTGCGGCGGCAGTTTGCTCTTCTCGCCGAATAGCAGCCAGTTTCTCAGCAGTCATGCCCGGTTCACGACTGCCAATATTGCCGTCTGTTAAAACGACGTAGAGGACGTTGCAGCCGTATTTGGCCCATAAAGCGGCCGTGCCGGCTGTGCCAAATTCGATGTCATCAGGGTGTGCAAATATAAACATTGCACTTTGGGGAATGTAAGCGCTGCTCATTGAAGAGAGCCTCCTATTTTGAAAAGATTTTGTGAAGTCTATAATTATACTTTGATTGTCGTTTTAGTTAGACTAATCTCTAAGAATAGTCCAATCTATGCCATGCGTATGACGGCATCAACGGCCGTTACTCCCACATCATCCACAAACAAGGGGTTAATATCCACCTCAAGCAGGGTGTCTTGATGCGCTTCTCCAAATTTGGCAAGATTGAGGATTGCATCTATTAAGATTTGTTTATTTACGGGGGGCTGCCCGCGATAGCCATCCAGCAATGGTGCAATTTTTAATTGAGTTAAAGCGGCTTCGACCTCGTGTTGCAGCACTGGGAAAAGTAATATTTGACTATCTTTAAATAGCTCAACCAAAATGCCACCAGCCCCGATGACGAGCGCAAGCCCAAATTGTGGGTCGCGAATCAACCCTAAAATCATCTCTATGGTTGACTTGCTCCCCATTTTTTCAACAAGAAATTCGCTGCTGAGATGCGCCATTTGGGATACGGCCGTTTGTACCTCATCCTCATTGTTTAAACCGACCTTTACGCCGCCAACATCTGATTTATGCACAATATCATCAGACAGCACTTTGAGCACAACGGGATAGCCAATTTCTTCGGCGGTAGAAACGGCCGTTTCTTTAGTGCAGACTGCCATTTGGGGAATAGGGATGCCAAATTCAGCCAGCATTGATTTACTATGGTATTCATTATGGGTAACGGCCGTGTTGGCTAACGGTTTGGCAGGTAAAAGCCCCGCCGCCTGTTCCGCCTGCCGTTGTCGCTTGTAGATCATGGCCGCCCCTTTTATGGCAAGCAGACACTCCTCAATGCCCAACATCGGAGCAATACTGCGCTGGCGCATCTCCTCAGCGATAGGGGTGGGGAAATTCTCATGCATCGTCGCCACTATCGCCCCGTTGACCTGCTGCTGATGGGCCGCATCAGCAAACGCCTCTGCAGTAATCTTCCATGTTGTTAAGTCACAAATTTGAGGATTGGGGAAGTCTAAAATCTTGAGAGAGATATCTTGAGACCCCATGAGCATGGCTGAAAAACAAGAAAACTGTGCTTGCTTGTCCCCCCAAATATAGGTGTGATAATCAAGCGGGTTACTTAAAGCCACCTTTTCTCCTAACACAGACGATAATCCGTCTGCTTGTTTTTGAATCAAAGGTGGAAAGGTTAAGCCTAGAGCATCGGCATTGTCTGCAATTAAGGCTGCTTCACCACCTGAACAGCTAATTGAGGCAATCTTTTTGCTGGGTAGAGGGCCAATGATTGAAAGGAATTTTAATGCTTCTAAAAATTGGGGAATTGAGTGTGTGCGCATGATGCCCAAGCGGCTAAAAAGGGCATTATATAGCTGATCAGACCCGGCCAGTGAACTCGTATGGCTCATTGTCACCTGCCCCCCAAGCTCAGATGCCCCCGTTTTTAAAACAACGATTGGCACTTTTTTTCTGAGTGCGCGGAGGGCGACAGTTGAAAAAGCTTGAATATCTTTTATGCCTTCGATGTGCAAACCAACGGCCGTTACCCGCTCATCATCCAAAAGAATATCAACATACTCTGGAATTGTGAGCCCCGCCTGATTGCCTGTTGATATGAGATAGCCTAATGGCACTGACCGCTGCTGCATGGAGAGGCTAATCATGATGTTGCCGCTTTGACCAATCAATGCCACCCCTTTGTCAATTCTTTTTCCGCCGTGTTCATCCGGCCAAAGCGTGACCCCATCTAAATAGTTCAATGCGCCATAGCAGTTTGGGCCAATAATTGCCATTTCTCCCATAACGTTTTGGAGCGTTGCCTGTAAGGATTGTCCAGCATCCCCAGCTTCAGCGAATCCTGCTGCATAGCAAACGGCGCCACCTGCTCCCATTTCTGCTAATGTTTTAACTGCCTCCACCGTTAGTTGAGAGGGCACGCCAATATAAGCAGCATCAGGGACCGCTGGTAGCTCAGATAATGCATTAAAACATGGGCGACCCGCTAAAGTATCTTTTTTTGGATTAACGGCCCAAATTTGTCCTTTGTATTCAATTTTATCTAGTTGGCGAATCACTTCAGCGGCAATACTGCCCCCAATAACAACAATGGATTTTGGATTAAGCAATCGACGTAGGTTCTCTGGGTTTTTCATAGTGGGAAACTCCTCAAACTCGGTATTATGATGCAGTTTTTTGATTTTTCCCAACTCGATTTTGCCCTGTTTCGTGCTATATTTGGGGAATCTATCATCTTCTTAGAGGTCTACTAGGAGCTATAAAAAATGCCTGCATTAAAATCAATCATGGTACGCGAGATTTTTAGACGAGAGATGGCTAAACGCCCCCCTAGAAACGATATCAACGAAACGCGTAAGGGGCTAGATGAGATGGGGGGACGTGCGTCGGTAGCGATTGGGACCCGAATTGAGCCCGTCGTCTTTGCCGGTGTGCCTGGCGAATGGCTCATTCCTGAAAACGATGACAAGACGCATGTTTTGCTTTATTTACATGGGGGTGCTTATTCGGTGGGGTCGTGTGAGTCGCATCGCGGCATGGTGAGCCAGTATGCCAAGGCGTGTGGGGCAAGGGCGCTTTTACCTGAATATCGGCTGGCACCAGAGCATCCGTTCCCATCCGGCTTGGAGGACGCAACGGCCGTTTATACCGAACTCCTCAAAACCTATGCTCCCGAGCAAATTGCTATCGCTGGTGACTCGGCTGGTGGTGGATTGACCCTAGCCACAATACAAGCCCTGCGAGAAAAACAAATACCATTACCCGCATCCATCGCTTTAATATCGGCGTGGACAGATCTGTTAGCTACTGGACAATCGATGCACACCCGCGCTAAAAAAGACCCTTGGTTTAATCCAGATGGCGTCGTCGAAGCGGCCCAGCTCTATTATCAGAGCGAAGACCCTAAAAACCCAAAGGTTTCACCTGTATTTGCTGATTATACCGGCTTTCCACCAATGCTTTTGCACGTCGGTGATTGGGAAATTCTCCTCAACGATTCGACTCGTGTCGCTCAAAAGGCCAGAGAACAGGGCGTCGATGTTACATTAGAAATATGGGATGGTATGTGGCACGTTTGGCATGCATTCTATGATCAAGTTCCAGAAGGTTTACAGGCTATTACTCAAGTTGGAGAATTCGTTCAAAAGCATTGGTAATGTTCATTTAGCTAGAATTTGCCTAGAAAACACGAAAGCCCCTATCAAGGGGCTTTGTGTAGAAGAGAAGAGGAGGAGGAGAAGAGAAGGAGAGTTTGTTTCTATGTCCTAATAATACCCTCTTCCTATGCCCTCTGGTGTAATTCGCTTGACACCAAAATCGTACAGTTTCAGACAAAAAAAATGTCAAAAAGATACATAAACATATGGAGAGTAAAATTTCCTTGAAAAAACAGCTTTGCAATCGATTTTATTCTCTTATTAGTAAATCACTTCGACAACAGTATTTTCAAATTTCTTTTAGCAATCTACTCAGCGCCCGCCAAAGCCTGTCATTGAGATCCCCTGAACGAAGTATCTTTGCGCAAACACAAAAATGATAATCATCG
Organism: Chloroflexota bacterium; assembly: GCA_039029915.1. Taxonomy (GTDB): domain Bacteria; phylum Chloroflexota; class Anaerolineae; order Promineifilales; family Promineifilaceae; genus QQUD01. The sequence goes on from JBCCFD010000009.1 coordinate 19,896, forward strand.
GTGTAACCGCAATTGTGCTGGCGGCAAATACCAGTTCCCAAGAAGAGCTGAATGATTCTTGGGCATTCAATGAGGCGATACCGATCGGCAACGTCCACTTATCAATGCTATTGAGGAAAATAAGCGGGGTTAGATAATCGTTATAGTGCTGCAGAAGCGCAAAGACTGCTACCGTTGCAATAACGGGTTTAGAAAGCGGCAAAATAATCTGGAAAAGAATGCGCACATGGCTTGCTCCATCCATAAAGGCAGCCTCATCAAGCTCCTTTGGAATTGCTCTAAAAAATTGGCGCATAATAAATACATACAGCGGGGTACCTGCAAACCAATACGGCACAATTAATGGCAAATGGGTGTCTATCCAGCCAAAATACCTGAACTCGATAAAACGGGGAATAATCGTAATGACCTCAGGAATGAGAATTGTGGCCACAAGTAGTCCAAAGAAGAAATCTCGGCCGGGCCATTCCAGTCTAGCAAATGAATATGCCACCATTGCTGATGAAAGGACCGTTCCTGTTACCGCAAAGAAAACAACTCTCGCAGTATTGCCAATAAACGTAGCAAACGGCAAGCCTCTTAATTGAAATACCTTTTGAAAATTGTCCCATTGAGGATTGTCGGGTATCCAAACAACAGGTACAACAAAAATTTCAGTCGAAGCTTTTAAAGATGATGAAAACATCCACAACGCAGGAACCAAGAATGAGATTAGAAGCAAGGTTAAAAAGATTTGCAGAAGGCTAAGCCCGAAGATGCGGCTAACCCGTTGTCGTGAAAATCTAGATGATCGAGATTGAATTGTACTCATAGACCTACTCTTCGTAATAAACCCAGCGTCGCGAAATGTAGAACTGCGCGGCGGTTAACCCGATAACGATTAAAAATAACTCAATGGCTAGTGCTGATGCATACCCCATATTGAAAAACTGGAATCCTTCCCGCCAAATGTTCAAAACAATAAAGAGCGTTGAATCTGACGGGCCACCTTCAGTCATTACCTGAGCAGGAATGAAAGTTTGGAAGGAATTGACCAAGGCAAAAATCATATTTAGAAAGATGAATGGGGTCATCAGTGGGAGAGTAACGCTGAACAATCGACGCAGTGGCCCTGCACCGTCTACCTTAGCCGCTTCCATGAGTGAATCTGGGATATTACCTAGTCCGGCAATAAATATGACCATTTGGCGGCCAATCATCCACAGCGACATGAAGATAAAGGCTGGCTTTGCAAGATCAACTTGAAAGAGCCATTCAGGGGCAAATTCTACTGGTGTGGCTGAAAAGAAGTTTAAGACTCGCTCAATCGTATCATTCAAAATTCCAAATTGAGGGTGCAGAATTCTTTGCCATACGACCGCCCACGCTACCAGAGGCACAATCAGCGGCAAGTAGAAACCAGCCCGATAAACATCGCGGAATTTGATTTTTTGAGTTAAAGCAAGCGCTAAGGTAAAGGAAATAATCAGTTGAAGAGGGACCGCAATAAAAGTGTAATAGGCACTGTTTGCTAAACTTTTAATATTGCGCACCCCAGCTGGGGTATCTGAGAACATCCGTCTGAAATTGCCAAAACCAATGAATTCAGCGGACCCAATTAAATCCCACTCTTGAAAAGAGAGCCAGAATAAGTAACCAAAAGGATAAGCAACAAATACGAAAAATCCAATAATAAATGGGGCTGCAAATAGGTAACCTAGTAGCCACTCGCGCAGTTTTTGAGGACTTGGTCGTTTTCTGTCGCTATTGAAAAAGTTTAATGCGGCCATATGATTTTTTTAAAGTTTGGAATGGAACTCCCCCGTGCGTTCGACAAAAGTAAGTGCACGGGGGAGAAATTAATAACAAGATTGTAAAGGTTGAAAAATTAGCTAGCCCAGAATTCGTCCAAAATGGCTTGAACTGCTTCGTCAACGGCTGGCATAACTTCAGCGGCCGTAGCTGTATTGGCAATGATGGGATCATAACCAACAGGCTTAACAGCTTCTGACCAATATTGTGAACGAGATACACCACCAACGACGTCCACTTCTGAGCGTTTGAATGCTTCAATGAAGTTTGCAGCGCTTTCACAGCCAAAGCGTTCAGCTACAGTCGGCACCCAGAAACTTTCAACGAGTTCAGCATTGTTGGGGATTCGACCTGTGATGGTCGCATAGGTTTTATTGCCTTCTTCGCTGGCTAGGAAGCTGGCAAAGCGCCATGCGGCGTCGACACCGTCTGAATTAGGAATTGCTAAACCTTCTGACCATCCGCGGTGTGGCCGGTCGCCATCAGCCCCTTGAGGCATCAAAACGACATCAAATTCAACTTCGTTGCCTTCTTCACGAAGTTCTGGCGTATTCATACGGGGCATGTACCAAGCGCCTTCATATTTCATGCCAACGTTTCCAGATTCAATAGCGACCGCACCACCTTCTGTATCAGCAGCACTTGGGGCAACACCCATGCTGTGAACGAAGTCTTGGGCGACCAACTGGATGGCTTCAACGATTTCAGGTTGGTTAAACGTTGCTTGCTTTGGATCGACCAAGCTGTCAAATTCTTGCTTGCCGGTTGAACGAATGTAGTGGATGTCACGGAACCAGCTACCATTGGCCCAGGTTCCAAAAATCTTGCTGGCACCATCACCACTTGTAAGTGCTTCAGCGGTTGCCACGAAATCATCCATTGTCCAATCGTTGGTTGGGTAATCAACCCCAGCGGCATCAAAGACGGGTTTGCTGTAGAACATGAGCATGGTGCCCCATTGCATTGGGATCAAGATGCGCTGTCCATCACGTAAGGTGCTGTCGCTAATGCTTTGGATGTTGTCATCAAACACATTATCGAAATAGCTATCGGCGGCGACAAAATCGCTGATATCGGCAAGGACGCCTTTATCAAAGAACGGTTGCCATTCCCAACCTTGGAATGATGAAAGGTGTGGGGTTTCTCCACCAGCGATGAGCGTATTGAGTTTGGCGTAGAATTCCGCGCCTGGTGATGATGATAAGTTGACAGTGACGTTTGGGTTGGCTTCCGTATAGTTTGCGATGAGTTCTTCATACGCCCCCTCATCACCACCCCATGCTAGGAATTCAATGGTGACGGGTTCTGAACTAGCAGCCTCACTTCCAGAGCTACCGCTGGCATCAGGTTCTGAACCACCACAGCTTGCTAGCACGATCGCGGCAGAGCCAGCCCCAGCGAATACAAGGAATTGACGACGGCTAAATTTGTTGTTATCAACTTCTTGGGTCATATTTTTTTATCTCCTCACTACTTGTATAAGTGCAGTTTCCCAAAAAAGCATTATTTTTTTACTTTCTGGAAAATGCTTTCGTATTCCATTGTTTGTTTAAGATCAACAATTTTTCGAAATACTTATTTGTGGAACATGAACGGATAGAGTGATTTTGCCACCGTTCGATGTATATGGCAAGTATTCTATAAAGGCTTTGTGTATCTGTCCAACAAAGTGCGCGATTGTTTGAATTTTCACGATTAGACTTGGGCCGTCGCGCCTACATTCTGGTGTTAAATTCGTGTATATACGTATGAATCAAGTGTTGCTAGATTCGTTTTAAACCACTCTTTGTCATCTCGTAGGACATGATTGATAATTGTTTAATATGAATAAACCGGCTGTAATATTGAACCCTGATGCTCAAAACTTGCTTCAAGCGGGATTTTTTGAATTAGCGCACCTTTTATCCTTAACTCTAGGGCCAACGCAGGGGGCTGTCTTGGTTGATTCAGAGACGAAAGAGCGACCTGATCTGTTAACCGATGCGGCCACAATTGCCCGACGAATTATTGCATTGCCTGAACGAGGTCGTGATGTCGGGGCGATGTTACTCCGACAAACGGTATGGCGTAGTAGTCAGCGGGAAGGAGACGGAACGGCTTTAACGGCCGTTATTGCCCAAGCGATCCTCAAAGAGGCCACTAAGATGATTGCGGCTGGTGCAAACCCAATGATGGTCCAGCGAGGTGTGCGTCAGGCTGTTGATGTGGCACGTGAAGCTCTGAAAGCCCAAGCCCGACCTGTGAACAGTGATGAAGATTTAACGGCCGTTGCGCAGGCCGTGACGGGCCATCGAGCGCTGTCTGTAGTATTAGGCGAGCTTTATGATTTATTGGGGGCAGAGGCACACATCATCATTGAAGATTTTATGGCCCCATTAATTGAGCGAACTTATTTGGATGGGGGACGGTGGGAAGGTAATCTGATTTCCCCTTTTATGCACACGACCAAGATTTCCAAGAAAGCGATTCAGACAAACTGCCGTGTTGCTTTGTACCAAGAGCGTTTGCATGAGGCTGAAGACGTTGAGCCCTTGTTGGAGTTGATGATTCAAAACAAACAGAAGAAGCTTTTGCTAGTAGCCGTTGAAATTAAAGGGGCCGCTCTTGAGACTCTTGTGTTGAATCATACCAATGAAGAGACGCCGCTCAGCATAACGGCCGTTGCCTTGCCCGCAGGAGGGGAACGGGGTCGTGAGGATTTAGCTGATTTAGCTGTTTTAACCGGGGCCACCTCGATTGGGTCACACATTGGTCGACAATTACGTCACATTCAACTATCAGATTTAGGGATTGCGGGACGGGTAGAGGCCAGTAATGAAGCCTTTTTTGTGATGCAGGGGGGAGGCAATCGGGCAGTGCGTCAGCGAGAAATTGAAGGGTTTAAAGCGCGGCTTGGGCAGATGAAGATTTATGATGAGGACAAGAAGCGTTTGCAGATGCGCCTAAGTCGATTGACAGGAAATGCTGCCATTTTAAAGATTGGTGCGACGACGAAAGCTGAGCGAACACATTTACATCAAAAAGCCGAGCAGGGCATTAAAGCGTTGGCGGCAACGGTCGATGGTGGGTATTTACTTGGGGGAGGGCTAGCACTGCTAAACTGTAAAACGGCCGTTTTAGCTAGCATTGATTCGCTTAATGGGGATGAACGAATGGGCGCGACGGCCGTTTTTGACGCTCTCGACATGCCTGCCATCTGTATTTTAAAGAATGCAGGGGTTTCCAGCCCAGAATCAATCTTGTCACAGCTTGATTATCATCCAGAGGGGACAATTTATGATGTCTTAACCGGACAGTATAAAGATGCATATACCGCTGGTATTGTCGATCCACTTCGAGTGGTATTGTCTTCACTGGAATCTGGTGCAAGTGGTGCCATGCTGGCCCTAAGCATCGAAACGATTGTTTTAAACAAGAAGCCAGAGATGAGTTATGATCCGTAGGGATAGATTTAAGAAGAGAGAAGAGGGACAAGAGTAGAGAGTTGAGGGAAGGGTGTAAGCAGACACCTGTTGGTTGCTCTTCAAATTACCAGATAAAAACATATGAATGAATGGGTTCTTGAGCAAGAAATCGAATTTTTAGGAACGGTCTCAGAGGTGAGCTGGTCAGCTGAGGCTGGAGGATGGTTAGCATCTCCTGCCGGATTGTTTCATCAGCGAAACGGCCGTTGGCAGCTCGTACAAAAACAAGTGCCGTTTTGGCATTTGAACAGCGTTACCGTCCAAGACCAAACTGTTTTAGCGGCTGGTTTACCCAAAGGGATTTTGCGCTCAGCCGTGGGTGGACAGCGCTGGGAGATGGCTTGGGTTGAACAAACCGAACGTCCGATAACCTGTCTGCTTCCTTCACCAAACCTGGCCAGAGATGGTGTTTGGTTAGCAGGAACACAGGGAGACGGAGTGCTGCGCTCAACTGACAACGGGCGGCATTGGGAATTGGTCAACTGGGGGCTACGAGATTTTACGATTATTGATTTGATCGCCCCGCCAAATTGGGGTGAACGTGAGTTTGTGTTCGCTATTACGGCTGAAGGAGTCTATCAATCCCCAAACGGCGGGCGGGCGTGGCGATATATTGGTGATACTTTTGAGTCTGATCCTGTACAAGCGTGTGCCGTCAGTCGGAATTTTGCTGAAGACCACACGGTGTGGATGGGAAGTGAGAACGGGGGGCTTTGTATCTCTGTAGATAAAGGGCGTACATGGCAAACGGCCGTTTCTGCAAGTACACAGTTCCCAACAATTACGACATTATCCACGAATCAGGCGGGCGACTTAATCATTGGAGCTGGTTCGGAGGGTATTTTTTATTCAAAAGATAAAGGGCAGACATTTGTTCAAGCTAAGCATCCCACTTTGTCTGTTAATCAGCCAATTTTAAACCTTTGCTTTCAAGATGAATTTGGCTTTGCTGGTCTGCTAAATGGTGGACTGTGGCAAACGAATGATGATGGACTGACTTGGACGGCTGCGTCTGGCTTAACGGCTGGCCGATTTATGTGGTTGGCTAAGCAAAACGAGTCTACTGTAGTGGGTGGGCCGCATGTTGGAGTTTGGCAAAATAACCAGCAGTTGGGGACAGTGTCTAACGATCCTATTCTGGCTATGGGCGTTATAGAAAACGGCCGTTATCTTAGTCATCCCAACGGGGTTTCTTTTAATGGAAAGCTATTCTGGCAATCAGATGCGCCAGTTGTTCAGCTTGATTTGATTGGGTCTAATCGTTGCATAGGGTTGACACAAGCGGGGCAGATCGCCCTTTTTAAAGGCGAGAATGGCATCTTGTTACCATCACCTCAGGGTCGACCGCTGGTTGTGGCTGGGAATAGCACCATGTTGGCTTGCGCAACGTTCCATCCAAGCCGCAAAGAAATCGTAATTTCTATTATTCGGCCCGGGGGAGAGGCAATTTCATGGCAGGCGATAGCAGATTTCCCAAGCGGAGATAGCCATATTCACCTGCTAATTTCTGATGATAACGTCATATTTGTGGGAGCGGGTAAATATGTTCGCCAAATTTCAACAGAAGACGGACAATCAAAAACTGTGGTTGTCGCCTCGCAACCGGCTCCGATTGTGAGTATGACGCATTTCGGCGGCGTAACGGCCGTTGCGTCGGTGGAATCAATTTGGGTCAATGCTGATGGGAAAGCGTGGCAGTCCGTTGCCCCATTTCCCAATGCTGAAGCCATTGCGGATATTCAACTTAGCCAATCAAATGACAAGTTATGTTTAAATGCATTAACTGGAGACGGCCGTTTATGGGCCATACAACTTGACCAATGAACAACTCAACCACAAACCTCGATAAAAATAGCATTGCAGAGCTGATTACGCTTGAAAAGCTGATGAAGAAATACAAGCGAGAGCGCAGTCGAAAAAAGATGCAGCCACATTATGAAAGAATGATGGCCGAAGTGACAGAACTCGCTGAGCCGAAGTTGATTTCAATGCGATTTGGGGCTGAAATTGTTGCAGAGATGGCGCTTGAAAAAATGAACGACATGGTTGGTGGCTATTTTGCCCTTTGTACGTTAGGGGACGCTATTGATAAGCGATACGCTGAGCATTCTGTAGATGATTTGGCATTAGCGGCAATCTTAGACGAGATTGCCCTGGCTTGGATTGTGGCCATAACCCGCACCTTTCATCAACAGCTCCGCCAGCAGTTCGACGACCCTAATTTTAAAATAGGCCCAGCTCATCGCCCCGGGCTGGGCAGAATACCGATTGAAACGCAAGCAATAGTATTTTCTCATTTGCCAGCAGATAAAATTGGCGTAACGCTCAGTGAATTTATGGTTATGGAACCAGCCCGTTCTACCAGTCTCGTGATTCCTATCTTGAAAAAATGATTCAAAATCGCCAAGCGAAATGCCTGTTTCATCTCCCTTATTTTAGTGGCTGGCGTTTGCCAAAAAGGTAGCCACAATCTCAGGTTTTATGCATTTTCGTTCTCATCATCTAATGCTGGACAGAACAGTAGCTAAAATCTCTCATCAGGTTAATCCGATAAGCTGACTAAAGCCCTACTCCCTATCTATTCTTCAATTTTTATAATGTTCCCAATTTCCACAAACAAAGGGAGCAAGTATGGCTATTGAGAGATGGAATGATGCTTATTTGGAGTCAATGCGTTCAGTTGGCGACCCGCCAGCTGATGAAGTGATAACGGCCGTTATTCAAGCCCACGGTGTGAATCAGCTAAATCAAACAATGAAGAACCTTGTCCAAAACGACGAGTTAATTCCTGCTGACCTGCCAATCTGCGTGCAAAATTATTTGAATGAAGAGGCTATCTTGCCCTCATGGGTAGATTTTGAACGCATTAAGCGCGGTGAACAGTTCTTCCTAAAGCATTGGAGCAATGCAATCACAATTTTATTTTGCGCTTCGTTGCCCAATGCCTATTCAGCTCGAAAAGGGGCTGAGGTGCTTTACCTAACCCAGCGGCTAACCGGCCATGTTCATCGGCGAATTTTTGAAACAGCCCAATTTGTCTTAGACGTTATGGCAGAAGGGGGGATTGGTCAAAACGGTCGTGGTGTCCGAACAGCCCAAAAGGTGCGTTTAATTCATGCAGCCACTCGTTACTACATTCTGAATAGGCCAGAGTGGCGTAATAAGTGGGACAACCGTTGGGGTGTACCCATCAATCAAGAAGATTTAGCGGGCACCTTAATGACCTTTTCGATCCAAATATTGTTAGGATTAGAAAAATTTGGCATTGAGATGAGTGCTGAGGAAAAAGAGGATTATTTATACGCCTGGCGAGCCATCGGGTTTGTGCTGGGGGTTGATCCTGAATTGATCCCTCAAGACGTTGCAGAAGCAACTTGGCTAGCTGAAACGATCTTTCAGCGGCAGGAGGCCCCAAGTGAAGCTGGGCAAGCATTAACCGCCGCCCTGCTCGAATTCATGCAAAATCAGCTGCCATTTCATTTCGCTAATGGACTTCCGGCTACAATTATGCGTCACTGTATCGAACCAGAAACGGCCGATGCCTTGAATGTTCCCCAATCAGATTGGACAACATTATTATTAAATGCAGAAGAGGCTTTTTTAAGCATTGTCGGACATACACTTTCCCACCACCAAAAAATTGCGCAACTTTTTGAGGCATTTAGCCAAGCTTTGATTCAATCTTTAATTGATCTTGAACGGGGTGGGAGTCGAACTAATTTTACGATTCCTAGCGGGTTGCGGGAGCGAATATGAGTCAAGATAGCCTGATTATTTTAACGTTTATTGGGGAAGCTATTTTTTGGCTGGGGGCTTATTTCATTGTTATTCGCATCGGATTTAAGGAAAAAATTCATGCAATGCCTATTGCGGCCATGTGTGGCAATATCTCATGGGAGATTATTTTAGGCATTGGACTTTTTCCGGCCTGTCCCGTTTACTGGGCAGACTGTCCGTCAACATTTATGCAGGTTGGCACATTGGCTGCTGCAGCATTAGATGGCGTTATCTTTTTTACCATATTGCGTTACGGCCGTTCGCAGTTCCAATTGCCGTGGTTTCGGCGTCATTATCATCTAATCGTTCTGATGGCGTTTGGGGTGGCCTTTCTATTTATCCATGGTTTCATGAAAGAGGTATTTACTAGAAATATATTCCAAGCGACAGTGAATGGCACAATTCCACCCTTTCTTGAAGATGGCCTGCAAGGAGGTATTTACACGGGGTGGGGTTTAGCGTTGATGATGGGTTTGCTCTTTATTGCTTTGAATACAATACGACCCAAGATGCAAGGCCAATCATTTTACCTTGCATTATTCATGTTTCTTGGAAACCTATCAGCCTTCTTTTTTGATATGGCCACAATGAATCAGATACCCATTTTGCTTCTTATTCTTGTGATACCGACTCTTATTATTAATTTGCTGTATGTAGGTTTAACGTATCAGCAAACCTTTATGATCAAGGAAAACCCAATTAGTTTATTGTTGAAACAAAGTTCGATTTTTATACTGTTCAAACAGCATTTTTATCTTTAGAAAGGCAGGCTTGCCAATGGGAAATGTACTGGTGTATTGTTTAAAATTCTTAAGCAATTGGTCCATTTCTCTTGGCTCAATGAGAGATTTTTGCACGCATTTTAAGTTTGCTAGAGAAAGCATCGTATAGCCTGGTAATGTATAAAAACTGCTTTGGAAAGCCCCAGAGGCAAGCCGTTTTGCTTCCATAACGTAGTGTACGCCTTTGTTGTATTCCTCTTTTTCAAGGTGATAATGTGCTAAAAGGCTAATTGTGTTGAATACAAGCTGTTGATCAATCAATCGGCTATTTTTTGATAGGATTACTTCTTCAAGATCATTAAGATAGTATTGAGACGTGCCGGGGCCATTCATTTGGTGGCGACAATAAGCAAGTGCAAAATATCCGTGACCTAAAAATCGTTGATCATTTTCTTGAGTGGCTAATTCTATTAGTTTTTCCCCTGCTTTGATTGATTGTTGGAATTTTTCCTGCAGATAGAGGGAGATTGTCAAAAGCTGTTGACCATCCAGTAGACGTCGCTGGTCACCAGATTGCTGATTTAAATGAATGAGGTGCTGAATGTTAAAATCAGCATTTTTCCATTTCCCCTGTCCTAAATCAAAAGTTGTTTTGACCAACAGTGAAAATGAAAGCGCATCTTGACTTTTGATTCTCCGAGCAATTCTTAAACTGCGCAGATAGTAACTTCTCGCCAGCCTTTTCATGCGTAAAAAACTGAAAAAACTGCCAACAATAGCTAATGTTTCAGCAAGTTCTGGGCAATCCCCTACTTTTTCGGCCAGTTGTAAAGCGTTTAAAGTGCTTAATGTTGATAGCAATGGCTCATCAGAATGATAATAAATTTCTATGAGACGAAGCAATGCCTGGCTCCCTAATTGAAATTTTTGCCGCTCTTCTGGTGAATATTGGGGTTTAAATAAGGAGAATTTAGGCTGGACAAACAACCGGACAATGCCCGCTAATAGTTTTGAAATTTGTTTGAATTTTGATTTGTTGGCGTAAGTGTTAATGTGAAGTTGATTTAAGCCATCCTCAAGATGTAAACGGCCGTCTTGATAATTTGTCTTAAATACATAGGCTCGTCCAATGAGAATAAACATTTTTGCACGATCGATGTTTGATATATGAATTTCCTCACCGGTCGTGATCGCTATGGCTCGGCTAAAAATGCGGATAACCTCTTTATGAGCAAATTGACGCCAAGCATTTTCCCCCGCCAGTTTTAAATAATGGATGCCTTTGTCAATTTCTTCAGCTTTTTCCCAGTGGAAAGCTAACGTTTCATAAAATTTGTGCGTTGAGTTGGCAACATATTGTTCAAACCATTGTGCAACAGCTTTATGAAGCTGTCTGCGCTGTGTAAAAGTGAGAACGCTATAAATTGCCTCCTGAATTAAATGATGCTTAAACTCAAATGTGCCGCTTTCTTTTTTTGAGGGCACAATAAAATTTAAGTTTTGAAGATTGTCAACAAAAAAGGGCAAGTTGTTCGCCGGTTCAAACTGAGAAAAAATGTCTTCCAGTAATTTATACTTAAAGCGAAACCCTATCACGCTAGCAATTTTAAGAATGAGTACCTGTGAGGCTGGCAAATGCTCTAACCGGCTGATAATGATCCCTTGGATGGATTCTGGGAATTGGGATTGGATTTGAGAGATGGTCTTTGTAATAAAACAACGGCCGTTTCTGACCGTTAGATACTTACTTTCCTGGAGAGTATAAGCCATTTCAATACAAAAAAATGGATTGCCTTGACCTAACTTATGAATAAATTCGACAATTGAGCCAGGAACGGCCGTTGCATTTAAACAATGACACAACAAGGCTTCTGACTCTTTCCAAGAAAACGCATGGAGTTGAATCAGCTCTAAAAAAGGGAATTGGTTTAAGAAACCTAGCTCGTCTGAAAAATTTATCCCTTTTTTTATTGGCCGAGAAACAATAATAATGAAAAACTTAGGGCAGGTTGTCAATAGTTTATGGATAAGTCGCCAAGACGCCGAATCGATCCAGTGAGCATCTTCAAAAACCAAAACACCATCATTGGTTTCTAAAAAGTGCCGCCATAGCTGGGTCAGAATCATTTCAAAATGATGCGCTCTTGCCTCGCTGGACAGGGTTTTTGTGATGGGCGTTTCTGGTAATTTTAATTGACAAATCGGATTAAAAATTGGCGCATACTCTTTGCTACCAGTAACTGAAAGGAGTTTTGAGGCAATTTTCTCTTCAATAATCGATTGGGAATCGTTTGGTTCGACATTAAAAAGGTGCAAAATAATATCAACCCAAGCGTAATATGGCGTGTCTTGATTAATGAGATTGCCGTGACCCAATAAACATATCAAGCCAGTATCTGATATTGTATTGTGGAATTTAGTGAGTAATGTGGTTTTTCCTGAGCCAGCTTGCCCCTCGATGTAAACAAGCCTTTTTTGACCTTCCAAGTATTCTCCTAAACTTTTTTTCAAAACGACTAGTTCTTGCTTTCTCCCAATAAATGTTTTGGCTGACCGTTTGTAGCTTTTGTCGATTTCAGGAGGGGCATCTTCCAGTGTATGAACCGCAAAAATTGGGATAGGCTTATCAAACCCTTTTAGCTGTATGGTATCGATTTGGATAAAATGAAATTGGGATTTTGCCCGATTGCTAATTCGGGCTGAAACTAAAATTTCACCTGGTTTGGCATACTGCATCAATCGAGCGGCTAAATTAGTTTCTTGCCCTTGAACGCTAAATGTATTTCGTTGATGACTACCATAAGTGCCAGCATATAAGACACCCGTGCTAATTCCGATTTTGACCGTTTGTATATAGCTCATCGGTGCTGGGGTTTTATGTATTTGAAGCGCAGCCGAAATGGCGTTCATTGTGTCATCTTGTGTAAAGCCAGATTCAAAGATGGCGTAACAATAGCTCCCCTTGTCGCCGATACTTAACTGTACCAAAATGCCGCCTACTTGGTAGATTACTCGTTGAATCCACTGAATATATTTATTGAGCTTTAGTTTAGCTAAGTGGTCTGTTTCAAAATCTACACCTGTGAAACTGATAAACAAGGCTACTGTTGGACGTAGCTCTGCTATAAAAGCGCTGTTTTTATCGCTTAGTTTTTGATAAATGGTGTGCTGTAACCATTTTTGGGCGATTTGTTCCTCAATGATGGATTGAAATTCCCATGGATTGGTTTCAATGGTTGGGTTTTGGTTTGATATAACCGCATATTCTTCGTCAGCTGGGCCAAGCCGCCACTCCTTAATATTTAAATCGTAGGATACGGCCGTTAATACCTCACGCCCAACAATGATTTCTTCTTGTTCAATTAACTGTTCAGCAATTCCTAATCGGTCAACTAGCTGACCAGCAATGACTTCAAAATATTGAATATTTGGGTCTCCAACAAGTAAACGATTTACAGTGCCAGCGGTAATAGAAATTTTGATATTAAAGCGAATTGATGAGTTTGAATCGTCAACGTGACGCTCTGCATTCATGATCGCTGACTGCATTTTGAGGGCACACGAAACAGCCCGTTCGGCTCCTGAAAAGCTATAATCTTTTTGCAGGCCAAACTGATCGTCGAACCAACATGTTAGGGAATCACCAGCGTAGATGATGACGCTGCCTTGATAGGCGTGGACCCAAGTTATGAGCATGCTGTACAGCTGGTTCAGTTGGTGAGTCATGACCTCAGAACCTCGTTTTGAACCAAGGGTGTGGGCCAGCGTGTTGGTGATGGTTGAGTAACCTGAAATATCTACAAACAGGGCGGCACCCGCCGTTTGCTCAGGCATATCAATCTGATTCAGGATGGAGTATCGTCTATCGTGGGGCAGGAATGTGTTTAAGATCTCCATAGTACCCTTATTTTACGCTGGATGATCAGAGTTTATTTAAGGATCGACTAGGAGATTTGGCCTATATTAGCTAGATTTTCTCGTTAGATTTTAGCCATTTGAGTGCTTCTCGTTTGCTCAGGGGGTGCAGTGGCGTGGATTGGACGAATTGAATTACGGCCGTTTCATCAACCCGTGAATAAGTTCGTAACGCCCAACCGATGGCTTTGTTGATAAAAAACTCTTTTGAGCCTAAATTTTCCCGAATAATGGCAAACAAAAGATCACCATCCGTTTCTTGTCGATAAAGCAGTTGAAACAGGATAGAAGCGCGTCTAAGCCAGAAGTTTTCAGATCGGCGCCAGTGGGTAAGGTGCGTTTCTTTGGTTTCAGGGAACTGCTTAAAAAAGTAGGCCGCATCGTGGCTTGAGAGAAAATCAATCGTGTCCCACCAAGATTTTGTAACAATTAGTTTCTCAATCAAATCAATGGTTGCTGGCGGAAGTTTTTTGCGCCTTTTTTCTAGGAACCACATGGCGGCGTGTTGACATTCACGCTGGGGCTGGCTCCATAAATCAAGTGCGATGGCTTCGATTTGCTCGACAGGTGGCAGGCCATGACCTGCTGTAAACGCTTTTAACAACTCTTTTCGCAAAGGCGATTTGATGCCAAAATGAGCAAATTGATTGCGCATATATTGAGTCATCGATTTGGCATCATCTGGATTTTGATTGTCATCAAAAAGTGCCAAGAGTGGTTCATTGTAAGGATGAGTCATTTATTGAGGTTTTCAAATAGCTGGCGAGAGATGGTGGCAATGTCAGAAACGGCCGTATTAAAAGCTGCTTCGTTCTTTTTAGATGGCTTGCGATACCCACTAATTTTACGGACAAACTGCAGTGCTGCTTCCTCTAGCTCTAGCTCAGTTGGTGGGCGATCGGTATTGCGCAAATTTTTGATGTTTCGGCACATGTTTCCCCCTATTCTGAATGGTAGGACACTTCAGTATCCATATTCAGCTTATCCCCAATTTCCTCTAAATCTTCGCGCAAATCGCTGATTGAAATAGTGGGGGGCACAACGACGACAGCCGACATCGTAAACAGCGCACCACCTCCAAATGGGGCAGGTCGCATACCGGTATCCATTCTTTCTACATTGATTCCCTTTTCTGCTAAATGATGGGTAATTTCGTAGATGAGTCCTTCATTGTCAGCCCCTGTGACCTTAATTTGAAAGACATTCCATCCAGCAAACTTTCGGGAAAAACCACGTTCTGTTTGCTTGGTTGAAATTTTGTAACCCAAACCTCGCAAGTCGCGAACGCTTTGGCGGAATGTTTTAAACTGTGGCTCTGGTACAGAAACGAGCATCAGCATGGCAAACTCACCTTCAAGGCGAGCCATACGGCTGGCTTCAACGTTGCCGTTGAAATCTAAAACCAGTTTGGTCACCTCTTCGACAAGCCCGACTTTGTCTTGTCCATTAACGGTCATTACTAAATATTTTCGCATGGCTATTTCTCCTTTGGGAAAGGTAACACAGGTATGATTTGTTGCAAAGTTGATAGAAAGTCACTCTTTGAAATGGAACTAAAAAATCTAAGATCGCGCTTGAATTATGCCGTACAGTTATAATGATTGTTGCTTCCCGATCGTCTTGTGTTGTGACTATATCAGCCACCTCTGCCAATCTGTGAAGCTGGGTGCTGAGGACATTCATCCCTCTGTCTGCGCGTGCGCGTATAACCTTGTGTTTTTTCATGAATTTGCATTTTTCAAACGGTTATTTTGTTAAAGTTGCTTGAGCTAAGTCATTAGGCATTAGCCAATCTGCTCCTTGAACTAGTTCGATAATGGTTGGACGATTTGCTTGGAGGGCTGTGGAAACGGCCGTTTTGAACTCATCCATGCCGGTTGGACGGGTACCGTAGCAACCCATCGATTGCGCAAGCAGGTTGAAATCAGGGTTGATGCCCTCTACACCAATGGGTGGAATATTGCGATGCTCCATATCTTCTTTGATTTGAAGGAGAGCCCCATTATTCCAAATGATAATGGGGAGGGATAGCTCGAGCTCTGCTGCTGTAATCAAATCTTGTACGGTAAACATGAAGCCGCCGTCTCCGGCAAGGACGATGACCGGTTTGTCAGGAAATGCCATTTTTGCACCCATTCCGTTTGGCAAACCACATCCAAGCGTACAAAACCCAGCTGGGTAATGCCATAGACGCGGTGCATCAACGGGCATAGCAAATGAACCGGTATAAACGAGCTGGGCAATATCTCCGGCAATCACGGCGTCATCTGGAAGGATCTCACGTAAGGCTTGAAGCGTTTTGATGTGTTGGGCTTCATTAACCGAAATGTCGGTCATTAACTCTTCGATGATCGCAGAAACAGCCGTTTTTGTGTCGCGGGCCGCGGGTTTGGCACTTTTTGTTTTTAGGGAACTTAGGAGGGCGCTTGCCGTTGAACCTGCATCCGCAATGATGCCCAAATCAGCAGGATAAAGGTCATTGATTTTGTGGGGATCAATATCTACCCGAATCAGCTTTCCTTTGATATCGAGCCGCTCTACGAAGCTATCTGTCTCTGATAATTCAGTGCCAATGGCCAGAATAACATCTGCCTCTGAGACGTGGTCTTGCACAGCTTTGCGCCAAATGCTGCCGCCTAAATTGAGCGGATGTGTGTCAGGCACGATGCCTTTTCCAGCATTGCTGGTGACCACGCTAGCATTGAGCAGCTCGGCTATCTCAGTGAGCGTGCCCGCGGCATTGACTGCACCACCACCGACCATGATTAACGGCCGTTGCCCTGTCATCAGCATATCAGCCGCTGCATCAACATCGTTTGGATGCGCTAGGGCTCGCTGTGGCAGCTGAACAGGAGCCCAATTATCCGTGACGGGCATCGCCAAAACATCGATGGGGACTGCAATATGAACAGGGCGGGGGCGCTGAGAGGCAAAAATTGTAAATGCTTGCCCCAATAATTCAGGCACATCACTCGGAGCTAAGGCTGTGGCGCTCATCGCCGTGAGCGGATCGGTTACCGCTTGCAAGTCTGGAACTTCGTGTAGACACCCCCATCCTTTACCTAGCGTATAGGAAGCTGTCGTGCTCGAAATCATGAGCATAGGGATCGAATCGGCATACGCTTGACCCATGGCTGTCAGCCCATTCGTCACACCAGGACCAGAAATCAAGATGCAGACGCCCGGTTTGCCAGAGGCGCGTGCATACCCATCTGCCATAAAAGCTGCCCCCTGTTCATGACGTGCCTGCACATGCTGAATAGGACTGTCTGCTAGTCCCCGATATATGTCAAGCGTATGAACTCCAGGGATACCGAAAACAGTCTCGACTCCATATTTTTCAAGCAGTTTGATTAAGGCTTGGCCGCAATTTATTTCGCTCATTGTTTGTTCCCTTATTTTGTAATTGATTCTTGTTTTCTGAAATTAAAGCTATTGGTATATTGGGAAGAGATTTTAATGGTATATTGAATTGATGTGTAGGGGGTTTGGTTGAAATTGAGTGCATTTATTTTGCGTGCTACCCACTAATCATAGCTTGTGCAAATCACTTGCCATTAATTGTTGAATACTTTGTTACCAAAGTTATTAAATACTTCTACTCTGGAATAATTTGAAATTTCTTATGTAACGAAGTATTTAATCCAAAATTCAAAATTATTTGAACATTTGTCACCTGATCTGTGTACTTGTTGATGTTCATAACTTGCGAAAACAGATGGCCTACGACCTTTTTCTGTGTGCGGGCAAGAGGAAACCAAATGAAATTTATTATTGAACCTGCAAAACCAACTGAAGATTATCCAGTCATTGCCCAAATGTGGTCAGAATGGACAGGTTATACCATGACAGTACAAGATTTATATGAAGAAGATGAAATTGAAATTCCAGACAGAATTCGGCAATGGCTTGTTGCCCGAAACTCCGACTATGAGGTGCTGGGGATTGCGTATGTTGCCCGTTATCCTTCAAATCCAAGCGGCCGTTTTCATGGCAATATTGTGGTTCAAGAAGAGTGTCGTCAGCAGAGGGTTGGCTCAGCTTTCTACGATCAAATCACTCAATTTATGCAAGAGCACGGAGCAACAGAGTGGGTTGGTCGTGTTAAAGAGGAACATGAAGCTAGCTTGCGTTTTTTGAATAAACGAGGCTTTGAGAAATTGTTTCATGTTTTTGACTCGGTTTTAGATCTAAAAACCTTTGACGAAAAGAACTTTGAAGGTGTAATTGATGCTGTTCAATCCAAAGGGTTTCACTTTATCACCTTTGACACCGTTAGCGATGATCCAAACGCCCAGCGAAAGCTTTATGAAATAAATAAGCTGGCAAGTTTAAACGAACCTGCTGCAGACGGCTTTTCAACCTTTGAAACCTGGAAGAAAATTGTGATGACTGCCCCATGGTTTCGACATGAGTGTGAATTTGTGGCGCTTGATGGTGAAAGATTTGTGGGGCTATCGGGTGCGTTTCCCACAGATGATCCCTTCGTTTTTGGAAATGGTTTTACGGGTGTTGACCCAGAATACACCGGACAGAAGATTGCCCAGGCACTTAAGCTCTTAACGATTCGGCAAGCTATTTCAAAAGGTGGTGCTGAAATAAAAACTGAAAATGATTCTCGGAATGTAGCGATGTTGGCCATCAACCGGAAGTTGGGTTACCAAGCTGTCTCGGGTCATTTTGGAATGACGAAACCCCTCGAGTGATTGGAACACTTAACTAATCAGTTTTGTGCTCAGATCCCAAATTGCATCAGCTAAAGCTAGGTTTTGGGCCACTGGATGAAGAGAGGTGGGCTCTTTTTCGTTGAAATAACGGCCGTTTACAGATGCTAATTCAGGTGCAGTTGCCAGCCAAACTGGGGCAATTGCGCCCGCTTCTGGCGTAGACCATTTCTTTTTAATCTGTTTTAATAGCCACCCTATTGGTCCACTTGAATCTCCAAGCTGTGTTCGAATCACGCCGGGATGAACCATATTAAACGTGATATTTGCATTTTCTAGCTTTTCGGCTTGCCTGCTTAAAGTTAATACATTACATAGTTTTGAATTGGCATAGCTCTTGATTCTGCCAAAATCATCTCCATATGGTGTTTTATTTACATCAACAACACCTCGCTCATAAAGCCCCGCACTCACATTAACAACCCTTGCCTTTTCCGACGCCTTTAGGCTAGTTAGAAGCATCTGGTTGAGCATAAAGGGGGCGAGATGATTCACCATAAATGACATTTCTAGATTGTCCTCGTTTATGACCTTTTTGGTCATCCAAACCCCAGCATTATTAATCAGCACATCAATTTTGGGATAGGCTCCTGCTAATTTTTCAGACAAGTGTTTGACGTTTGATATGGTGCTTAGATCACCAATTATAAGATCGACAGTAGATGCTAAATTTTCAGTTTGCAGTGCATTAACGGCCGTTTTTCCTTTGCTCTCATTGCGACTGATCAATACAACATGGGCTGACTGCTTAGCTAAGGCTCGCACGATTTCAAAGCCAATCCCTGTATTACCACCTGTGACTACACAAACTTTTCCTTCCATTGCCTGTCTCCATTTGCGATTGAATTATTGATTTGCTAGACTGATGTAAAAAACAAAAAATCGTTCTAGAATTTATTTCTAGAAAAATATTCTAATATTAATTAGCAGGTATGGCAAAAAAATGTTACTAAATAAAAAACAAGATTTAGCATCCCAATTGCGCCGCACTAAAATCTTAGATGCGACATTATTGTTATTCTCAGAAAACGGCTTGTCACAACTGCGAATTGCTGAAATAAGTAAACGCTCTGGGGCAAGCATTGGTAGCATTTACCATCACTTTAAGGATAGAGAAGGGGTAATTTATGCTCTGTATCATGATTCATTTGTGGATTGTTTTGAGCAGCTAAGGCAGTCAATTTTAGAGGAAACAGATGCAGAATCTGGTATAAAGCGATTTGTTGTTAGCTACCTTCAATGGGTTTTTGAAAATCCAGCACAGGCAAGCTTTATATATGCAGCTTCCCAAGAAGAGATTTTAAGACGTCATCAAGATGAACTGCACGCTTTTAAAAGTCAATTTTATTTGGATATATTTAGTTGGATGTCTCCGTTTATCCAGAGTGGGGAACTGTTGGCATTGCCTCCATGGGCTTACGATGCCATCATCATGGGGCCAGCTCATGAATTTTCACGGCGCTGGTTAGGTGGATTGCGTGATTTGTCGATGGAAGAAGCTCAATCCATTATTGCTGATGCTGTTTGGCGCGCTATTCATATTGATTGAACAATTTTAAAGGGTTGGGAAAATAAGGCGTGCAGATTTAGTTGAATCTGCACGCCTAGCTGTTTTATTCCATCATGAAAATTGAGAATGGCGTGGGTGGCACATAACCTTCGTTAAAAAGCGCTTGGATAATTTGCCCATCTGCGATAAAGATTGTCCCGCTAGATGCATCAATGCCGGTTGCTCCTGTTGCCCCAAGAAAAATCAGCTCACCCTGAACTGTATTTTCATCCAAAATGGATAATTTAATGACCTGGCTTTGAAAGACATCGAAATCGAATGCAGCACCAATCAGTGTGCTATCTGCTTCATTAAATGCAAAGCCATCAAATGAGAAGAAGGTATCATTTCCATTGGCATCGAGCATCGTTTGTGGGGCAAGGTTACCCGCCGTGCCATCATCATTAATTGGGATGCGGATAATGCCTGCGGCGCTTAAATACAAATTGCTGTTACCATCCCAAGCTAGACCCCCAGCACCAAATCCTGAATCATTTTCCCATGAAGGCTCATCGACCCAAACGATGGATTCGCCAGTAACACGATCAATCTTGATAATATCTGCGTTTGGACTGACATCGCTGATATAAATGTCTCCGTTTGTTACTGAAAGAATCGAGTTGCAAGCGGCACCAGTAGGTAATTCCCATAACTCGACTGTCTCACCTGTGCTGATATCAATTGAACGGGCTGCATTATTGTTCTCTTGAGGGCCTGGTACAAAGTTTCGGTTACCGCAAGACAGCAATAAACCACTGCTGTCCTCAAGCCACAGACCCCATCCAGCCGTGACGCCATCTCTACCTGCTTCAACTAATTGGCTACTTTCACCTCTGTTCAAATTAAGCATGTGAATTGAACCATCAAAAAAGTTAGAAAGGTAGGCTGTTTCGCCATCAATTGCGATTGATTCTGGGAAAGCAATAGCCTCACTTGGTATTGTGTTAGAAACACCGGTCGGCTTGGCGTCGAAGCTAGCAAAGCCAGCTACGAATGGGTAAGTAAAAACAAAGTCCGTATATTCTGGCGTATTGACAAAGTCGGATGTGTTGATGGCTTGATAAGCACTTGCGCTAGCATAAACTGTCATCCCAACAACGATGTTTTCATCCAATAATGATACCCATTGTAACTCTTGAACGAAGCCTTCTTGCTGTGAAAGTGATTCTAAAAAAGCACCCCTTTTTATCGCATAGTCATTAGCATCAAAATCCTCATACATCGACAAATCCCGAGCAGCAACCTCTAGCACTTGTCCAGGCTGAATAGCGAGTTCGGCAAGGTCATACTGGTCCTCCGGGTTCAACGGCCGTAAAGCCCCAAACAATTCTAAGTCAAAATTACCAAAAAACGTTTCAGCCTCTAGGGTGTTTGCTGCAGTATCAGTTGCTGTACTCAATGCCTCGAGTGATTCAAACTCCGTCAAACCAATAAATACAGCTGGGTCAGGTGAGGCGAAGGTGCTGAAATCTAAAAAGGCTGAAAACTCGCGGTCTGCCACGACGCCATCTTGTTCAAGTAAAATTGAAATATACCCTTCGCGAGTTGAGATAAATGTGTTTAGGTCAGTTGCTACTCGCCGGATTACGAGGGCCGTTACTGGTCCATCATAGGGTGATGTTTCTGTAGATGTCACATCAGCTTCATTTTCCTCAGTTGTTGCATCCTCCTGATTGTCAGATGCCGCTTCATCTTCTTCGACATCGCCTTCAAAATCCTCAAGCTCCTCATCGGCCGTTTCAGGTACAAAAAAAGGTTGTTTTACCAAAAAACAAAAAAAAACCAAAGATTGAACAATAAACGCCCACCGAAAAACGCCAATATCCACAGAACAACACAAAAATATAAACAAACACGGAAAGGAGATTACAAAAATAAAT
>JBCCFD010000010.1:0-41507 GCA_039029915.1 Chloroflexota bacterium
AAGTAGGGCCACATTTTGCTCTCGCAGTAAAATGGGATTATCGTGGACGACCTTTGGCCAGGTGCGTACTTCGCTTAGGTCAACGCTGATTTCACTCGCTGCCAAAAATTGGACCAGCTCCGAATCTAAGCGAACGCTTATTTAATTGGGGTTTAGATAGTTCCGATAAAGTCCTTATCGATTATTTAACGTGTATAAGGCAGTTCGCGTTTCAGGAACCCCTTGCTGAATATAATCCAGCAGTAAATCAGCCACATTGGAAAACTCAACGGCCGTTAATAGCTCTCGATTATAATTACGCCGCAGTCCATCAAGCGTAATCGATCTCCTAAAAAACATCTGGTCCAACCCAGCCTGTAGTCGATACCGAAGCGGCTCAAACAAGAGGGCGACAAAAATGACAGCAGCAGAAATAAACCACGGGGATTCATTCAAAGTGCCAAATGAAGCATTGACACCTGAAGCAACTAAAGCGAATACGAGGACCAATACGGCCGTTAATATGGCATAGGCAACCCCTCGACGCACCGCTTTAATATCGAGTAAGCCATAACGAATAATCGTATAAGCAATAACAAAGGGATAGATGATAACCGGTGGGATATAAAGGGAAGTCGATAGCCAAGATAAATCAATAGGGGTTGAACTGAGCACAAAAAAGACGATGATCGGCAAGAATGCAATCACACCGCTTGAGAAAATTAGCCGACCCTGCTGTTTAATGATTGGGGATGGCGAGGCAATACCTCGATACGCCATTGTGCCTAAACCAACCACTAAACCGACCGCATTCAATAAATATGCATATCGCCAAGGCACCACATAAGCTCGGGGATCTGCATGATTCAGCCACAACAGCCCCCAGACGCCAATGCCTAAGCCAATAGCAAGCACCACCCAACGAATCCAAGGATATGTCTCCAGCCAGTGTGTCTCGTGCGGATAAATAATGGATAACCATAATAAAAATCCGCCTGACAATGGCAGTACAAATACCCAAAGGGTCAAAAATTGCTGTGTGGTTACAAGATCAAAAAGGGCGCCGATACTTATCGCCCCAACGGCCGTAAAAAGCGCAAAAACCTGCGGAGCCTCATCTCGAGGTCGCACCCAAAACGCCCAAACGCCGATTCCAAAAATGATGACGGCACAAAGATAAAACAGCCAAAATTGATTCCATAAATCACTCGCTGTTAGCTGATCTAATGGGATAAGAACGGAAGCGTTAGACAACATCAACTCTTCGCTTTCTGTTGAAGCGTCGTCAAACTGCCACTCAAACGTTAAGCTGATGACCTCTTGCACATCATAAGATTGCAAACGCTGGTATAGCTCTTGGTTACTTTCAAGGGGTTCCCCATCCAAGGCCAAAACGCGATGAGGATATGTGATTTGGGGCTCAATCGTTTTGCCAAAGAAGTCTGGCTCGCCGGTTGCGCTAGCGATTAAATTTGGATCAATAAAAAAGCCAGGGAAAGGAATGGAAGCAAAGCGCAGGGCCACAAACGGAAGTGTCAGTAAAACAATTCCGCTAATACACAATATGCTTGCTACAACACCGATACGAACTCGGACGAACCTATTTTCCGTCACGTAATCCTTACTTTTTGAAATTAATTATTTTTGGTAATGAATTTTGGAGATGAACGACGGCTGCCAACATACATAATTCCCGAATCTTTGATGCCGTTCACTCTATACATCCGTGATGTCAGTGGCGGTTGTGACAATCACGTCGATATCAATCGTCTATTTTAATATTGTTTCTGAGGACAAATACCCTCGTTTCCTATGAACCCTGAATAATTCGTTTACTTTTTTTACTGAGTGAAGAACAAAAGTTATTGAAACAACCTCGCTGCACAATAATTTTTGCTTTCCTGAAAGTGAATCACATTGACCACATCATTTTACAAATTCTTGCCGTGATTTACTCAAAATCAGTCCACTCGGAACAACGATAATAATAAGTGATTATTTATCCAGTGTCCATCCTCAGCAACAATATTTTGCGGGGCTTTAGTAAGGGAGTCAATTAACGCCACGTGAATACGATAATTTCCGGATGGGATGTCAGGGGGAAGCTGAATAGCATGCATTGTTTCAACAATTTGGCCTTCTTGCCACTGACTTGTGGGGGAAATATCGGGTGTGGTTTCAACGGCCGTTAACACATTCCCACTTTCATCTAACAGCCAGAGCTGGATTTGATAATCCGTGGGGGCATCCTGCAGCGCCTGCCACATGAGCGAAACATCAAACGTTTCACCCGCTTTGGCAAACCGACCCCCGTACTCATATCCAACGAGACGAATCTCATTATTAAAGTTTTGGTCGAGCGGATTTACAAACTGGTCGGCTAAATTGGGCGTTTGCCAGGGGCGCAACGCTACCTGTCCTAGTTTAAATGAATCCCCTAGTCCCGTGCTGTCTTCTGCCACTATGCCCAGCCGATATGCTCCCGGCGCATAAAGGCCAATGCTCACCTCAGCTGCGCTCGGCGTATACGTCGTTTCGGGAATCCAAATTCGCACCGATTCAACAAAACGTTCCCCCGGCTGCCAATAGCGAGCTGGGGCATTGCCTAAGCCGGGATGGGTATCTCGCTGCACAATCATGGCCCCCGTTTCAACATCCATCACGTGAATAAACATCAGGTAGTTGCCGGGCGGCTGTCCGGTTACTTCCCAATAGAGATCAATATCAAGTGGCTGTCCAGCCTGAACGGCCGTTTGTTTAATCTCGTACCCTCTTAGATTGATCAAATTATCAAACTGGGCGTTGGTGGGGTTGGGAACAGTCGTATTTCCATCAAAGGGAGCGGGGCGAGCATATGCGGGTGCCAGATAGCCGAATATCGCTAGGGCAGACAGCCCAATCATGATGGCGTAATTCACACCCACAAACAGCCGCTGGGCTTCAATCTGAATAGAATTGACGAGTAAATCTCCCCAACACCACCAGCCATAAAAACAAAGAATGGAAAGTGATGATAAGGCTGGAAAGTAAAAGCGGCCCATCGCGCCCGCCGGACTGATCAGCAGGTAGTTAAACACTACTACAAAAAAGAGCGCCATGTTAAGCGCCAAAAGAAACAGCGGCGCTTCAAGCCGTTTGTCGTTTTCGTTACGCCGCACGATGGGCACAAACAGCCCTAAAAATCCGAGACCAATCAGCCAGCGTAAAAAGGTATAAATCCAAGCGGGTAAGGGGATTTGACCATACCCAAAGCGTCCCCACAGGCTGGTCCACGTTGGGGTGAGCTCAAAAATAGCCACTCCCCAGCTTTCAGACGGGTCACGCACTCCCCAAAGCTCGGTTAGCCGCTGCACGCCAGTTGGCTCACCATATAACAGTTGATTGCGCACAAACCACCAGCCGCTTACGAGCAAAGTCATAGCTCCGGCAATGAGTGCCACCTCAAACCATAATCGCCACTGTTTTTGACGCCAAGCCACGACCGTTACGGCCGTTGCGATCACCCCAACAATGGCCAACAAATTAAACTTACTCATCAAAGCGATGCCAAACAAGGCGCCTAAAATAACACCCCAGCGCCGAGACAAACCTTGCTCATCCTGCATCAGTTTGACACAGGCCAGCATGACGGCCGTGCCGGCCAGCGCCGCTATCACATCGTTATTGACTGCCCCTGCCATATAAATAAACATCGGATTAAAGGCAATGAATGAAGCAGAGCCTAGCGCCAAACACGGCCGTTTTGGCCACAACGCACACCCCACCAACCACGTTAAATAAACTGTCCCCACGCCCATTAGCACGTTCACCACGCGGGTGAGATGCGCCGCTAGCGCCATGCCATACCAGGGGAACGCCTCTTCAGGCCCATGCAGGTAAAGATTTTTGTTGTCGTCGCTTACTTCCCACTGGCGATAGTTCCAAAATGGATTGATCTCCGGTTCGTAGCAAACGTCGAGCCCTGTGTTAACCCAAAAGGTGGCCGCTGCCGCCACGGTATAAAACAGCGGTGGATGGTGACCCTGCGCGCTACAGCCAACCTCCCCCTGCACAGGCAGAGATTGCCGCTGAATAATGTGCTGCACAAATCGATAGTGCCGCAGTTCATCCGTGGCTTCATGAAGCGGATTAATAACGCTGGCTGAAAAACTTAAGCCAGCAAATAAAAAGAGGACGACCCAGATTAATTGTTTTGGGTCTTGAAACAAATTAGCCATAAATTCGCGATTCGTCATTCGTGATCGTGGGTCGTGAGCGCGATCGAAAAAAATTGACCACGAATACAAGAGGCGATCACGAGCCCGATTAACTACGCCACTTATTCAATCTCAATTCTCACGTGATCGGCTCCCGCATCCGTTAAAATTCTTGTACCTGTCATCGGATCATACATTCCAAAAATAATAAATTTAGGAGCCGCGTCTGCTGGTGGGGAAAGCCAATGCTGTTGCACAAAGGCATCACCCTCTTGCAATGTATAGGGATCAACCCATAGCCCATCATCACCAGATAGAAATATATCATTTTCACCCAACAACTGCCCAAAGACAGCCAAACGCGGTCCCGCATATACACCGGGTGGTGGTGGATTACTTATTAAAGGATTAGGTGGTAAGGTTAACGGCCGTTGCACTGTCCAGCCCAAATTCAGCTGATCTGTCGCCT
The DNA here is from genome assembly GCA_039029915.1 of Chloroflexota bacterium. GTDB lineage: Bacteria > Chloroflexota > Anaerolineae > Promineifilales > Promineifilaceae > QQUD01. The sequence goes on from JBCCFD010000010.1 coordinate 4,645, forward strand.
CGTCCAGAAATGCCCCTGTGGCACAAAACCCATTTTCAAAGCAGAGCGGCTCAGCAAAAGCCTCCTGCTCGTAGTTTGTTTGTGAAAACGCATAATATCCTGCTCGAACATTATCAACTGACTCAAACGCCTCGCTATACGCAATGGGCACATCTGGAAAGCCACTAAAGCTAGCAGCTGGTGACAACAGCACGGCTCGCTGTGGATCATACCAGCGCGGCCGCGCCTCGTGTTCGAGATCAATGGACAGCGCCAATTTATCCCAAGGGCCAGCCAGCAAGCCAGTCACCCCAAAATCAACCAGCTCGTTTTTATTGACATAATCAGCCACATCACGAATGTCGGCTCGGTACAAAAAGCGCACTAGTCCCCGCTCTGACCAATCTACAAAGTAATCAGGCCAATCCCGCACCGCCACAAAAGAGGTAAGCAAAATCAAGGGTATTAAGACAAGGCTAGAGGATGAAGCTAGAGCTAAAGGAAAACGCGACTCCGATCCCCGGTCACCAGTCACCAACCCCCAATCCCCAATCACCCGCCCAATAGGCACCGCCAACAGGATAAACACCGCTGGCATCGCCAAGATAGTATGTCCTAAACTCGCTGGAGGGACGCTGATAAAGCCTGGAGAAATGCCAGCCATCCACCAGGCAAACAGGAAAGCACTGTTGAAGGCTCGTTTTTCTTGCTGTAAGGTTAGGTTTTGTTTACGAATCCGCTGGATAAGGGGTTTAGCCGCTTCCCAGATGACGATCAAAACGCCCAGCCAGAAAATAACGGCCGTTACTCCCCGAAACACTGGCCGATGCGGAATGTTATAAAGCCACTCGTCATCTCCATCTGCATGGAACATCGACAGCGTAACCACCACATGATGCCGGAGCGGTTCGTAATTACCAAGCTCAGCTTCAACGAGCGGGACAGCTAGCTCGGCCACCCGCGCCTCTGACTCAGGCTGGTTTTGCAAGACTTGGATTAACGGTATAGCAAGAACGGCCGTTATGCCAAACATTAGCAGGGCACCTTGCCAATTCTGCTTAAAACGAGGCCACATAAAAATGGCACCATATCCTAAAATCGCTAAAAAGATGAGCGGCACCCCGCGGGATGCAAAGTATGTGTACAGTCCTAACGCCACAAACAATCCCGCCACTGCATAATAAACCGTCGGGATAAATCCCGACGCTATCTTTGCGCTTCTCTCTCTTTTCTCTTCTTTATCAGGATGGTTTCCGATGCTATGCCAAGCCTGCATAAAAAACATCACCGCCCCCAGCATCAAAGGAGGGGTTAAGACATGTCGCAAGCCAATACGGGAATACATCAGCGACCAAAAGCTCATTGCCAATGTGGCTGAGGCAATTAAACCAACTGAGGCACCACCAAACTGCTTGCCCACTTGATAAGTCAAGGCCACGGTCAGCACACCCAAGAAGACAGACAGCAGGCGAATGCCCATCGCGTTTGCCACAAACAGCCCAAGCATTCCGGCGTTGAGGGCGTGATAGAGGGCTTCATGACCCGAGGCATCTGCATAATAGACGGCGAAATCGCCATCGAGTACCTTTTGGGAAATAACCAGCGAGTTGATTAGTTCATCATCCCGCCAGCCAGGCGGCATCTCCTGAATTTGCCATGTACGCACACTAAAGGCCAGAAGCAAAACCAAGATCATGATCCATTGGGCAGTCCGTCGGCTCATGGGATCACCTCCACCTCTCCAATAACGTAGCTGTGCATTTGAGCATCATCCACAAATAAGATGAGGGGGACGATCGAGTCGCACGCGTTTTGACAGGTGTAGCCGCCGATAGACAACGGCCGTTTCCCGACCATTCTTTCTGTTATATCAATCTGATGCAGCTGAATTAAATAATCACCCACCTGCCAGCTTTCCGAAGGGGCATCCAGCCGATCGTGTTGACCCAACGGCACACCATCTTCACCCAATAAATGGGTAAAAAGCTGGGTAGAACTTGAAATCGGCGCTTGTATTTGCCACAGGGTAGCGACGTTTAGCTGGTTACCCACAGAATTTTCGGCCGACTGGATGTCATAACCAAGCAGCTGCAAATTGTTGTTGAGTTGAATTGAGGCCTCCACGCCTTGAAAGTCAGTTTCCCAATCCTGTAGGAGTTTATCGATATTCAACTCATAAAAATCAAGCGGCCGATCTAAATCTGTCTCTTGCAAAGGTAGGGTTTCATTCAAAACGGCCGTTTCCAAATAATCTTTCAATCCCTCATGAATTGGCGTAAATCCCGGCACGATTAGCGTGCTTTGGGCTGAATTTGGGATAATCAAGCCGCCCGAAGCGTTAAACCAACGCGGCTGCACGTCGCTGGTTAGGGTCATTTGAGCCAGAGCGGGGGTATGGTATTGACTCGGCGTAATGGTGGAAACGGTTACGGCCGTTTCAGCTAAATTTTGGTTAACATAATCCATTGCTATAAACATCGTACTCTCATACTGCACCCGAACCTCAGGATGAGCACCCCACCGCTGGTAATCGCGGAAGGTGATGAAGGCGGTGAAGATAAAAAGGACAATGGCTATGAGCTGCAAGCTGTACGCTATGCGCTGATCCCCAATCCTCAATCCCCAATCCCCGATCCCCATCAATCCAACGGCCACCAATAAATACAGCACCGGCTGAACACCAATCGCTTGGGTCGTCGCCAACTCGGGTCCGGTAACGAGCACAGGCGCAAACCCAAGCCCGAGCCAGACAAGAACGATCCACGCCGCATAACCGCGCCAAACGGTTTGGGAATCTTTTTGGAAAAACGGCCGTATGGCCCACCAGCTCATCATCCCAAACCCAAGCAGCAAAAAGGGCGCAAACCAAATGGGCAAAAAGGGTTGCCCCGCAATGTTGTACCGCCAAGCGGTATCCCCTTCAATAAAGAAAAGGCGCAGGCTTGCCAGACTATGATCAATTAACGGTGCCAAATCACCCTGCCTTGCAGTCGTTAAGGGTAAGATCAGCTCTTGAATGCGCACTTCGCTCTGTGGATTGGCTCGCAAATATGAAAACAGAGGTGCCGCTACAAACAGGGAAACGATAAGCGTGACGGCCGTTTCCTTCCAAATTAGCAGCAATTTTCTCCTATCTAGCAGCAACAAATAAACCAACCCGGCCGGTATTACGAACCACATTGCCCGAGCAGGAATGTAGGTGTAGAAGGCAAGGCCGAGGAGGAGGCCGGAGAGGGTAGGTAATAGGTAATTGGGTGATTGGGTAACTGGGGATTGAGTGTGAGATGCTGAAGAGTGATGGCCGATTGCTAAATATTGTCCACGAATTATCGGAAAAATCGCGCAAAGATAGAGCCACAAGCCTCCTACAAAAAACGCACCAAGGGTAACTGAGCGCAACGCTTGACGGCCAGACATGACGCTCCAAAAGCCAACGGCAAACCCAGCGACAGTGAGTAGAGCTGTCGGCGTATCAAAGGCCCGTTTAACCCAAAGGTATAAAAAAACTAGGGTAAGAATGCTGAAAAATACGGCCGTTAATCGACCCGCCAGATAAGTTGGCCCTAAAACCTGCATCACAATCGCAGTGGCATAATCATAGAGCGGCTCTCGACCATATCCCACCGTAAAGTAGACGCCTCGCTCCCCATTCACAATCGACCAGGCCGTAATGCCGTGATCAGCTTCATCATGCGTCAAACCAGGCGGAAGCTGGTCGATTTGCCACAGCCGCAGAAATACGGCCGTTAGCAAAATCAATCCAAGCCAAATTAGTTGTTGTCGCCGCGTTACGTCGCCTCTTCCCATATTTATTGAGTGGCTATTGCAGAGGGTAGTGATAAGTAAAAAGTAAGAAGCATTCAGCGTTTGGGAGGTGATCAAATCACAAGTCGATCAATACACCAATACACCAATACACCAATATACGAATCACTCAATTACTAACTAACTCACAAACAACTCTCCACAGCCTCAAAATCCTCATCTTTCCAAAATCGAGGCATGATACGCCATCTTGAGAGACGCGACAACTACGAGCAAGCTACGTTATTGGTATGTTTAGGGAAATATAAATTGAATAGGGATTGGGGGAAAAATTAAAAAGAAGAGAACAAGCGTAAAAATAGCAATCACCCGTCGTCTAGGATCAAGTTCGGTGACATCATCGAGCGGTTCAGCATGCACACGTCCAAAGAAAAATAAGAGGGCAATCCAAACAATCCACGTTGTCGAAGCGGTGAATAATGACAGTGCCCCCAAAGCAATAATGACGGGCCAGAAAAACTGCTTCGCCCGTTGACCAAAAATGACATAGGCCATATGCCCACCATCAAGCTGGCCCAAGGGCATCAAATTCAATGCAGTCACCAAAAATCCGACCCAACCGGCCCAAGCCACTTGGTTCAGCGACACATCCATCCCGTTGCCGGGAAGAACCTGCTGAAAAATGGTCAGTTTTGTTAAAAAGTAGAGGATTGAATTTCCTTCTAAGAGATAGGGTTCAGTGGGAAGCGGGCCAACTTCAGATGTCATCAACCCAATTATTAGGATCGGAATCGCAAAAATCATACCCGCAAGTGGCCCCGATGCCCCAATATCCATCAACACCCGCTTGTTCTGAGGCCGCCCTTTAAGTCGGATGAATGCTCCCATTGTGCCAATTAAAGGGGAAGGAAGAGGGATAAAATATGGTGGGGAAACGGGCACTTTGTGATATCTAGCGGCAAAATAGTGACCCAACTCATGGGCTGTCAAAATCAACATGATGCTCAAACTAAACGGCCACCCGCGCCAAAGTTGAAATGCCGCATCGGCAGATTCACGCGCCGAAGAAGCACCCACAACCATAGTTGATAAAATGGTGGCTACAAACAGCGTGATGGCTAGCGGCCAGTTGGCAGGCGTATCTACCGTGACTTCAGGAATGGCAATAACGGCCGTTCTGCCTTCATCATTGCGCACAATCGGCGTAAAGCCCGCCTCTTCAAACTTTTCCTTCAGTGAATTAAAGCAGGATGCGAGATCTTGGATAAACCGTCCTCGAAAGCGAACATACCCATCGGCAGGTACATCAATCGACGTATCACCTACCTCAAAATATTCCGACAGAATATTTCGAAGGTGTTCAACTGTTTCTAAAGGGATAGGAAAGTACGTTTGGGGAAGATTTCGCATAAAGGGATCTTTTTGATGAGATTAAAAAAGATAATAGTAAATTACTGTTATTAGGTGATTTTATAATTGCTTTCGATTATAGAGAGGGTCTTTTAAAACTAAGGGAAAATTACCTAATTACTCATTTACGACTTTGTTATCAACCTTTTTAAATACTTCTTTTCTGGAAAAATTACCAGTTATCCTGCGTCCTCTTCCTCATCATCACCCCAGCTAATAATCCAGGTGCAGGCACCCGCCACTAAAAATGTAATCACGATGAGCCAAAAGCGCTGGCTACCAGATAAATCAACATCTTGTGCTGAAAATAGTAAAATCACCACCATACCGATGCCCAACACAAACCACATCGATAAGTTGGGGTGTTCATACATCCAATCACGTACTTGTTGCATCATAACCTCACTTCGTTCGGGGTAATTGGGGTTTAGGGAGTGGGGTGCTTGTTTGGCTAATTGGTTTCTTATTGTATTGGAAATTTAATAAGGTCTGTTTACAAAATCACAAAAGAGGCACAAAATACCTCCATGACCTTCCCAATCACCAATTACCAATCAACCAATCCCCAATCAACCAACTATCAATCCGCCCCCGCACGTGTATCCATCAAAATTTTAATTAAATACGAAGCCCCTTCCGCTTGGGACTCTTTTAATGCTAACCGCCAATTATTGGCAAGCTCTTCTTCTGGCAAGGCATAATAACCTGATTCTGCGAAAATCTCTCGAATGGCATTATGGGCATCATCTGGAATAAAAGCAAAGATGACTTGGCACATATGGCTAAAGGCTGATTTTTCGATTTCGGCTAATACGGCCGTTCCCGTCACTTTCGCCATATCCATTGGGAAAATATGAATCTCATCAACCCGCGCTACCTGACTGTCAATACTGGAGCCCATCATGGCGCTCACATCCGTCCCCACCTGCCCTATAAAATAGCCGCGTTCGCTTAGCGACATCAGCAGTTCCGCTCGCTTCATTTTCTTCTTGCCATCAGTCGCTCGCTGGATGAGTAAAAGCAAGCCAGGGATATCTGAGGGTTTTGCACGCCGTACTTCTAAATCTTCCGGTGCGTCAACAGGTTTAGCAATAATTGACGAAGGGGATTCTTCATTCACTGCAGGCGCGGCATTGGCACCATCTTCTTCTTTAGCCGCTTTTCCTTCTGCTTTCTTTACGGTTGGCGGTGTTGGTTTCGGTGGTAAAACAAATGTCACCTCATCAACCGAGCTGCTGTCTGGCAAACGCTTCCACGCCATCTCAAACTGCACTTCTGTATCTCGCATGGTGCCGTTTGTATCAATAACCATATCTGCCAGCGCTACTTTTTCTTCCTGTGGCGGCTGAGCTTTAATGCGGGCAGCGGCATCCCCAGTCTCCATCCCTCGACAAATTCGTAAGCGATCCAGCTGCCGCTGTTTTTCACAGCGGGTGACCCAAACCTGCTGGCAAGCGTCTGAAAGCCCCCCATCAAACAGCTTGATTGCTTCAATAAAAACAATCTCTTTTTCTGTTTCTTGGATGCGCTTAACAACTTCATGGCGCACAGCAGGGTGAATGATGGTTTCTAAATCTTTCAAAGCCTGTGGGTCGCTGAAGACGATGCCCCCAAGCGCACGACGGTCAATACGGCCGTCTTCCTTACGCACATCAGAGCCAAAAGCGACCGCAATTGCGGCCTGCATTGTTTTGTCGCTCTCCATGATTTCATGAACAACCTTGTCCGCGTCAATCGCCAAAGCCCCGTGATCTGCTGCCAAGCGCATCACGGCCGATTTTCCTGTGGCAATATTGCCGGTTAACCCAACAATCACTTTATTCTTCAAACGAACAGTTGCACCATCACTCATCGGCTAATGTCTCCCACTGGGTCATTAAATCTTCTAATTGTGTTTCTGCTTGGGCGTAAGCGTTGCTTAACGCTTGTATCTTATCAAAGGATTGGGCTTCTGTCGCCTTTTGCAGTTCGGCTGAAAGATTGTCTATCTCTTCTTCCGTTTCTGCAATACGATTTTCTAACGCTTCCAACGCTTCTGCCTGACGACGCAGGGCATTTTTACTCAGCTGAGGCTTTTCTTTTTCAACGGCTACGGCCGCTTTGCTTTCAGCCCGGGCCAGGGCAGCTTCTTCTTTCGCAACGGCCGTTTCTCGTTCACGCGCCGCTAAAAAGGCTTGATATCCCCCATTGAAGACGTGTAAACGGCCGTTGCGCAGCTCCCAAATCTGGGTTGCCAACCGATCAACCAAATATCGATCGTGCGTCACCATCAGCGTTGTGCCTTCATAATTCTCTAACGCCTCTTGCAACACTTCCTGCGAGCCAATGTCCAAATGGTTTGTTGGCTCATCCAGCAGTAGAAAATTCGCCTTTTCCAAAGATAAAATTGACAAAGCAAGCCGACCCCGCTCGCCACCGCTCAACGAGCTAACCTTTTTATATACATCATCCTGCCGAAAGAGAAACTGCCCGAGATAGTTGCGCGCCTCGCTAATTAGCATGGGCTTGTGAGCCAGAAGCTCATCTAAAACCGAGTTTTCTAAATTAAGCGAGTCATGCGCCTGTGCAAAATAGGCCAGTTCTAAGCTTGCCCCAAGCCGTATTTCACCGGCTAAAGGGTCCAGCGTTTCCAAGACCGTCTTCAAAAAGGTACTCTTACCCGCCCCGTTCGAGCCAATCAGCGCTGCACACTCTTTGCGCCGCAGCTCTATATCTTCACATTCAAACAGCGATGTCCCTGGGTATCCGATCTCCAATCCTTTTGTGCGCAAAACAAGCTCACCGCTCCGGTGAGAAGGGGTCAACCGCATCTTGAGATGGATTGGTTTGCGCGGCGGATGCAGGTTTGGCAACTGCTGCTGTAACTCTGAAAATGATTGAGCCTCACGTGCAACCGCCATCGTTTCTTTGACGTAGAGCCAGCCCTTAGTGCGCAGCACGCCTAAAACGTCCAAACCGGACCCTAAAACGGCCGCTACTTCACGGCTCAATCGGCTCAGCTTCCCTTGCGCCATCTGCGTCCGCTGACTAGAGATGTTTTTACGAATAAAATCAACCTCTTTATCCACGTGTGCCATAAAGTCATCATATTCTCGCTGGCGCTGTGCCCAACGCTCCCCCCGTTGAAGCACATAAGCTGAATAATTACCTCGATAAGATTCAATCCCTTCGCGGCCAAGCTCCCAAATATTTTTCACAACCCTATCCAAAAAGTAGCGATCGTGGCTCACAATCAAAATTGCCCCATTCCAAATGCGCAGCATTCCTTCTAACCATTCAATTGCTTCCACATCTAAATGGTTTGTCGGCTCATCTAATATCAGCAGGTCTGGCCTTTCTAATAGCAAACGCCCCAGCAGCACGCGTGTTTTTTGCCCACCGCTCAGGTGAGCTAAGGGTAATGTCCATTGCTCCTCTTTAAATCCTAAACCGGTCAGCACTTGTTTAATGCGAAGATCATAATCGTACCCACCAGCGGTTTCAAAGCGGATCTGCATATTGCTATATTCGGCCATTAGCTCATCAGACAAAGTTCCATCAGCCATCTGCTGTTCCATTGCCTGCAGCTTGGTTTCCAAACGTTTAAGGTCAGAAAAAACGGCCGTTAATTCTTCATAAACATTGTTCGTTGAATCCGCAAAAGCGCGCGATGCTTCCTGAGGCAAGTACCCTAGGCGTGTCCCGCGCGCCATATGAATCGCACCGCCAGACGGAACAGCTTCTTTCGCTAGGACAAGAAGAAGTGTGGTTTTGCCGATGCCGTTCGGCCCAACTAAGCCAACCTTGCCATCATTCGGTATACTGCCAGATGCGCCACGGAAAACGTCAAAGTCGCCAAAGGATTGGCTCACATTGCTAAGGGTAAGAATTGCCATAAATTGAATTATACCGATGACCGTTGCTCTGGTCATCCTGTCCCGCTTGTGTCACGGTATACAGCTAACCTAAACAAACTTCTCATATCATATTGAAAGGCAAACATATAGACTGCGCTTGAATTATCTGCACAGATATAAGTGGCACGGAGAAAACTTATGAAAATCCAAATAAAAAAAACACCTGATCCCGTAGCGGCCTTTCATATGGCTGATGCCCATATGCGCTGGGCGCTTCAATCTGCAGAAGAAGTTGTGGGTGAAAAAGGGCTAAAAATTGTGCTTCGTGACGCGAATCTCTCCTATCTGGCAAACAACTATCCACCAAATGACCTCGGCTTCACCAGTGGCATCACGTTTGGCGACTATGCCAATCTCAGCGCAGAGCTTTATAACTTTTTTGGTCGGGCAGGCAAAAGCATGACTATAAGAATCGGCCGTTTAGCCGTTGAGCGTTCGGTTGAGCAACAAGCGGCCGTTTTTGGCCTTAGCGCCTTGGTGGCTGCTTCCAAACTTCTTCCTATGGGTGCCCAAATTAAAGCAGCGCTATCCGTAATGCAAAATGGACTTGGTAAAATTTCAAAGCAAAAGGGAAACAATCGCGTTTTGCGACTTGAAGATCGGGGTAACAAAATCGCCTATATTGATGAAGGGTGTTCAGCGTGTGCAGGAAAAACGGCCGATTCTCATATTTGCGGCATTTTCAACGGCTCTATTGCCCAAGCGCTGTTTTGGCTAACAGGCAAAACCTTTGACGTTGAAGAAGTTGAATGCCGCGCAATAGGTGCCCAGGCTTGCGTTTGGGAAATTGCCAAGGAGCCGATTAGTTAATTTGGATTTAGGGAGCAGGGCTAGTGATAAAGGTTTCTCTAATGTGAGGTTCTCACTTCGAATATAGCATGCTCAGTTTCTTCCTGAATTTGTGACTTCGTTCTGCTTTATGGGGAGCTTGCCTTATAAGGAAACAAAATACTCTTTTCTTCTACTTCTAGGTTGGCCTTTTCATATTCGTGTTGAGCAAACGCTTTCAACACTTGGAATACCACAAAATAGCCCAAAATTGCCACGATGATTCGTACTAGCCAATTAGCCTGAATTAAGTTCAAAATGAACCAAAGTAATATTCCAGCATTCAGCGATTCAATCATTGCCGTTGTACGACGAATTTTTGAGCGGTTGGCCAAAAGTAAGATCGTAGGCTCATCATCTGTTTTCCACGTGAGGTAAGGTAAAATTGATGGGTCATGATCCACAAAATATCGTCGTATACGTGCCATAGCCCGCACAATTTCATCTGTACTTATGCCGCGCTTAATTGAATAATGATGAAATTCCCAGCCCACTGCTAATAGAAAAATAAGCGCCCCAATAGAAATGGCTTGCCAGGTCAAAATATCAATCGAACTAAACTCATTTAGGGCAATAACTCCACCCCAAACGGTAGTTGTTAGGGCGATAAAAAAGTTTAATCGACTGAGCCCTTCCTCTTTCCGACGACGATACTCTTGATTGGTCTCTTGAAACTCGGCAATCAAAAACTGTGCGGATAGTGGGTCTGGCTTTTTATTTTCGTCATTCATGCCCCAAATTATCTGTCAAATGTCTGATTCCCACGAATTATAGCAACAGTTATGAACAAACGGCCGTTTTAGAATAACAGCCAGTTGTTTTAATATTTTAATAATGGAAAAGAATATTGGAAAAGGCACAAAAAAAGGGCGGTTAAACCGCCCTTTTTAGATTAGTTGAGATATTGCCGGAGGTGTCCAGCAAAATTGGGATGACGCAGCTTGCGTAGCGCTTCTTTCTCAAGCTGACGAATCCGCTCACGAGAGAGGCCAAACATTTCACCGACTTCTTTCAATGTGCGTGATTCACCATCTTGCAAACCATAGCGCAAGCGCAAGATGCGCGCTTCACGTGGTGTAAGTTGGTCAAGAATTTCACCTAACTCTTCGGTCAACATCGTGTTGGCTACGGTTTCTGCTGGTGGTGGCGCTTCTACATCTTCGATGAAGTCGCCTAATTCCGCATCAGACTCATCACCAACTGGACGTTCGAGATGAACGGGTTGGCGGCTGGTACGAAGCATCCAGCGAACGCGATCGGCTGGCAAGTCCATATTTTCGGCAATTTCTTCTGCCGTTGGTTGACGGCCGTATTCTTGTTCAAGCTCTTGAGCCACTTGATACAGCTTGCTGATGCGTCCACCCAAGTGAGCCGGAATACGAATCGTACGGCCATGGTTAGCTAGCGCACGTGTCACAGCTTGGCGAATCCACCAAGTAGCATACGTACTAAAACGATTTCCACGACGATAATCGTATTTTTCAACCGCTTTCATCAAACCAACATTACCTTCTTGAATCAAATCCAAGAACTGAAGGCCACGACCGCGGTATTTCTTGGCAATACTCACCACCAAGCGAGTGTTCGCTCGAATTAAGTGAGCACGAGCAGCATCACCAATCTCTTTAATATTGATAAGACGATCAACCTCGTCCATATCAATCATTTCAGAGACACCATCAGCCATGTAAAGCTCGACCTCTCGCCCAGCTTCGATTTCCTTGGCCAGCTGGACTTCCTCATCTGCAGAGAGCAAGCCTTGCTGACCCATTTCACGGAAGTAGAGTCCAACTGAATCGTCAATAGGTACATTACTTAAATCAAATAAAGGTGCTGTATGATCGGCTTCTGGCTCTTCTGGCTGGATAACCACTTTTTGAATTTTAGGTGGCTTTTCAACAACAGGTTCAGGAGCGCTATCGTTTTTAGATGAAAACATCAACTGATCGACAGCTTCTTCAGACTCATAAATCATGATACCTGCGGCTTGCGCTTCTTCAATGATTGTTTCTAAAAGTTGAAGATTATTTTCTACTGTTGGAATTGCTTCTAAGATTCTATCGTACGTAAGGTAACCTTGCTCCCCGCTTTCAGCTAGCAAAGTTGACACAACATCCATTTCTTCAAATGGATTCGCTATATCACTCATAAATTTACCCTTTCTTATAAAAATTGTTCGATATATGAGGGGTGCGAACGCTCACCCAACTCCATCTTTCTTCCTACCGGCGCATACTAGCATAATCAAATATCAAAAGTCAACCCCTAAAAATCGAACAAAAAACTAATATTTTTTCAACCAGCAATAGTACCAAAGTACTAAAATCCACGAATGCACACGTGAACATTCGTGAAATTAAGATGAAAATTTTTATAAAAGACTTTTTAAAACGTTAGTGATGCAATGCTTCAAATTGTTGAGAGAATCGCGTGAAGCATGTAGAAAAATTTAAGGTTGTGCAAACAAGCATATAGATTCAGATAGAATGTTGAGAAAGAACTTCATCTACACCCAGCAAAGGGGTTTTGAGGATTCTTTTTGCTAATTGATTGTCCAATTGGCAATTGAGGGGCCAATTGTTTTTTGATGAATTCTTTATGGTTACAAGTTTCCTATTACCTATTTGCCAATAGTCAAACATTCTGACGGCAAAAGCAGCTCTTGTCAAGACCTGATTTCCAACAATATTTAAAATTCCACGAAAATCATGAGAAATAAGCTCAATACAGGCCTTGCTAAGGGCTTCAACCCATATCGGATTACGCAGTTGATTAGAAAAGAGAGAGATAGATTCATTATTTTCCAACGCTCGACTCATCCAGCGCGTGCCGTGATCCATTTCTTTTAGGCCGTATATTAGTGACGTTCGCACAATGACCGCGTTGTTGTGATGAGCCTGGACAAGCGATTCTGCGTCTGCTTTAACACGGCCGTACTCGTTAACAGGCGTTGGCTTTACAGACTCATCGTAAGGTGGAGACAAGCCATCAAAAATAGAATCAGTTGAGAGATGGATCAATCTAACGCTGCCACGACGCGCACCAATAACAATATTCGATGTCCCATCTCGAATAATCGTAGCCATGTCGTCAGATCGATTTGAGCCCGCTAAATGCAAAATAACGTTGGGTTGAATCGTGTCAATGAGGTTTAAAACGGCCGTTTTGTCTCTCAAATCAAGGTGAGTACCTTTAGGCAAATTTAACCGATCGTGATTAAAAAAAGTGTAATGTGTTTCAAAATAATCTGGGATTAGTGGAATTAAGTGCCGACCTAAATAACTGCTTCCCCCCGTTACCAACAGTTTTGTCATATGGCATTACCCACCATTAGAGTCAACACGAATCATCGCCTGCGCCGCCGCTGCTTGAGCAGCTCGCTGCTTACTGCCACCGCTCCCCTCACCCCAAACCGCATCTCCTACCATCACAAGCGTTGTGAAAATTTTAGCGTGATCGGGGCCTTCGGTTTTCACCACTTTATACCGAGGTGTAATATTGAACTGTGCTTGTGCCCATACTTGGAACTCACTTTTGGCATCCTTATGCGATGATTCAGCCACAATTTGCTCAAGAGCTGGACCAATCAGCCGGGTCACAATAGGTTCAACATAATCAATCCCTGAATCCAAATAAATAGCCCCAATAACCGCTTCAAAGGTTGCGCACAAAATTGGCGTTCTTTCACGGCCCCCATTTTCAGCTTCCCCTAACCCTAAACGAACAAACGCGCCTAGATCAAGCTGTTTCGCAAACATAGCCAGCGTCTTAGCTCGAACCAAAGCCGCCCTCAAGCTTGTTAATTCCCCCTCATCCATTTCAGGAAATCGATGATAAAGGTATGAACCAACAATAAAATCCAGAACCGCGTCACCTAAAAACTCGAGTCGTTCATTATCTTCAATTGAATCAATTGGGTTTTCGTTGAGGTATGAGCGATGTGTTAACGCTCGGTTTAAAAGCGAATAATCAGAAAATTTAAATTGAAGTCGTTCCTCTAATCCTACAAATTCTTTCATCATTGAGAAATCATTATACCTGATAATTAAGTCAAATTCAGAGGCAATCCAAATCCTGACGGCCTCCTGTTCCGTCTACATCAAATGATGGCAATTAAAATAAATAGAACTTGAAGTTTCGTCCACCTTTCTGGCAAAACAGGTTTCATCAAATTTTTTGGGGGCAAAACATTAGCGTGCGCCCAATCAGTCCAAACTAAAAGTGCGCAAAGAACCGTTAATACTCTTTGCGCACCGTTCAGTCATAAAAATTTTGGGCAGGTACTCAGATTGCGTTACTCTTCAAACGCCTTGAAAACAAGAACAGCATTGTGACCACCAAACCCAAAGGCATTGTTGATGCACACTTTTACTTTTCTTTCCCGAGAATGATTGGGGAGCACATCTAAATCACAATCAGGATCAGGCGTTTCGTAATTAATTGTTGGTGGTACAACCTGATCTTGGATCGCCATGGTACAAAACACGGATTCAATTGCGCCGGTAGCCCCCATTATGTGTCCCGTCATCGATTTTGTTGAACTCATAACAATATCGTAGGCACTGCTTCCCAGCGCTGCTTTAATCGCTTGAGTTTCGGATTTGTCGTTCAACGGTGTTGCTGTACCATGCGCGCTAATATAATCGACATCTTCAGGATTAACACCGGCATCTTTCATTGCTAATTTGATAGCGCGCGCTGCGCCAGCACCGCCCTCAGCAGGGGCCGTGATATGGTGCGCATCTGTTGTTTGCCCGTACCCTGAAATTTCAGCAAGGATATTAGCCCCCCGCGCCTTGGCATGTTCGAGCGTTTCAATAACCAACATGCCAGAGCCTTCACCAACAATCAAACCGTCCCGATTTTTATCAAAAGGTTGAGGAGTGTCTTTTTCTTTGCCTGAGGTAGCCCCGGCCCTTTCAAAGCCTCCGACAGCCACCGACGTTAGAATAGATTCGCTACCGCCCGTTACTGCAGCATCAATCTCACCGCTTCGCACAAGCCGATAAGCCAAACCAATCGCATCGCTGCCGGCCGCACAGGCCGTTGTAACAGTGGGTGATGGGCCGTGAATACCATAATCGATCGCCAGCATGCCTGATGCCCCATTTGGCATAATCATCGTTATTGCAAAGGGACTTACACGACGAATCCCTTTTTCCAATACAACGTGTTCCTGGTTTACAAGCGTTTGAATCCCACCGACCCCTGTTCCCATGACAATACCGATTCTTTCACGGTTTTGGTCGGTTATTTCTAATCCGGAATGTTTTAAAGCTTCACCACCGGTTACGGTTGCAAATTGCTGAAAACGATCTCGACGTCGGGTGATTTTCTTTTCCATAAACTTAGCTGGATCAAAATCTTTCACTTCGCAAACTGCCCCAAGGGTATGGTCCCCTTTCGGCATTACTGTAAAAGGGCCTGTTCCCGACTTCCCCGCAATCAGGTTCGCCCAGCTTTCTTCGACATTGTGGCCGAGAGGGGTTAAAAGCCCAACTCCCGTAACAACCACTCGGCGTCTTCCGTTGTGTCCGTTCTCCATTTTTTTCTCCGAAATACGTGGAGAACAAAAAGCCCTTTGCAATAAAACAGCTTCGCAAACGCTTTTATTCCCCTGTAAGCAAATCAGTTTGACCTTAACGGTCTTCAAACTTCTCTTTGTAATTTACTTCATTACTCTTGGGAGCCAATGTGTCCTTTTTTTTGCATTCTTGTTTCGTATTTGTGTAATGCTGTGGCAAAAGCCTCGTCTAAATTCACATCAACGGCCGTTGCCAGCAAACACAAACTGTACAAAACATCACCTAGCTCACTTGTTATTTGCTCTTGATTAAATTGGGGCGAATCTACTTCTCCGTAATTGGTTGCCTTCAATATTTCCTTAGCAACCTCTCCCAATTCACTGATTAAATCTAATGCATAAACACCAGCCGAGTGGGTTAAGTTATGCTTTTTTGCAAAATTGCTTGCTTGAGCTTGCCAATCACTCATATTCGTTTGCCATTATCAGTTTGGTTATTTGTCAGCTAAGAGGCGCATTGACGCTGCTGTTAGCCATTATCCTGGATCGTTGGCCGGTAATCGCCTTCCACCCAGACGCTTTGATCTGGGCCAACTTCCTTTTTCCAAACAGGGACAATCTCTTTAAGTCGGTCTATCCCATACCTTGCGGCATCAAACACGCCTTGGTCCCGATGACCTGAGGCACAGGCAACAAAAGTTGTATGATCGCCAATCGTTAACTTCCCAAGCTGCTGCACAATGGCAATACCCTTGACAAGGGGCCATCGCTCCCAAATTTCAACTGCAATTTGGCGCATCTTCTCTTCAGCCATTTCTTCGTATGCTTCATACTCAAGGTGAACGGTTTGCTCGGGCATGCCTTTGCGAGAGGTTTGCCCCCGCACAAAACCGGAAAAGCTAACAATGGCACCTACATCAGGCTGGGTTAACCGTTGATGCACCGCTTCAATATCAACGGCCGTTTCTGTCACAGCAAAATAGGTAGGGTAGGGGTCAGCCTCAGTGCTCCCCCCGCTTACCGGAGGGAACATGGCCACTTCATCACCAGGGGTTACGGCCGTATCTTCATTCGCAAACGCTTTATTGACGGATACCAAAACAGTCTCAACGCTTGAATCAAGCATTGGGAACTGATCGGATATGGCTTCAAGCAGTTCTTTCACCGTCGCAGGCTCTTCGACCTCAACTTGAATGCGAGGTTGCCCCACCTTGTCTTTCATCGTGGCAAATAATCGAATATCTACAATCATCATTTAATCCTCAAAAAACCAATCACCACTTTTTCCGCCCGTTTTTTCAACCACGCGAACGTCAGTGATTTTCATTTGGCGATCAACCGCTTTCGCCATGTCATAAATAGTTAGACCCGCCACGGTAACGGCCGTTAAGGCCTCCATCTCCACACCGGTCTTTCCTTTTAGACGAACCGTGGCCTCAATTTCTATACAGCTCTTGTCAGGATTAGGGGTACAAATCACATCAATATGCGTTAAAAGCAGAGGATGGCAAAGTGGAATTAAATCACTGGTGCGTTTAGCCGCCATAATGCCGGCCAACTTTGCCGTGGTAAGCACATCCCCTTTTTTGGCCTGTCCAGACTGAATCAAAGTCAACGTTTCAGGCGCCATAACCACAGAGCCTCTAGCTTTGGCAAACCGCTCACTGTCCGCCTTAGCCCCAACATTCACCATGTTTGCTTTTCCATCATCGTCAATATGAGTTAATTTTTTGTCCATAGATATGGTATTATAGTGTGTGTTTAAAATGGTAGAAAATTTTCCAGTAGTTATGCAATGAACGCTTTCTATGACATTATTGTTTTGTCCCCCCACCTAGACGATGCTGCCCTATCTTGTGGCGGATTCCTCTATTCTTCAACCCAACAGGGGAAAACGGCTCTCGTCGTAACATTAATGTCTGGCGAACCACCCAAAGGCCCCTTTTCTGCCTTTGCCAGTCGGATGCATGCCCGCTGGGACCTAGCCGCTCAAATCGTCGCCCAGCGAAAGCAAGAAGATATTGAAGCTTGTCAAGTTTTAGGAACCGATTACTATCACGCTACGATTCCAGATGCAATTTATCGATTTGATCAAGCAACTGGCTCCCATTTTTATACGTCAAATGAACTGCTTTTTGGTAAGATTAATTTAAAGGACGCAGAACTAGTCATAGAAAAGCTCTTTAAGATCATACAGGCCCTACCAAAGCACGCTCAACTGCTTGCCCCATTGACGGTCGGAAATCACGTCGATCATCAATTGGTCAGAACGGCCGTTGAACAAGGCTACTCAGGTCAAGTTATCTACTATGAAGATTATCCATACGCCCGCGAATCAAACGCAGTTGATACTGTAATTGCTAATGACAGGTTCAAGTTAGAACATCACAACATAGCTTTAACGAACAAGCAACTTGAAATCAAGGGCGAGTCAATAGCAAAATTCAAATCTCAAATTAGTAGTTTTTTCAATGACCGATCCGATATCGACACAAAACTCAAAGCCTACGCATCCAGAGTGGGCGGCGAGCGACAGTGGACCAAACCTTAGCAAGAAAGTACTATCAAGCGACTTTTCACGAAAAGATTACGGGAATTTGTGTTTAAATAGGGTTCCTATTGGTACTGTATGCTTGATTATTCATTAGAAATCAACTTATAATAAATTCTCAATTGGGAGAAGATCCATATATTATGGGGCGATTAACGACACGGCAGCTTGCAAGTAAAAAAAGCCGCTCAAAATCCAGTCAAAGATCAGGACTCCAACCAGGTGACATATTACAAGATAGGTACCAAATCGTAGGTACGCTTGGTGTTGGTGGGTTTAGTTCTGTTTATCAAGCACGCGACATGCGTTTTCCTAACGTCACAAAGCTTTGTGCTGTTAAGGAAATGGTCATTTCGGCACCAGATCCTCAGCTACGCGAATTAACGATTAAATCGTTTGAGCGAGAAGCCAGCATGCTGGCAATGCTCGATCATCCCGCGATTCCTGATGTGTCTGACTATTTTACGGAAGGCGATCGCAGTTACCTTGTCTTAGAGTTGATTCGTGGACAAGATTTAGAAGTTTGGCTCGAGAATCAAGTTGAGCATCTTACTGGAGAGCGCGCCATCGAGTGGGCCATTCAGCTTTGTGGTGCATTAGATCATCTTCATAGCCAAAAGCCAAAACCTATCGTCTTTCGCGATATCAAGCCCTCAAACATCATGCTTGATCATTACAATCGCATCCGATTGATTGATTTTGGGATTGCCAAAGTGTTTGAGACCGGTAACAAAGGGACCATGATTGGGACCGAAGGCTACTCTCCGCCTGAACAATATCGAGGTCAAGCAGAACCAGCAGGGGACATTTATGCGCTTGGTGCGACATTACATCATTTATTAACGAAACAAGACCCCCGCCTTGAACCACCATTTACTTTCGCAGAACGTCCCATTAACAAAGTTAATCCAAATGTCTCTCCCCAATTAGAAGCCCTTATTATGAGATGCCTTTCATACGATCCCAAGGATCGGTATGAAAATGCTCAGGCTTTAAAAGATTCTTTAGAACAATTGCAAAATCAAGCCTCTGCGCCAGCAGCAACGGTGCAAATGACACCGCCACAGGGTCAAATGCAAACGCCACCGGGTCAGCAGTATGCCCCTGTTAATCAACAGCACGTTACACCCGCCCAAACCCCAGCAGTTCAATCAAATGAAATGGTTGTCAACCCAGTTTGGGTTTTTAAATGTGAAGACGAAATACGAAGAAAGGCTGCTGTTTCAGGGGATCGAATCTACGTGGGTGCTTACGACAACAATCTTTACTGTCTGAACAGTTCAGATGGTGATTTTGTATGGAAGTTCCCGGCTAAGGATAGCGTTGGCGGCTCCATCCCGTTTGTTTATGATGAGCACGTTTATATTGGCTCATCCGATCAGCACCTTTATGCCATTCAAACAAGATCCGGGCGCATGAATTGGAATTTCAAAACCAACGGCGCTATTTTCTCATCGCCAAACGTCCAATACGATCACGCCTTTTTTGGCTCTGACGATGGCTACTTCTATGCCGTTAATGTCAATCATGGTCGAGAAGCGTGGAAAGCGGATATGTATGCGGCAGTTCGCTCTATGGCTTTTGTCGATGATGAATTTATTTATGTTGGTACCGAAGGGGGATACATTTACTGTTTGGAGCTAGCTTCGGGTAAAAACAAATGGCAGTTCCAAGCTAAACGTAACATTATCTCTTCCCCCACTGTCCAAGATGAAATTGTCTTCTTTGGGGCAATGGATTCAACATTTTATGCCCTTGACGCTACATCTGGTTACCAAATGTGGCGATTTAGAACAAGACGACCCATTATTTCTTCTCCAGTTGTTCACAAGAACAGTGCTTTTATCGGTTCCTCGGATGGCAATCTTTACGCTGTCGATATGGAAACCGGAAGACAGCAATGGTTATTTGAAACTGAAGGTCAGGTAAACTCTTCCCCAGCCATTTGGGAAGATGCCATTTACTTTGGCTCTACCGATGGGCACATTTACTCCTTAGATACAAAACGCGGTCAATTGAGGTGGAAATTCAAAACAGGTAGCGCTGTAACGGCTTCCCCCGTTATCCACAAAGGGATTGTTTATATCGGCTCAATTGATCATTATCTTTATGCATTACCAGCCTAATGTTTTGAAGTATGACTGTCAGCAGGCCTTAGGAATCATTTATGAATGACTCAAAATCAACACCTAACATCACAACCAAACAGGAATCTATTGACGTTTCAAGCGATGAGATTCTAGACACCGCGCCACTTGATAAAGAAGTCAATAACGCCTCTGATGATTTGAAGAAGCTTATTGCGATGAATAAACAGAAAAAACAGTCTGAGTCTGCTCCCCAGCGTGCAGAAATTAATTATGTTGTCAGGTGTGAATTAGGTGCTGAGCGGAACCGTAACGAGGATTCTTGTTTTGTGTTTTCTTCTAGCTCTGGTGGCACTTTCCCCATCTCGCCTTTTGGGCTTTTCGTGGTAGCAGATGGGATGGGTGGGCATAAGAATGGTCATATTGCCAGCAATATCGCTTCACGCGTAACGGCTAAGTACATTCTCGACAAGATTTACAAGCCAATTATTACGAACTATTCTTCAACACCAAACTTACCTCCTATCCAAGAGGTTTTGGAAGAAGCTGTTAAGGCTGCACACGCTGCGATTTATGACAATCAACCCGAAACAGACAGCGGTACAACGCTTACTCTGGCCTTAATTTTGGGTCGTCGACTTTATGTTGCTCATGTTGGTGATAGCCGATTATATTTTAAAGCAGATGATAAGTTTGAAGTTGTAACGAAGGATCATTCTTTAGTCCAGCGGCTGAAGGATGTCGGACAGTATACGGAAGCGGCTCATCAGAAATATGGGAGCGTCTTGATCCGAGCGGTTGGTCAAGGTGAAGATATCGAGGTTGATACTTACATGCGGCTTTTACCAAAAAACGGCCGTATTATGCTTTGCAGCGATGGTCTATGGGGTCTTGTCTCAGACAAATACATTGAAAAAATGTTAGAGCAAGACATTACCATTCAGAATTCAGTAGACTATCTATATGAAAAATCAATGGAGGCTGGCGGGCACGACAATATCACCGCAATTATTGTTGATTTTACCCTGTAGTAACTAAAGGATGACTGGGCAGTTCGATTATTATGCGATCTTAGGTGTTAAAAAAGACGCTTCTATTGATGAAATCAAAGAAGCATTTATCACTTTACGTACCAAAATCCCAAAAGCCAATCAAAATCCAAACAAAAACAAAAAGTATAAGCGCATTTTAAACGCTTTTGAAGTTCTGAGTGACGCACAGCGACGCTCAATTTATGACTCCCTCCTAGTTGAAACGGACGAAACCTCTTTAGAGGTTAAAATCCAATCGAGTCGACAGCAAATCCCGTTAACTGACAGCCCTCAACTTATCTATCTTTTAATAGACTTAATCCCACCATCTCAACAGGCAACGCAAAAAGTTGAGCAGCTACCGTTAAATCTATGTTTGGTCATTGACCGCAGCACCTCAATGAAAGGTGAGCGACTAGATCATGTTAAAAATGCAGTTGACATGATCGTTGAAAAAATGACGACTCAGGATATTCTCTCGATCATTAGCTTCAGTGATAGGGCTGAAGTTGTCGTTCCATCGGAATCCGTTCAAGATAAAATGGCGATTCGATCTAAGGTGCGAAGCGTTTTCCCATCAGGTGGAACCGAAATTTTCCAAGGATTAAATGCTGGTTATAAAGAAATGATCCAGCATGATCTTAAGGGTTATACGAATCATCTTATCCTTTTAACGGACGGCCATACCTATGGAGACGCACCCCAATGCTTGGAACTCGCTGAAAAAGCAGCCCAAAACAATATTGGGTTTAGCGCGTTTGGTATTGGCGCTGAATGGAATGACAAATTTTTAGATGAACTTGTGTCACCTTCAGGCGGCCAATCTGGCTTCATTGAATCTCCAGAAAACGTAATTGAGTTCCTGCAAGAAAAAATTAAAGGGTTAGGCCAGCTCTACGGCAAGAATTTCTGTTTAATTAATGAGTTCCCCAAAAGCGTGAAAATTGAAAACGCATTCAAGCTCCAGCCTTTTGCTCAACCCATTGACAGCAACAATAAAACAATTAAGTTAGGTGATATTGAAGAACGGGCACCTATGTCAATTTTACTGGAGCTGCGCATTGAAGCTCAGCCAATTGAAACCAGAATTAATATTCCATTTTCTTTCGATGGGATCATACCAAAACAGAGCAGTCAAACGCGTGTGCTCAAAAAGAGTTATCAAATTATGGTGATGCTCGATCCCATTTCGGAAAAACCACCAGAAGATATTGTTAGTGCTGTTCGGAATCTGAGCATGTATCGTATGAACGAAAAGGTGCAAGAAGAAATTGAAGCTGGCAACGTTGATATGGCAACAACGCGCATGCGCTATTTGAGCACGCGCTTGCTTCAAGCAGGAGAAGCGCAATTGGCGCATCAAGCCCACAACGAGGCAGAGCGAATTGCCAATATGGGCACATTATCAGACGAAGGGAAAAAACGGTTAAAGTACGGTACTCGGGCACTTTTAGCTCAAACGTCTTCACTAGAATCTCATGATTAAGTGTAACGAATGTAAAGCTCCAAATATTGAGGGATCCTTATTTTGCTCTGAATGTGGTGCGTTCATTGTTGATTTTGATCCGAACTCAACGGCCGTATTGCCTTTTTCTGAGATTATTCATCGCGCACCGCCACCGCCTTTAGAAACCGAAGCGTTAACCATCTCACAGGGCATCCAAAAGATTACTATCGTCATCCCAAGTAGTCGGCATCGGATGCAGTTAAATGTATCGGGACAAATTCGCGTAGGTCGATCTGATCCTGAAACAGGCCTCTTTCCAGAGTTAGACTTAACTAAGTTTGAAGGCGCCGAACGAGGTGTATCAAGATTACACGCAACGATTCAATCATTTGAGAATGGTATTTCAATCATCGATTTAAACAGCACCAATGGCACGTTACTCAATATGTATAAACTTCCGCCTGAAGAACCTTATCCATTGAGCGATGGGGATGAAATTCGCTTTGGTGATTTATTAATGCATATCTTTTTTGATTAAGTGAAACGAAAAACTGTTTTAAGCATCAGGTTCTCAAAACAGTTTAATTTTAAAGGGAAGAGCATTCTACAATTTTCCCGAAGCTCCTCCTTCCATTTACATATACCAATTAACTAAGCGACGTTATGACTGAATCGTAACTATTAGCAGTCAAACTAAAATTACTCACATAAGGATAAATTATGGTACCTGTAATTTTGCATATTCGTAATGAAGACCCTGTTGAATGTGAATTAGATGAAATGCCAGCCCCCAATTCACAATTTTTGCTTGTTCACAACCCGCGCAAACGGGATGGAAAGGATTTACATTATCTTGATGAGGATGTCACCAGCATGATTTTGCCTTGGCATCGCATCAACTTTATTCAAGTTTTACCTTCAGGAGAGGAAGAAGAAGTGATCGGCTTCGTTCGAAGATAGGTTTATGGTTGAAAAGATTCCAACAAATTTAGATAACCCAGCGCCTCGGCTCATCTTAGTCGTCGATGATGAAGCCCGCATGCGCCGCTTCATTCGTATGAATATGGAGTTGGAGGGGTACCAAATCATTGAGGCCGAAAATGGCATCTTAGCGCTTGAGCAAATTCGTCAGTTTACGCCTGACTTAGTGGTGATGGATGTTATGATGCCTGAGATGGATGGCTTTGAAACGCTAAAATTATTGCGTGAGATTTCTACGGTACCTGTCATCTTGCTCACGGTTAAGAGTGATGAAGAAGACAAGATTCAAGGGCTTGGTTTAGGTGCTGATGATTACATCACAAAACCGTTTAGCCCCCGTGAGCTTATTAGCCGAATAACGGCCGTATTGCGCCGAGCTGAATGGCCTGCCCCAACCCCACGCACCATTTTACAAATCGATGAGCGCCTGTCTGTTGATTTTAACCGTCATCAAGTCATTGTTGACGGTGAGCGGGTCGATTTGCGCCCCACAGAGTATCGTTTGCTGAATCATTTGATTCAAAACGCAGGCTGGGTTGTGCCTCACGATACGCTCCTGGCTAAAGTGTGGGGGTACGAATATCGAGACGAAACTCATTATCTTCGTCTTTACATCAACTATCTTCGCAAAAAGGTAGAAGAAGATCCTGCTAAACCCAAATACATCCTAACTGAACGAGGGATTGGGTACCGGTTTGTTGACTTTAGATAAGTCCAAATACGGCTAGCTAGCGTACCTTTGAGGCAGTTCGACAACCTAGTATTTCGCTCCAAAAATCCGCATCAGTTTTAATTGAGCGAAACAGTCAGCAGTTTTCTGGATTGTTTACATAATATCTTGCTAGACACTTCCGGAAAATGCACGCATTATTGTCTTTCAGGTACGACCTACCTCAATTTCATGCCTCTTTCAAAAAAACTTTTGAACTTTCCCTAAAAGTTTACTATCATACCAAGTTATGATGCAGGTAACGGTTGCAACCGAAGAACAGTTCTTCGAGCAAATTAACAGCTATCTAAATGCCACTGACCGTCTAAGGGTCAGAGAAGCATTCGAAATGGCTCGCCGCGAACATGGAGATCAGGTTCGTAAATCAGGCGAGCTTTTTTTTACCCATCCACTAACTGTTGCCTTTTATCTTTCAGAATTTTTCTTAGACGCACCGGCTTTAATTGCTGCTTTACTTCATGATGTTGCTGAGGATACGTATGTGTCCGTTGAGAACATTGAAGAAGCTTTTGGGCCAGAGGTATCCAAGTTGGTGGATGGCGTCACCAAGCTCAAAGATGTTACAAAAGGGGTCGTAAACGGCCGTCCCCTAAGCAAAACAGAAATCGAAGAGGCCACTTTACATAAATTGCTAGGCGTAATGACCACAGACGTTCGCGCCGTTATCATCAAGCTCTTTGACCGATTGCATAACATGCGCACCATACGCGCAACCCCCTATCATAAGCAGGTTCATAAAGCGAAAGAAACCTTATCCGTTTATGCACCACTGGCTAATCGACTTGGAATCTGGCAGATTAAGAATGAACTAGAAACGATTTCCTACAGCGTTCTTGAAGAAAAAGAGCTTAACGCGCTTACTCGCGAACGGGAAGCGCTCATTAAATACCAAGAGGAACTATTCCCACCGATTGAGAAAAAAATCTACGATACACTTATTGATGCCAAAATTCACGTCAACAATATTTACCTTGCCCCTGAAAATATCTCCTCTCTGTTTCGAGATTGCCAAGCAAACGGCGGCCAGTCAAAACAATTAGATCGCACAATTCGCATCGTAATTTTGCTCGAAAATTGGCAATCCTGTTATCTAGCACTCGGCCACTTGCACAAACTATGGAAACCGGTCCCCAATCGGTTTGATGATTACATCGCATTCCCAAGAAACAATCTTTATCGCTCTTTGCACACCACAGTCGTTCATACAAACGGACAGCATCTCAAACTGCGATTACGCACCGTAGACATGGACCGTGTCTCAGAGGTAGGCGTTTTAGCACAGTGGATGTATCAAGGCACCTCATGGTTTGATGCAATCGAAGATCGCGTCAGTGGTTTCTATGCAAACATCGACGACAACATCAACGTCGAACCCCAAGACCCATTTACTGGGGTCAAAGGGGTGGTTGAAGATGTTTTCGACGAACAAATTCAAGTTTATACGCCACGGGGGGAGGTTATCGAAATCGCACGAGGTGCCACGCCTATTGATTTTGCTTACGCCATTCATACAGGCTTAGGCAATCAATGCTACGCTGCCTATGTTAACGACACGCTTCATCCTCTCAACAAACCACTTAAAAACGGCGATCATGTTCGCATCGTTAAAAAAATCCGCGCTCAGCCAAAGCGAGCTTGGTTGGATAAAGATCTAGGGTATATCAAAACCCATTATGCTATGACCAACGCTCGCCGCTGGTTTAGAAAGCTTTCAAACGAAAAGGCAATCTATCAAGGTAAAGCGCTGCTTGAGTCTGAACTACAAATGCTTGGTCTTCAAGATACGCCTCATAGCCACGTATCGAAACTTTTTGATTATCATCAGCTTCAGCAATTCTATTTTGACATAGGTCGAGCTGAGTTGCTGCCTACCGTTGTGGTCACTCGGCTAATTGAGGAAGTTTGGAAAAAGGACGCTCCCACACGCAATCTGGATACCATTTTGCAAACAACAAATGGGGAGCAGCTCACGGTAAAAAATGCAGATAATCGAGAGCTACGCCGCTGTGGCGCATGCGCACCTCAGCCACCTGAATCCATCATTGGGTATATTCGGAAAGATAGCGGGGTCACGGTTCATACAGAGGGCTGCCATAAGTTACCCATTGAACCGGGATTCGGCCGTATTTTAAAGCTTGAATGGGGGGAAGAAGACCAACGACAAGCCAGACTGGTTACCATTCGAGTCAAAGTTTTTGATCGACCAGGTCTTCTCTTTGAAATAACGCAGCTAATGCAAAATGAGGGCATGAATATTTCTTATATTAACACACCGCCAGCCCCAAAAGGGGAGGTTCACCTCGTTTTTACGCTCGAAATCGTGCTACCTCGCCAATACGTGCGCATTCTCCACCAAATACAAGCGCTGGTTAATGTAAGCGAGGTGCGCACGCTTGACGCACATGTGACCCCCAACCAGCAGTTTCAATCTATGTCGCTTTACCTTCCTGAATAGCCAAGCCAATTTCTCTTATTCCCAATATTTGCACATAAAAAATTGAATTATTGACACAAGAACCGTTCATGTTTGTAAGAACTGATCACAAACTATCATTTGCCTTTGAGCAAATTTGCCTATTGACCAATTGAACCGTAAAAATTAAGATGTTGTATTGAGGCGGATTTTACAGTCCCCTTATCGCGCAAGCGATTTTTTACGAGCTTTGTGTACTTCAGTATTAGTCGAACCCAACTTTTTCTTAAAAAATAGATCATAGTTTCACATTGAGCAGAGGATACTGGATACTTGTCTGGAGATAAAAGATGTTAAAGAAAAAATATTTCAAAACAAAAGAAGAATGTGAAGTAACCTTTGAATTTGATGCCAATGGCGCCCAAGAAGTTTTACTGTTAGGTGAGTTTTCAAACTGGGAACCCATCAGCATGAAAAAAACGAAGAGCAAAGGTGCACCGTTTAAAACAAAAGTTCGCTTACCAAAAAATCAATCGTTCCAATTTCGGTATTTGATTGATCAACAAGTTTGGGAAAATGACGAAGCTGCTGACGCCTATTGGCCAAATGACCAAGGTAGTGATAATAGCGTTGTCTTCACAAATAACTAAGCAACAGCTTAAAAAGATGAGAAAGGCCTGAGCTAAATCGGGCCTTTTTTTATTTTCCACGGCCGATTTAATCCCATTTTCTTACAAGATGATAACAGTCCACGGCAAAGCTAATTTTGGCTAGCTTCTGTTGCTATACTTTTTTGTGAGTGGCATTTACCGCTCGCTGTAGTACTGTTGTCGAGATATTGGGTCGCGCTTATAAAAAATGGCGGCGGCTTGTTTGATATAGAACTTTATCTTGGAGATTTTGGAATGATTCGCTGGCAGAAATTTTTATTTGTTTTATTGTTACCCATTTTGATTGCGTGTTCGCAAACGGCCGTTCCGGAAACGGCCGTTTCAACAGAAGCCGCTGAACCTGAAGCCGAAGTAGTTGTTGAAGAAACCGAGGTTGAAGAATCAACCGAAGATACAAACAGCTCGGAAGATGAAAGCATGACCGATGAAGAAATGGATGAAGAGATGGCCGATGAGGAAATGGCCGATGAAGAAATGGATGAAGAGGTCATGGAAGATGAAAGCATGGCCGATGAAGAAATGGATGAAGAGATGGCCGATGAAGAAATGGCCGATGAAATCATTCCTATCGATGATGAGGAAGCAAAAGAGCTCATGTTCTTGCTCTCCAATGGCTCACCAGAGGAAGCCGCCGAAGCAGTTGAGCGCATTATTGAAGCCGATGACGAGCGGTTCATTGGCGTTTTTATCGAGCTATTTCGCGCCCGTCAAATTGGCCTAACGCGCGTCCTAGGCGTTGATGAAATCGTATCCGCCCTGCTCCGTTTGAGCGATGCCCAGAATGGTAATAACTGGGATTTATGGGTGGAATGGTATGGCACGACTGACCTCACCGTACCGGATGGCTTTGTCAGCTGGAAAGGCCAGATGTTGAGCTTAATTGACGTCCGTTTTGGTGCGTTTTTACAAGACCGCCACCCGATCAATGTTCGCCCTGAAGAAATTATGTGGGGGGGCGTTTTAGTTGATGGCATTCCACCACTTGATTATCCAGCAATGATCACCCCGGAACAAGCCGACTATTTAGATCCTTGGGACCCCGTCTTTGGGATGTCAATCAATGGAGATAGCCGCGCCTATCCTTTACGAATTATTGACTGGCATGAGATGGCCAACGATGTGATTGGTGGTGTGCCGGTCTCCATTGCATACTGTACCCTTTGCGGGGCAGCTGTAGCTTACGACGGACGCGGCTCTGACGGCACAGACTACGATTTTAGCTCCTCAGGCTTTTTGTTCCGCAGCAATAAACTCATGTACGATCGTCAAACAAACACACTGTGGAATCAACTCACAGGCGAACCTGTGTTGGGCGAGCTGGTCGACTCAGATATAGAGCTTGATCTGCTGCCCATCGTGCTAACAACCTGGGAGGCGTGGCAAGAACAGCATCCCGATACAGTTGTGGTTGATGAGAACACGGGCATTTCTCGTGATTACACGCTTGGGTCCGCCTACGGCGATTACTTCTCTTCACAATTTACGATGTTCCCCGTATGGCAACGTGATGATCGTCAAGAAACCAAAGATTTTGTCTACACCCTAAACATTGATGACACACCGAAAGCATATCCTGTAGAGCTGTTGGCGGAAGAAGGTGTGGTCAATGATGTCTTAGCGGATACAGCCATTACGCTTATCGCCGCTCGTGGTGTTGTTGAATCTGAGGGCTTAAGTCGCAGAGCAGGGCCTGTCACCTATAGTAGTGGGGCTGAGGTACGCGCTTATGAACGGGGTGATGAAACATTTAGCCCTGGCCCAGATGCCGACACGGTGATCGACTCTTCAGGCCAAACGTGGCAAGTCACTGAAGAAGCGCTCGTTGGGCCAAATGGTGAAACCCTTGAGCGCATTAGCGGCCATTTAGCCTACTGGTTTGGATGGTTTGCTTTTTATCCAGAAACATTACTTTACGAAAATTAATGCTTAGTTTCGAAAGGATCTAATATCCAGCACAGTAGTATGTGTTGTGCATAGTTTAGAAACAGAGTATTAGCTAAATAAAGAGATTGGGAGACGAGAATCTACATCTTCCAATCTTTTTTCAAATTCATCCTAGCAAACATTATGAATATTTGGGACATCGATAATTTTAGCAACGAAGCAGCTGAAGAATGGCTGTATGATTTTGGTGAAAATGATTTTCGTCTTATTGACCGCACATTAGCAGGTGTTGCCTATCTATTACCTGTCGATGAATTGGATGCATTTGAAGCTGCTGAAGCGCTTGTCGCCGCTGAGACTGTTGCTGCCGCTTTAGGCGCAAAGGCAGAGTCGATACCTGAAGAGCTAGCTGAGTGGCTAGAAGAAAACCCTGTCATTCAAGTTAAAGATGAGTATGTAGAGATGGCTCAAAAAGCCGTCAAGCGTATTTTAGAACAATCAGAGCTGCGCGAGCATTGGCAAAATACAGACCAGTTTGGAGCGTGGCAAAGCGGGCTTCAAAATCTATTAGCTCGATTATCCCCCTTGAAAAGCTAAAGCTGTATACTTTCTTCTTTCTGCTACAAATTAGAGGCCAATTTATGGGCCTGGCGGGTCGTTTCGGGAAGACGATATTTTGGTGTACAGCGGAGAACGTAGTCAACGGCCGTATCTAAGCTGATCCGATGCCCTACAGAAATGTACAGCGGCTTAACACCAGTTCTTGACCGTAAAACCACGCCAATCTGCTCCCCTTTATCCATTAAAGGTTGTATCGCCCCTTTTTCTTCTTCTAAGTCACCATGCTTTCCAATAAAGCGTGTTTTTGCCACACCAATTGATGGTATATCTGCCAGCAGCCCCAGATGGGCCGCCAAGCCTAAGCGGCGCGGATGGGCAATGCCCTGTCCGTCACATAGCAATAAATCAGGGGTGATTTTCAATGAGCTTAAGGCATCTAAAACAGCAGGAATCTCCCGAAATGATAGCAATCCGGGAATATAAGGCATGCTGGTTGGCAAGTGAGAGACGGCCGTTTCCCGCACCATCAACGAAGGGAAATCCAACACTACAACGGCCGCTCGGGTAATTTTGCCATCATCCTCAAACCCTACATCCACGCCCGCAACGGTCTTAACCGTATCAAACTGATCGTATCGGCTAATTTGGTAGCGCAGCGTGTCCTGAACAGTCATTGCGGCGCGAGGGGATAAGTCCCAGCGATGTTGGGGCGGTTCTAAAAAAGACAGTATTTCAGCAGCAACTGTAGCTGGTGACTTGTTTTCTGTATTCACCTGTGGAAATTGACCATACTTGGATTGGCGTTTGCTTAACAGCGCATAGATTTTTGCCTTGGGATCATTGCCTGCAAGCAACGGCCGTTCTGTCGGCTTTTCATCAGCTAGCACTCGGGAAAGAATCGTATCAGCGGAGGCAGTGAGGCAAAAAATACGGCCGTGTTTGCCCAAAACAGCGACATTTTGAGGATTGATCATCATGCCTCCACCCGTTCCAATCACTAAGCCAGTTTGCGTGGCTAGTTCAACCGCAACCTTGTGCTCAATTTGTCGAAAAGCCGCCTCTCCTAGCTCGGCGAAAATTTCAGGGATCGTGCGCTTGCTTTGCGCCTCAATCAGCACATCTGTATCAACAAACTGATGTCCTAAGCGTTCCGCCAACAGCGCCCCCACCGTTGACTTACCAGTCCCCATAAATCCAGTCAAAATTATATTCATGATTAGCTATGCAAAAAGCTTTTATGTTACAAGGTTTTCAATGTAGAAACTTTAGAACATTGAGCTTATTCACCGATAAAGTTTGGCTTTCGCTTCTCCATAAACGCCTGAATGCCCTCCATCGCATCTTTAGTTGAAGCCACCTTAGTCAATTCTTGGCTTAAGTAATCAAGTGCTTCGTCTAATGGCAGA
Source organism: Chloroflexota bacterium (assembly GCA_039029915.1). Lineage (GTDB taxonomy): Bacteria > Chloroflexota > Anaerolineae > Promineifilales > Promineifilaceae > QQUD01. The sequence continues at coordinate 35,809 of JBCCFD010000010.1, forward strand.
TTTTGCATTCCATAATAAGACGCTTTGCCTAGCTTCATGCCGATTGGGCTTTTTTCAGATAGGTTTTGAGCTAAGTTTGCTACAGTCTCATCAAGCTGGTCATTGGCAACCAACTCGGTTAAAAATCCCATTTGCATCGCTTTTTGTGCGCCAAATCGATCGCCTAGCAAAATCATGGGCAACGCCTGCTTAGGAAGCATATTCCTGTAAATCAACGCGCTGATCATGCTGGGCCATAAGCCGACATTGACTTCAGGGGTGCCAAACTGAGCGGTGTCGCTAGCAATAACAATGTCAGCTGCTAACATGACCCCCATGCCACCAGCAAGGCAATAGCCTCTTACTTTGGCAACTGTTGGTTTAGAAAACTGGATGATTCTCTTGAGCAGACCTGCGTACCGTTCGGTCCCATTTCCACCAACACCACCGCCTAAATCAGCCCCAGCACAAAAGGCTTTCTCCCCCGCACCCGTGATGACAACAGTACGGACATTTGCGTCTGATTCAGCATCATCTAGGGCGTCATGAAATCGATCAATCACGGTACCGCTTAATGCATTGCGCCGCTCTGGACGGTTGATGATAATTATTGCCACTTGTTCATTCACTTCATAAACTAATTCACTCATTTTATTTTGCTCTTTTGCACAATTTGGCATTTCAGCTCGGCCTGAACTTAGCCACAGCTGCTCTTTAGATGTAAATCTTCTGTTTTAAAAACGGTAACGAGCTCATCTTGGTAATGATGCGGCATTGGAAAATAAGCCGTTAGGGCCTCAGGGATGTTTCCTGCGATATCATGGTGCACCACTATATATTGAAATCCATCATTGTGGAGCTGACTAACAGATTGAGCAAATACCGCATCAGGTAAACGAGAGCAGTCAAACGGTTTTTGATGATGCCAATTTGAAAGCAACCGATTTTCTCTTATGTAGGTGTATGATTCAGGCAAAGTTCTAGCGCTTAAACCTTCTAAGATAGGTTTTTCATGGATTGTTTGATAATAAACATAAGGTTTAGACTGATTTCGGCCCATTGGCAAGTTGATAATTGCCACATCCTCAGGCATCTCTTTTAGCTGTACAAAGAATGAGCTAACCGGGAGCTCACCACCTTGATAAAATCCATTCCAATACTCAAATAGCAAGAAGGTTGATAGAAGAGTAACAAAGGCCGTTTGCCCAATTTTCGAGCCTGTTAACCGCGGTAAAAGTCGTTTCAACCCATAAGAGGCACAAACAGCAAGCGGTAAAAGCAAGCCAAGCACAAAGAAATCAGGTCGTCCCACTGCCCGAATTGGCGGGAACCAGCTTAGGTAACTAGCCGACAAGCGAAACCCTTCAAAAACAACCCCGTTCATGCGGAGCACGGGTCCTAACGCTAAAAATAAAAACATCAGCCCCATTGCAAACCAGGGCCAAATTTGCTTTGCTTCTTTTCGCCAAGAAATAGCTATAAAAGTTAACAAAAGCGGAAGTGTCCCTAAATAAGCAGGCCATTTGTTATTCATGCCAAATCGCTCAGCAATTAATTCCACGCTGTTTCTGAACAGCGGATTGAAATGGGATGGGGTAATGAAAGACCGTAAATCTGATTGTCCGACATCAGCAGCAAATTTTAGCTCAATGGCTTCGGTTAGGCTGGCAAGGTTTTGAAAAATAGGGCGCAATCTAGGCAGGAGCAACAGTAGCACCGAAATTGAAAACACGGCCGTTATCAACCATACCTGCTTGTTTTGCCATCTTTTATCTATCAGCATGCCAAACAGCACCAGCACCCCAATCGTTAAGACCGCAAAATTCATAATATAAAAACTGGTATAGGCTGCTACCGTAATGCAAAATGCGGACAAAACGGCCGTTTGCCATCTTCGATTTTGGTAGGCGTCAATCAAAAAAAGGGCTGCCAGCGGTATTGGCATGAGATGGGTTAAATCAGGATGTCCTCCAGTGTGTGTGACGTGGTATGGGGCAAACGTATAAATTGCCCCGCCAAACCACGCGATCCGTTGATCCTGAATCAAATAAAAAATTAAAAGATAAGCCCCATACCCCGTCAAAAAAACAGCCATTAAAATCGTCAAATTATAAGCCGAGATGGGATCAACAAAAATGTCAAAGAACCAAGCCATCCAGGCGGCCGTCCAGCTAATGCTATGAAACGATAAATCGAGACCTTCAGGGTAAAAAAGCACGTTGGTGAAATAGGCTGTATCAGATGCCAGCTGGTTTGTAATCCACCAGTTATCCCAAAGCTTAACATACGTATCTGCATCGTAAAAACCTACCCAGTTTGTATTCAGCTTAAATGCAACCGGATACGTCATTAGGATAGTTGCGCCAAAATAAAGCAACAGCGCGCCCCAGTCTCTTTTGATAAGCCGCCAAAGCCATAGAGTCCCTTGTTCAAGTTTAAGCATGGCTCGGATATATAGTTGAAATTGAATTAAATGTCAAAATCCGTTACGCTCTTGAATTTGCTGTATGCGGCTCTCGGCACGCTCATACAGTTTCCTAAAGCGCCAGCCTTCTCCTGCCCCCGTGGCAAAGTGCATCCCTCTTTCATAACTAGCGAGGGCATTGCTATATTGTGCCAAAGCTTTTTCAATATTCCTTGGGATCAAAGACTCTCCCAACAGTTGGTATGAAAATCCGATCACTTCAAAATGAATCACACCTGCATTTCGGCTGTGGTTCTGTTCAATCGTTTCCATTAAAGCGACAAGCCGATCATAATCGACCGTGTCCAAAAACAGCTTCGTTTGCTCAATAATCTCAGTATCCTTCTGGTAAAATCGCTCAACAAACTCAAGAATCTGATTTTCTAACTCCACTTTCATTTTTAACCCAATCTCTTTTTGATCCTCCAACTTAACTGTACACTCACAAATCCAACCTCCAAAGACAAAGGATTTGTATGACAACAGCAAAGGCAACGCCTCCGCCATCTAACAAAAATCCGCTTCTGGTCGCTCCAGTATCAACCATGATCCGCAAGATTGGTTTACCGGTTGCCATCGGAGCAACCTTTAACACGCTATTCAACGTGGTGGATACAATTTATGGGGGATTAATTTCTGACCAAGCGCTGGCGGCTTTGTCTATCTCGTTCCCAATTTACTTTATTATTGTGGCTCTAGGGTTTGGATTCTCGCAGGGGAATACGGCTTTAATTGGGAATGCGCTAGGGCGCGGCAATCGTGAGGAAGCTGAGAAGTATGCGATACAGGGCATCAGCTTTGGCATCATAATATCAATCATAACGACGGTTGTTGTTTTACCAATTTTGCCAAACCTTGTTGCCTTTATGGGAGCCACCGATCCAGAATATCAACGAATGGCGCTTGACTACATTAATATGATTTTTTATGGCGCTATCTTTTTCATCACGGTTCAAATGTTATCCTCAATTTTGAATGCATTGGGCAACACGATTCCGAGCCGCAACTTTCTCGTTGGGGGATTCTTTCTTAACCTGCTATTTGATCCGTGGTTTATTTTTGGAGGTTTTGGGTTGCCCCCGCTCGGTATTGCGGGTATTGGTTTAGCCACAATCTCAATTCAAGCCTTGGGGTGTATTTATGTCGGCTATTTTGTAGCAAAGACGGATTTAGTCACGGCTGTTACGCTCAAAAAATACCTCATACCTCGAGCCAACATCGTTTGGCGCATCATTCAACAAGGGCTTCCCAACACGCTCGATTTAATGGGCGTCTCATTAGGCTTCTTTGTCCTCACATTTTTCGTATCAAAGTTTGGCCCAAACGCTGTCGCTGCATTGGGCGCCGCCTCTCGTTTAGAACAGGTTGCTTTGTTGCCATTGCTGGGTCTCAACGTGGCTGTTATCTCGCTTGTTGCTCAAAACAATGGCGCACAGCTCTATAATCGCGTTCAAGAAACATTCCGTAAGAGCATCCAGTACGGCTCGGCCATTATGCTTGTGACCACGGTGCTTGTCTCACTTTTTGCCCGCCCGCTCATGCAGCTGTTTACAGATGATCCTGAAATTATCCAAATCGGCGTTGAGTACGTGTGGATTCGAAATCTAGGTTTGATTCCAACTGCTATCTTTTTTATGTCGTCGTCAGCTTTAAGGGGGATTGAACGGCCGTTACTCCCTCTCATCTACAATATGTTCCGCTTCGTCATATTGCCCTGGCTCTTTATTATCATTTTTGTCCAGCAGATGGGTATGGGCTTGACAGCCATTTGGATCACCTCAACGAGCGCCTTTTTTATCACCGCCGTTGTGGGGTATATCACAGCGCGACGGCTTTTGCCTCAACCAAACTAAACCACCAATCACACTAAAGGAAACCAAAAAACAATTCGTTGAGGATTAGTTGCTCTTTCATATTGCTTTGGTATTGGGGCGCGTTTTTGATTCTCTATAATCAAGGCTTATGCACGCAAATGTGAAAAAGATCGTTCAACAAATTTTTGATTGGTACCCCGATGATTTTGTATTGAAAAAACGGCCGTCTATCGACCTGCAGAGCAACGATCTGTATGACTTAATAAAAGATAACCAGCGTTTCATTTTGAAAGCGTACCTCAAGGCAGATGAACTAGAAGAAGCCCCCCGCCGTGAGTTTCAGGCACTAACGCTTTTAGAAGCCACAGACCTAGCACCCAAGCCTATCTTTTTTAACCCTCAAGCTGGCCCATTTGTGATTTATGAATTTATGAAGGGAGAGATGTGGGATAGAAAACGGCCGTCTTCCTCTCAGCTGACAGAGTTGGCCGACGCGTGGCTAACAATTAACGCTGTTCAAAATGAGCAGCACTGGCTGGCTCGAGGATCACAGCATCCGATTCGGTTTCAGTGGGTTAGGAAGATGTTTCATGAATACAGTGCTTGGCTTGAAACGGCCGTTTATGCCGACAAAGCAACAATCAAACGGCTCAATCAATCGCTTCAGAACATTAAGCCAATTTTCCAAAAAATCGCGGAAACAACGCCAAAGCGGCTCTTTTCGCGCTCTGATCCACGCTTTGCCAATTTTATCGAGCGGCCAAACGGCCGTTTAGGGATGATCGACTGGGAAGATAGCGGTTGGCACGACCCCGCCTACGCGACGGCTGATTTACTGCTCCACGCCAATCAGGAGGATTTGCTCACCCTAAACGAGTGGCAACCGTTTCTAAGCCCCTATTTTGCAGAACGGACCAGAACCGATCCCCAATTTGAACAACGTTTTGCGTGGTATATGGCAGTGCTTCCCTTCTTTTGGCTGGGTCTTTTTCTCAAGCTGAGCATCATACACCACACAAACGGCACATTCGATCAATGGCAAATTAATCAGCTCCCCGCCGCTGAGCGAATTGAGAATTATTGGCGCTGGGTGGAGAGAGAATCAATTGTATAGATGATGCAATCCAAGGTAGCTTAGTGCAAGGATGACTTGCGACTTACCACTTGCCACTTTGCACCCTGGCAACTCTGCCACTCCCCTACCCAATAAATCGACTTGTCTTCCTTGCCGTAATAATCTCCGTGTTCATGCCAACCCAGTGCAGGCTGCCGTTGTAACGACCGTGTTCAATCTTGACGCAGCGATCCATCACCACTTTTAGACCAGCCTCTTCGGCCAGTGTGGCGGCTTCCATATTGACAACCCGCAGCTGCATCCATACCGCTTTCGCCCCAATTTCGATCACCTGCTTGACAATATCGACACATTCTTCAGGACGACG
>JBCCFD010000011.1:0-41033 GCA_039029915.1 Chloroflexota bacterium
ATATTTCGGGTATTATTCGCAATCGCGCGCCGGTCACAGGGATTGCTTTAGGTATCCTGTTATGGTCTGGTTCTAATATCTTTAATCAGTTAACTCGCGCGCTGGATGGCATGTGGGGCGTGCCTCGTAAACGGTCCTTTTTAAGACGCCGTGGCTTTGCCATGCTAATGGCCTTGAGTTTGAGTTTTGTGCTGCTGATTGTGTTTATTGCGGAAGGGACGATTGGGGCGATTGTCAATTCGTTTATTCCTGATGATTTACAGCAATATCGACCTTATACAGTGCAGCTTTGGGCTGGTTTTGTCAGTATTGGGCTGTTCGGTGTGATGTATTATTTACTGCCGCACGTGCCATTTACCTGGCGGCAAATTGCGCCCGGGGCTGTGTTAGGGGGTTTGGCTTGGGAGCTTGGTAAACGAGGGTTTCTTATTTTTATCAATCTTTACCTGACCCGTTCGAACTTGGTGTACGGGTCGGTGAGTATTATTATTATTTTCTTGATTTGGGTCTATGTGACCACAATGATTTTCATGTTTGGGGCGTATTTGAATTATGAATATACCAAGCAAAAAGAATCTGAACAGGCGGACAATTTTACAGAAATTGGTGCCGAACAGCCGTTTTAGCGTGCCGCCAGTACCCTGTAGCGACTCGCAAGCAGGAAGGGAAGCCCAAAAGTAAAAAGCACCCCGATAAGATGTGAATAGAAGACGTTGTTGCCCAATAGAAATGCGCGAATGTGACTATAAATGATGACGGAGAGTTGGGTGGTGAGCAGGAAGTAAACGGCCGTGTTTAGCCAATAATCGTCATCTTTCTCCTCAATCAATAGCCAAGGGAATAGCCAGCTTGCATACCAAATTCTAAAATTAAAGGCTTGTAAGAGATACCCCCAAAACATGTTTGACGTTGAGCGCAGTGGGGAACGGCCGTTAAACGTCAGCCACATCAGCCATAAGCCTACCCCGCCGTATACACTCTGCAGAATCCAAGATAATCGAGCAAAGGTAAAAGGGACGTCAAACTCAAGCAAAAATAAAATGAAGAGCGTCACGGGCGAGAAGCTAGCGCCACCAATGAGCTCGCCCTGCAGGCGCTGAACCAAGGCTAATGGAGAGCCAAAGGGCAGAAATGCCACCCATCCTAGCAGAATAAAAAGGCCAATCGACGCGAACATGTACCCTAATTTTTGTTTCCAATTGGGAAATAGACGCCAAGCCGCTAGCCCAATAAATGGTAAAATGAGCAACCCGATTGGTTTGGTTAAGGGGGCTAAAATGGCAAAAAACATCGCTAAATACGGCCGTTTTCCGCGCAAAAAATAAACTGCCAGCATTCCCCAACCCAACATTAATGCATCATTGTGTCCATTTTGGACAAAAATAAAAAGCAGGGCAGGGTTGCCTAACCAGAGCCAGCTTGCCGTGTCTGCCGAACGAACCGCCGCTGATTTAGCCATCTGCCAAATCAGAACGCCGATAGCTAGGTGCAAGCCTAAGCCTAAAAGTTTGAGAATAACAAGACCCAGCCCCAGATTGTCTTGAGTAACGGCCGTAACGGCCGTTGCCACTAATTCCCAAATAGGTCCATAGGGAGAGGTCGCATCAGCCCATTCCCCTGCCAACGGTGCAAACAAATCATCTGGTATGGCATTCGGTGGCGCTGTAAATTGGTTCAGCCCGTATGTGCTTTTAATGCGCCCTCGAATCACATACCGGTAGATATCTGTTGCGTTGATAGGATAGGTCATCAGCATGGGCAAACCATAGAACGTTGCAGCGAGCAATTGCGTAGCTAGGGGCATCTTAAAAGGGGCTACTTTTAGGCGACGATAAATATAAAGGTAAAGTCCATAAAGTAAGGTGATGATGAGCGCGTAGGTAACGCCCAAGAAAAGCGAAGAAGAAAAGGAGAAGACATCCAGCTGGGGAACTGTATGTACATTTGGGAATAATGGGAACCAGATGGCAAGCCCTACAAATCCAAAAAATGGAATTGCTAAAAGCACAAAGCGTGGAATATTAGAAAATGTTGAGTTCGTTTTTGCCAATTGCGCCACAGGCAAATTATAACAAACTTAAATGAGGTTTTTGGCAGCTTTTATGTGCTTGATAAGGAAATGAGCTTTGCTTGCTAGAATCCCGCCCCGGATTTATGTGAATACCAAAAGATTTCTTGTAAAAGAAATGGCTGAATTTTTGGTTTTCTCCGAGGAAATTTCACATTTTCAGCCCGTTTTGTTCTGAGAAATTTTGTAAAATTGCATATTGAGGTTGGAAAAGTCGCTTAGCAGAACCGTTACACCGCTATTTGTTTTCCATGTTTATTGAGAGGAACGACGAGGGTAACGGCCGTTCCCTTGCCGGGAGCTGACTGGAGCTTGAGCGAGCCATCAATGCGTTCAGCTCGTTCGCGCATGTTGACCATGCCTAGGCTACCCCGCGAGCTGTAATCTTGATTGACATCTTGAACATCAAACCCAACCCCGTTGTCTTGAACAACCGCTACAAACAGGTTTTCTTCTTGCCAAAAGCGAACTTGAATAAGTTTGGCTTTAGCATATTTGCGGGCATTTCCAAGGGCTTCCTCGATAATTGAGAACACAACGCTTTGGGCGGATTCATTGAGGAGATCGCCATGTTCGCCGCCGATGAGTTCGATATTCATATCATCTGACTCGCGCAAGCGATTCATGACGGTTTCGACCGCTGCAGTTAACCCGTGCGTTTCAAGCACTAACGGCCGTAATGTAAACAGCATTCCTCGAATATCCTTTGAGGTTTGCTTGGCGAGTTCTTCCACCTTGGCCAACTCGCTTAATGCTTGGCGGGGGTCTTTTGATATCAAAGACCGAATAAAGTTAACTCGCATTGCAATCGCCGCAATGGTTTGAGTTGGCCCATCATGCAGATCGCGAGCTAATTCTTTGCGAGCTGCTTCATCAGCTTCAATGATGCGCTGCTTTTCCGCTTCGAGGTTTTGATAAAGTTGAGCATTTTGCAATGCAATAACAGCCTGATCGGCGACTGCATTGAAGAGGTCAAATTGGGTTTTTTCAAATTGAATAGCTGTATCTGACCCAATGACAATCGCACCAAAAATTTGAAACCCAAACCGCAGCGGGATGCAGGCGGCGGTTAAACAGTTTTGGAACGCAATAAAGGTTTTGAGTTCAGGGTCTTGGCGTGGGCTATTCGTGGTTGAGATTTCAGCTTCGGCAAGGGCTGTGCCAACAATGCCGCGCTTTCCCGCAATCCCTTTATCTGCATCAATCGTTGAAAATCGACGAGTCGCAATTGGTTTTAACGCATTTCCTTCAAATAGGAACACAGCACCTACTAATGAGTTAGAGGGGACGCCCATTTCCTCAATCGAAAGGCTACAAACGTTGAGTGCTTCTTCCATCACGCGCTCAAAGCTTAGTGTAGCTCGCATAACGGAAGCCATCGCTTGCAATGAGTTTGCTCGATGGCTGGCCGCCTGAAGCTGCCGAATCTCTTTGTTCGTTTCTTGAACAACGTTCTTTTCGATTGAGGAGCTATACTGTTCAATAACGGTGTAGACAGCAAACCCTAAGCCAAGCAAGCTTAAGCTGGCGATTAAAACAGCCGGTACCCATACTGAGCGTGGCTGATCGTAGATTGAGCTTAGAACAAACGTTAAAATAACAGCTTGAAGAACCAATACACCAAGGGCTATACCAATTGTTATTAAATTAATACGTTGGAACTGCTTTTTAATATTTTCCGAGATTTTGTTTGTCATTTCAGAACGACTCTACCTTCTGTTCTGTTCATTGTAAATTAAATTGTTATTTCGAGCGATTACTCTATTGTCCTGCTTTTGGCCGACTGGAAAAAAGTTATTTGAACTAGATTTAAGTGTTCCGAAGTTTCTAATATTTAAAACCTTGTTAGCTAAAAGCTTTGGAACCTTGAGAAAATGGAGGTTCTAGCCGTTGTTTTATTCAAAACAGGAATTTCGTTTCACTTAAGCAAAAGCTGTCTGCCCTCTCAATAAATTAGGGCCAGCGTTGAATTTATGCGAACGGAAAAAAGATAACAAAATGAAAGGAACAATTTTATTTCCGTTCATTAAGGAAACGAAAAGCGTTTACAACACTAAATTTAAAACAAATTCTTTCCATTTACTTCTTTCCAAATAAACATACTACTTTTATATGAGTAGATTGTTACATTATCGCTCTCGTTTTGGTGGATGACATCAAAGTATTCATTCACTTTGTTTCATTTCCAAAAATCAGATGCTGAATATTAAAGATTAACCAACTAACTTACCTGTTGGCCCCCGAAGTTTTTGTTTTTTACACTCACCTGAGAGAAATTTCTAGTAAAAATTATACTCGATGGCCTAACAAGTTAATATACCCAAATTTAACATTTATCGTGAAAATTAGGTAAGTTTGGTCAAGGATTGCGCTATTTGTCCAGCTACAAACCCATTGTTTTGTAATAGTGCTCGATTTGCCCTCATACTTTGCCCATTGGTCAAATCAACAATCCGACTAAGTAACCAAGGTGTAGACTCTGGCCCATGGACGCCAGCTGCCTCCGCCTCTTTTGTGGCTTTTTGAATGGCTTGTTCAATCATCACTGGATCACACGCTTCGGCTTCGGGTACAGGCACCGTAATGAGTAATCCATTTTGTAGGGAAAGTGCCTGATGGGATTGGATGATGTTGGCCGCTTCTTTTGCATCTTCTATGCGAATATCTATAGACAGGCCGCTGCTTCTGGAGAAGAAAGAAGGCAGCATGTCAGTTTGATACCCTAATATAGGAACACCGTTGGTTTCTAACACCTCGCGGGTGGCGGGGAGGTCTAAAATTGATTTTGCGCCGCTACAGATCACGGCAACCGGTGTGCGACTTAACTCTTGAAGGTCGGCACTAACGTCGAATGGATGGCCTCGATGCACACCGCCAATCCCTCCTGTGGCGAAAATGGAGATGCCGGCCTGATGAGCCAAAATCATGGTGCCAGCCACTGTTGTGGCGCCATGCTCTTTTTTTCCAATCGCGATGGGGATATTGCGCCGACTACATTTATGGACGTTTTCTTGGGGTTGTTTCCCCAAATATTCTATTTGCTCGCGTGTAAGTCCAATGTGGATTTCACCACTAAGAATGGCAATGGTGGCGGGCGTAGCTCCTCCTGATTTAACGGCCGTTTCCATCGATACGGCCGTCTCAACATTTTGAGGATAAGGCAGGCCGTGTGTTATGACTGTGCTTTCTAATGCCACAACGGGTTGTTTGTTTTCAATTGCTTCCTGAACATCGGAATGAAAATGTAGTTTTGTCATCTTGTTAATTTCACCAAAATAAAAGTTGCCCTATTGTAACAACTTACCTGTTGATTTGCTTCGACATATCTCATAAACTGACGTCGTGGATGATTCAGTAAATAATTCTCGAAGCGCATCAATTGAGCGGTTTGGTAAAGCGAGACGCCAAGCTGTTCGTAACCAGCTATCCTCCCGATTGGCTGGACAAGATAATCGGATGATGCCCTTTGATGAAATTCGAGCCTATCTCAGGCAACAAAACCCGCTCTATCAAGGCATTCAGTATGTGCCTATTGATCAAATTGTGGGCAGTGTAGGCCGCTATAAAGAGTTTACACGCCAATTTTTACCTTTAGATGACAGTGTCAAGGAAAGATGGATTGGTGTTGATGTCTTAGCCAGATCGAGAGGGTGGCCGCCTATTGAGCTCTATCAGGTAGGCGATGTCTATTTTGTTGTTGATGGGAACCATCGCCTTTCAGTTGGGCGTCAGCTAGACGTGGGGTCGATTGAAGCCCACGTGTGGCAATTCCCTGAGACTGTATCAATCCAGGCAAACGATGCGGTTGATGATGTGCTCATTCGCCTTGAGGAAGAGCGCTTTCTTGAACGGACGTCACTGAAAGAAAACGTGCCCAATTACGATATTCAGTTTACGACGCCGAGACGGTATGCAGAGCTATTGGCTCAAATTTTTAATCTTCAGCAAAAGTTAGAAATTATTGATGAAACGGCCGTAAACCTGCCTGATGCAGCCGCCGCTTGGTACGAAATGGTGTACCTGCCGACCGTTCAAATTATTCGCGAGTCCACCTTGCTAGATGAATTTCCAGGCCGAACGGTGTCAGATCTGTTTGTTTGGCTATCAAAGCATCGGAAAGGTTTGCGTGAAGAGTACGGCGCCAGTAAAAATCTTGCTGAATTAGCTGGTAAGCTAAGCGAAATTTACCATGAAAATGGGATTTCTAAACTTAAAAGACAAGTGCGTCGGCTGTTTGGTGGCTCACATCTGCCACCGCTAGACGAAACGGCCGTTGCTGACAAAAACACCTAGAAAACTTTGACCTTAGAAGTAGGTTTTCTTTTCAAATTTTATTGCTACTATTGATGTAAATTACGGAAAGTTTTAAAAATTAAATCAGCCCCAATTGCTGTGATTTACTTGGTGATTGACAGGATTTGCAGTGCATCTTTTTTAGAATACTTTCTGTCAATCACAGAAATGAGCGCTAGATTTCTAAAGGTCTAGTGCTTTTTATTTATGTGGTTCATTATTCTACTTAGTATTGCCATTATCTTTACCGTTGGTTACTGGCTTATCATTTCAACCGAAGGTGTTTTTTTAGGCTCTCGCCTCGTTATTTGGTTGTATGATTTTACAGCGCATCGGTATGATGAAATTAAAGAGTTTGATCCCGAATGGGAAAAATTCTTTGTGGCCCGTCCGCTTCTGTATAAACTGCGAGCGATACCAGCTCCACGCGTGCTGGATGTGGCAACAGGCACGGGAAGAGTGCCCGCGCTCTTGTTAGAACAGCCCACCTTTCACGGAAAGGTATTTGGGGTAGATGCTTCATCACGAATGTTGCAGCTCGCGGCTCAAAAGCTGTCTGAATTTCCATATCGAACAAGCTTAATTCAACAATCTGCTGCTGGTTTACCGTTTCCGGCTCAAACTTTTGATGCTGTAACTTGTTTAGAATCGCTAGAATTTTTTCCGTCAGATAAAATGGCTTTACAAGAGATGGTTCGGGTGTTAAAACCGGGCGGCATCCTTATGGTAACCCGCCGTAGAGGCTGGGAGGGTAAGCTCTTTATCAGTCGTTACAAAAATGTAGCTCAGTTTGAGCAGATGCTAACAGCTTTTGGCTTAGAAGAGGTCAATACTCAGCCTTGGCAATTTTCGTATGATCAGGTTTACGGCCGTAAACCGCTGTGATTTTCAACCCGTGTAAATTGACTATTGCATAAAAATGCACGATGCGAAAGATTTATCAAATGATGTATTTGTCACAAAGTAGAAATCTTTGGTGTTTAGAGGGTAACTTTGAATAGTATGGATAAAGATGTGACGATATTAAGTGACAATCGACTACTTGAAAACATAGCGCTTGGGGATACAGCTTCCTTCGATCAGCTGTTTCATCATCATTACGATCGAGTTTATGGATTATTGTATCGCTTAGTTGGCACGCGCACCGAAGCTGAAGACATCACACAAGAGGTCTTTGTCAAGCTATACAAACATGCATTTGAAAAGCGCTTTATGTCCCAGCGTGAGCACAATATTGGAGCATGGCTGTACCGAACGGCAATGAACAGCGGTTACAACGCCCTGCGAAGCAATCAGCGTCGAGAAAAACGGGATGCGCACCTTGTGCCTGATCCTAAAGGGTCACCGGGTGTTGATAGAACCGTTGAGCAGCGAGAGCGAGAAACGGCCGTTCGCCAAGCGCTTAGCAAGATAAACCAGCGAGATGCCCAATTGTTGCTAATGAGACAAATGGGCTTTAGTTATGCAGAATGTGCAGAAGCGGTTAACGTTGCATCCAGTTCTGTTGGTACATTGATTAAACGAGCGGCTGAAGCGTTTAAAGCTGTGTACGAAGGGGACCAAAACGTATGAGAAAAGAAGATGAGGTTCAGAAGGTTTTAGACCAATTAGGATCGCTTGCTCCAACTGAGCAAGACCGGCCCGTCTCGGCAAAAGTAATGCTGAGTCGTATCAATCGTGAGATAGAGCAACCTGCCGCGCAGCGGAACGGGGTGTCTTTTTGGGACACCCTTGCGGCGTTTTTATTTGCGCCGTCGCGCCGGTTGGCATTCACGGCCGTATTGGTTGCAATGATGTTCATAACGGGCTTGACTTCACCAACATTTAGAGCCGCGGCCAGCGACTTTTTAGGCAACTTCCGCGTGCAAAAATTTGCTGCTATTTCAATATCACCAGATCAGCTGGCGATATTAGAACAAGTTGCTCAGTCGGGGTTAACGCCCGGACAGCTACAGTTTGTAGACGAGCCGGGTGAGGCAACGGCCGTTGATAGCTTAGGAGAAGCGACGCGCCTCACTGGTGTACGACAGATTCTTACCTTACCCAATCAAGCCCAGCCAAGTGATATTTTCGTCACTGACGGCGGCAGTGCTCTCTTTACTATCGATATTGAGAGCAGTAAAGCAATTCTGGAGATGGCTGGTGCTGATCCAAATTTACTGCCAGTAGAACTTAATGAAGCCAACATTCGTATATTTGTTTATAGTGGCATCGCTCAAACTTGGGATGATGGCACAATGCTTTTACAAACCCAAAGCCCGCTCGTTGAGTATCCCGAGGGTATTGATCCTGCTCCACTAGGGCAGGCATTACTTCAGCTCTTAGGACTTTCCGAAGAAGAGGCGAATCGACTATCAATGCAAATTGATTGGACTAGCACGCTCGTTTTACCTATTCCAACCAATATCGGTACTTTTCAAGAGGTAACCGTTCAAGGTGTAAGCGGCTTATTTGTCAGTGCAATTGATGGTGAATCTGGTTTAGTGTGGCAAAAAGAGGGAAATATTTTTATGCTAACCAGCCCCGGTGATTTGGCATCGCTGCTGGAATTAGCGAACGAATTAAAATAGAAAGGTAGGATCTATGAGCGAACCGCTTGTCACCTTAATTTCAATCATGGTTATTATTTTTGGAATAACTTACTTGATGGTGTCTTCAAGAGGGGAGGCTCAGAAAAAGCGGCTCGAGCAAGACGATACGAAATTTGCGCCAGTGCAATGCCCGAAATGTCTGCGATGGAAGGCACTAGAACCCGTTGAGATTCAACCCGTTCAACCTCATCGAATTCGGGAAGCAACGAGTGTTTATTATCATGATCCAGCGCAGTTTGTGAAACATTCTTATAAATGTGTGTTTTGTGGACACCGTTGGCGGGAACAGTTTGAGTCGTGGGGTTGGTGATGGTCGCAATTGAAACCCAGCTGCTTCGAAAGGAATTTGGCTCAAAAACGGCCGTCTCTGATCTGTCTCTCTCTGTTAAGCAAGGGGAAATTTTTGGATTTTTGGGGCCAAATGGGGCAGGTAAAACGACCTCTATCAAAATGCTATTGGGTCTAACCCAACCGACCTCAGGGAGTGCCACCTTACTAAACAAGCCAATTGGTAATCGGGAAGCACGAACTGAAGTTGGCTTTTTGCCTGAGCATTTCCGGTTTCATGAATGGCTGAAGGCCCATGAGTTTTTAGATTTACATGGTCGTTTATACGGCATGTCTAAATCGCTGCGACAAAATACGATTCCTGATCTTCTCGCTTTGGTGGGCCTCTCAGATAATACCCAAACCCAGCTTAAAGCATTTTCCAAAGGCATGCTCCAGCGCATTGGGCTGGCCCAAGCATTGCTTAACAGCCCGAAGCTCGTTTTTCTTGATGAGCCCACCTCCGGATTAGATCCATTGGGGCGACGCTTGGTTCGGGACATCATTCACGACTTGCGCGAGGAGGGAACCACAGTCTTCCTCAACTCTCACCTCCTTAGCGAAGTTGAGCAAACGTGTGACCGAGTGACCTTTATTCGACAGGGACAGACCTTAGACACCATTGATTTGCATACGTATCGACCTGAAAAGGTTGAGCTGACGCTCCGGGTAGGCCAGCCTAATGAAACGTTATTAGCAGCGTTAAAAGAGTGGGATGAGACTGTGCAGTTTTCTCCAGCTAGCGGCCGTTATCAGCTGACGCTTCCCCATGAAAACAAACTGCCCGAGCTGGCAAACTGGATTATGACGAATCAATATACCTTGTATGAATTGACCCCTAAAAAGCTGTCTTTGGAAGAGCTTTTTTTAAAAATTGTAAGCCAAGAGGAGCATTCATAAGTAGATTGCGGAAAACCGTTATGACGACACTAATCATCGCTCAATTGACAATCCAAGAAACGCAGCGCCGCCGAATTTTATGGATCGGTGGCATTATGGCGGTTCTTTTTCTGTTGATTTTTGGGATAGGGACGCACTACATCTTCTTAGAATGGGAAGAGAGCAATATCGTCGGAGAAACCTTTGATATTGTGTCTGGCTTATTGCTATCCGCTGGACTTTATGTGGTAAATTTCTTGATCATTATCATGTCGGTGTTGACGTCAGTAACGGCCGTTTCTAGCGAAATTGACACCCATACCATTGAAACTTTAATTACGAAACCGGTGAATCGTTGGGAAGTTGTGTTAGGAAAATATGTTGGGTTTGCCGGTTTACTGCTGCTGTACGTTCTTCTTCTAGCTGGTGGGTTGATCTTGATTTTTACGCTTCGCTCGGGGCTCGTTGTGCACAATATCGCCTATGGTTTAGCCATTATGGTGCTACAGGGGCTTGTGGTTCTGTCAGTGACTATTTTTGGTGGTACCCGACTTTCAACTTTAGCCAACGGGGTTTTTGCTTTCATGCTGTATGGCTTGGCGTTTATTGGCGGCTGGGTGGAGCAGATTGGGTCGCTGTTGCGAAATGAAACGGCCGTTGATATTGGCATCGCCACCAGCCTCATAATGCCTACCGAAATTTTATGGAAAAAAGCTCTTTCTCTTTTCCAGCCCCAAATTGCCACCTCCACGAGCTTTGCTGGCCCTTTTGCAGTCTCCTCTCAGCCAAGCGATTTAATGATTCAATATGCTGTTGCCTACACAGTCATCATTCTCATCTTGGCGCTCTTTTCTTTCTCAAGAAAAGATCTTTAGCATCCTGTTCTGTTCAGCATCAAATGATGGGAATCGAAATAGATAGAATCTGAGGTTTCACTTGCCCTTGCAGCACCCTTTATCCATCAAATTTGGGCAGACGAAACAGTAGTACTATTTTCTCTAAATAACTGTACGCTAATTTCATATTGTGCTTACCTTTCCTATGTTATACTGCTAGGAATACGGAGCTAGTTCATTTTTTGATTTGCAAACCTTCCAGTCAATTCTCACCATAATCAGCCAGCTCTGAAATATCTATTGCAAAATTGAATGTAAGACCTACATGATAAGAATCGATAACCCTTATATTGTTGGGACGCCAATCCCAGGTTCAAATTATTTTTACGGCCGTGAATCTTTGCTGAAATTTGTGCGAGACACGCTAAATCCACCCCTGCAGCGCGTTGTTGTATTTTATGGTCAGCGTCGCATTGGTAAAACGTCTCTCTTACTTGAACTTCAGCGCCGATTAAGTGACGAATATCACCCTGTTTATTTTGATTTAATGGGCCAGGCAAATCGGCCGTTGAATTTAGCCTTGTATGAAATCGCTGAGCAAATTGCTGATACGGTTGGTCTTGATTTGCCAGAAGAGTTTCGAGAGGCGCGTCAGTTTCGAATTTTTTTAGAGTCTGCTTTTGCCCGATTGGGTAATCGCCCCCTTTTGTTACTTTTAGATGAATTTGATGATCTCAGCGAAGATGAGCGCATCATGCCCAATGCGGCCGCGCTCAGTTTGTTTGACTATCTGCGTGACCTGCTCAATGTGGATTTACCAATAGGATTCATATTTGTGGTAGGACGTCGATTAACTGAACTACCACAAAACTTTCAATCTATCCTTAAACAGGCCCCTTCTCGAAAAGTAGGGTACCTAAATGAGGTAGATGCTCGCGAACTCATCGTTGACCCTTCTGAAGGGCAACTCTCCTTTTCTGAAGAGGCAATCCATGCCCTTATCAATTTGACATCAGGCCATCCTTATTTTATGCAGCTGCTGTGCTTTGAGCTTTACCGCACGTTTAGTCAGCGTCAAAATACCCATATTTCGGCCAAGGATGTTGAATGGGTGATTGATAGCGCAATTGAAACAGGTCAGGGTGGACTTTCATGGTTTTGGGATGCGCTGCCACCGGCCGAGCGTTTCGTCATGTCAGCCATTGCTGAGGCTGGCGGTGAAAGCGGGCTGGCCTCGACTGAGGCATTTAATCAGGTTCTTGAAAAGCATAAGCTTAACTTTTTAGGGCTTGAGGTTACAAACGCGCCATCACTGTTGGTTAAGTGGGAAATATTACAGAAAACATCATCAGGTTACCGCTTTTCGGTAGACTTAGTACGACGATGGGTTCAGGTTGAACATCCGGTATCGAAAGCGATGCTGGATGTTGAAGAGATTAGCCCCCGAGCTAAGCGATATTTTGAAAATGCTGTTGATGCGCATCGCAGCGGCGAAATCGATTTAGCAATTGAAGATTACCAGCGGGCGATTACGGCAAACCCGAATCATTTTCGGGCCAATATGGGGCTGGCCCAAGCATATGAAGAAAAAAATGAGCTAAGCCAAGCGCATGATTATTATCAACTGGCCTACGACCTGAATCCTGAAGGCGCGCAGACAAGCCTAGCAAAAGTAAATGATAAACTGGCGCATTCTCTTGAAAAAGAAGGCAAGTATCAAGAGGCGATTAGCAAGTTTGAAAGAGCCAATGAAATCGTGGATAGTCCCACCCGCCAAATTCACATGGATGAGATTCGGGCCGCTCTTGATAATCAAGAAGAAAACAAGGAACAGTGGTTCCGCCGCATTCGTTACGGGGTAGTGCTTTCTCTGGTTCTGATTGTCTTAATTCTTTTGGTTATTTATGCTATCCCAACGTTAACAAACCTGATGTCCCCCACCCAACAAGCGAGCATTGTGCCATTGGCGGCATCTGGTGATGTGCAAATTATTATTGCCCCTTTTGCCACAACCGATCTGGTGACGCTTTCTCCTGAACGCTCATTTACCGTAGCGTTACAAGAAGCTTATTCAGATATTGCTTTTGAAACAATGAATGAAGAGGAGTGGGCTGATTATGTAGGGTCATTACCCTTATCCCGAACCTCTGATTATGAGTCAGCGCTATCCCTGGCTGAAGAGTCTGGGTCTGGCGCTGTCTTAATTGGAAATTATTCATCTGGACACATTGAAGCGAGGCTTGTTTTTAATAATGGCGTTGAGTTTCAATTTGATCGGGAGATGCTGTTTAACCCAAAAGATCAGCTTGATGTTGGGGATGTAGAAGCGTTTGTTCAACTGGCGTTAACTGAAATTGAGCAAAATCAGCTTGTTCGATTGGCTGAATCTATTGTCTTTGAAGATTATGGCGCGCTCAATTTCTTGTCGGGCGTTATTCTGCTCATAGAAAATGATGACATGGCTAATGCCGAATCCTTCTTTGAAGGGGCTATTGCAGAGGGAACATTTGAAGCTCCAATTAGTTGGCAACCCAGTCAAGGCATAGACGTTGTTTATGTACCGTCAGGCAGTTTTCAGCGCGGGCGTGAGTTTGATGAAATGCTGACCCTTTGCGAAAAATACAATTCCGATTGTGAGTTAAAAGTTGGAGATGAAGCGCCAGTCCAAGAAGTGAGCACTGATCATTTCCTTCTAGATGCTTATGAAGTGACCAATGGTCAATATTTGGACTGTATGTCGGATGGTTGGTGCACTGCCCCAAATGACACGAGTGCTTATGAAAAAATAGATTATTTTGAAAATCCAGAATTTGATCATCACCCTGTGCTAAATGTGAGCTGGGATGAGGCGAAGGCGTATTGTGGCTGGCGCAACGGCCGTTTACCGACCGCCGCCGAATGGGAAAAAGCAGCTCGCTGGGACCCACTTCATGGCTCACAAACCTATCCCTGGGGTGAAGACCCGCCCGACAGCAGTTTAGCTAATTTTGATACAGACAAAACCGGACCCGTCCAAGTGGGGTCATACGAATCAAACCTTTTTGGGGCGTATGATATGGCTGGGAACGTTTGGGAATGGGTAAACGATTGGTACGCACCAGAATTTAGCAATGAAACAAATAACCCGCAAGGGCCGAATGAATCTTGGGATGGCCGTCGTGTCTATCGAGGTGGCGCTCACTACACGGATGCATTTGGTAAAACGGTCGTTGACCCAGCTTTACACACGGGGCATGAACCTAGTGGTAATCTGGTGACGGGTTTCCGCTGTGTTTACGATTCAATACCGACCGAGTAGGTTGAGTGAAACGAAGTGCCTGCTTTGAATAAAACGCTGGCTTTAAACTTCGTTTCCTCGAGGTTCCGAAGCTTTTGTCTAGCTGGGTTTTCAGTTTAGAAACTTCGGAACACTTATGTGAAACGAAATGCCTGCTTTGAATAAAACGCTGGCTTTACACTTCGTTTCCTCGAGGTTCCGAAGCTTTTAGCTAACAAGGTTTTCAATTTAGCTACTTCGGAACACTTAATCATGAGTCGTCGTTATAAATTAAAAAATGATGAGCGTGATCTGCCATATGGGGAACATAAACGTGAAAAAACCAGTTCTAATGGTAAGGGCTTTTTGTTTTCTATTCAGGCAGTGGGACGGAGCATATGATTTTAGATGAACCTTTTATTATGAAAAATCCTTTTATTTTTGGCACCCCTGTTACACCTAGAGATTTTTACGGCCGTAAAAGCACCGTTCATTTTATGATGGATCGTCTATACGGCCGTTCTCGCTCTAGCGTGGCGCTGTGGGGCGATCGACGCGTTGGTAAAACTTCCCTGCTTTATTTTTTAATGCAGGAAGATTTGCGCTTAGATTACGTTGAAGAGCTTGACAAACACCACGTCATCTTTATTGACTGCCAAATCTTCACCACGAACTTTAATCGGCACCTCTTTTGGCTTGAAGTGCTGGAACAGCTTAGCGAGACGGTCGTGTCTAATCGCGTGATTGATGAAATTGAACGCCTGCTTGGGGTTAATCCAATCAAAGACCGCGACATTCGCCGCTTGCTCAGACGAATGCATCAAGATGGGGAAACGCTCACGCTATTGCTGGATGAGTTTTCACATATCATTTGGTCAGGCCAACTCAACGACCCGCAAGAAGTACAGGCATTTTTGGCGTTTATGCGGACGGCACTAACGGCCGTTATGCCGTCGTCCCGATCAACCTACCCGCGTCCGATTGCCTTAGTGACCGCCACAAGACGGCCGTTAAATGAAGTCGTTCAGCCAGTGTACGGTACCTCAGATATTGGCTCACCTTTTCACAATCCGTTTGTGTTTGATCGCCTCCAGCCGTTTACAGAAGAAACAGTACTCACGCTTTTAGACTCAAAGTTAGCGGATTCGCCTATACAATTTACTGAAGCTGAACGGCAACATTTACTGACGCAAACGGGTAGACATCCGATTTTAGTGCAAAGCTATGGCAGTGAACTATTTATTGCCAAAAAGACGATTGCTGGAGACGTGGTTGATTTTGAGCCGATTGATAATGAATTTTACGATCGCAGCCAGCACCATTTCCAAGCGTTTTGGCAATATTCTAGCCAGCAGGAGCAGGATCTGCTGGTGCAAATCTTGAAAAATGATTTTGATATTTTTGAAACGGGTGAACAGAATGCTTTACGCCAGCTTGTGGAACGTGGGCTTCTCTTCCCGCCCAATCAGTTTTTTTCCCCGCTGTTTAAGGAGTGGCTGCGTCTCAACCTCGACCGTCTTGTTCATGAGAGAGAGCAAAATGAACCATTGCCGGATGGTGTGATGCTGCTTCAAGTGCTAGATAGCTATTTTAGTGAAAGTGACTTGAATGAGATTTTGTTTGAGATGGGGATTGATGATGAGAATTTGCCCGGTGAAACAAAACGAGACAAGATGCGTGAACTCATACGCTGGGCGCAGCTCAGAGCGTATATCCCCAAATTAGTAGGCATCATGAAGCAAAAACGGCCGTTTCTCAAACTGTAGATTTAGCGACTTGAAACATCGTAAGTTTTTAAAAACTTACGATGTTTTTTTATTCGTGACATTTCCCTAATTTTGTTGTCAAACTAAATAGATACAGGTAGCATAAACTGAGTGTTTCACATCGTAAGTTCGCATCGAATTTTGGTTGAGCGAAACACTGTAAAAAATTTCTAAGGTGATGAAGATGATTCATATAAACTTTCATCACGCGTACGAAGCTCAAGGACAACGTAATGATTGATACAGATGGCAAATTTTACTTAGGAAGAACAGTAGACCCTGCCAATGGTGAAACGTCTAAAACTCCCCACCTGTATGATCCGGATGATTTAACGACGCACGGTGTTGTTGTGGGGATGACCGGCTCAGGTAAAACGGGTCTTTGTATTGATCTACTTGAAGAGGCAGCCCTCAATAACATTCCGGCTATTATGATTGATCCTAAAGGGGATATCACCAACGCCTTACTCCACTTTCCTAACCTTGCGCCCACAGACTTTGAGCCTTGGGTCAATGCAGATGAAGCGCGTCGAGATGGTAAAACTGTTCAGCAAGCTGCCCAAGACACGGCCGATTTATGGCGTAACGGACTCGCCTCATGGGAAATCGGGCCCGAGCGCATTAAAGCCTTAAAAGATAGCGTTCGCTTTTCTGTTTTTACTCCCGGCTCAGATTCTGGCCTACCTGTTAGTATCTTGGCGTCGTTAGCGGCGCCAGAAATTCCGTGGGAAGCCAATCGGGAAGTGCTGCGAGAGCGAATTTCAGGGACAGTGACCGCTTTGCTAGGCTTGATTGGCCTCAAGGATATTGACCCAGTTCGTTCACGTGAACACATTTTATTATCGAACATCTTTGAAACGGCGTGGAGCCAAGGCAAAGGTTTAGACCTTGGTGAACTTATCATGCAGGTGCAAACACCCCCTTTTGAAAAATTAGGCGTGTTTGATATCAATCGCTTCTTTCCTGAAAATGACCGCTTTGGTTTAGCCATGCAGTTGAACAATATGCTGGCCTCCCCAGCTTTTCAGGCATGGATTGAAGGGGAACCGCTTAACATTCAAAATATGCTGTACACTCCCGATGGCAAAGCAAGACACACGATTTTCTACATTGCCCATCTCAACGATGCCGAGCGGATGTTTTTTGTGACGTTGCTTTATTCGGCCGTGGAAACGTGGATGCGTTCTCAATCAGGAACTACCTCGCTGCGGGCGCTGGTTTATTTTGATGAAATCTTTGGCTACTTGCCACCAATTGGTAATCCACCTTCAAAAGAGCCGATGCTGCGCATGCTGAAACAAGCGCGGGCCTTTGGAGTGGGCATGGTGTTGGCAACCCAAAATCCCGTCGATATTGATTACAAAGCGTTATCAAATGCAGGGACTTGGTTTATTGGCAAGCTGGGCACTGAGCAAGACAAAGCTCGCTTGTTGGACGGTCTCGCCTCGGCCGTGCCCGGTGGATTAGATACTAAAACGTACGACAAGCTGATCTCGGGTTTGGGAAAACGGGTCTTTTTGCTGCGCAATGTCCACGAAAAACAACCCGAATTGTTCCAAACCCGCTGGGCGATGAACTATTTGGCCGGACCCGTAACCCGCAATCGAATTGGTGAATTAAATGAATTGGCAGGAGCAGGTGAACAATCAACAAGCAGTCAACCGCAAACAGATAACGTCCCTGCTTCAGCTACCCAATCTCCAATCCCCAATCCCCAATCCCCAATCCCTAATCCCCAACCCCCAACCCCTAATCCCCAACTAGAACTTGAAGGCTCTGAAACCCGCCCAGCTGTCCCATCAGGCATTGCAGAGTATTTCTTGCCGCTGAATTTGTCGGAGCAGGAGGCAATTAATAAACACGGCCGTTCCATCTCTCAATCGGCTGAAAAAGTCGCAACGCTGTATCGGCCCGTGCTGCTGGCTCAAGCTGAAATTCGCTACTTGCAGCGCAAATATGGGCTCGATTTAGAGACAACCCAATCGGTGCTGGTGTATGAACCAGACCGCCGAGGCAATGTGCGCTGGGAGGATTATCAGATTGGGATGATGGACGATCGCAAGTTTGATCGCCTGCCGGTGAAAGACGGCCGTTTCACAACCATCGAAGAACCGTTGTCACAGGGCAAAGCGATTCGGTCGCTTAAAACAGACTTTGTGGACTGGGTGTACCGTTCAGCTGAGGTGAGCGTTAAATCAAACGAGAAGCTCAAAATCTTTGGCGGCCCAGATGTGTCAGATGAGAAGTTTGCCGATATGTGCGAAGAGGCCGCAGAAGAAAAGATGAAGGTTGAAGCCAAGAAGATAGAGGCGCGCTACAAAAAGAAAATGACCTCGATTGAAAGCAAAATCTCCCGCGAAAAGCGAGAGCTTGAAGAAGACCAAGCGGAATTCCAATCCCGCAGACAAGAAGAGATGGTGAAACATGCCGAAACCTTATTTGGCTTATTTACCGGAAAACGGCGCAGTGTGTCTGGTTCCATCAGCAAGCGGCGCATGACTTCAAAGGCGAAATCAGACATCAAAGAGTCAGAAGACGCCATTAAATCGTTTGAGCAGGAGCTTGAAGATATCCAACAAGAGCTTGAAGATGCGTTGGAAGAGCTGGAGTTGGCATGGGACACGATTGTTGAAGATGTGACGGAAATCGCAGTGACGCCGTATAAGAAGGATATTGATACGGCCGTTTTCGGCGTTGCCTGGTTACCCCATCACTTATTTAAAGATGGTGATTCGATCGAAGAATTGCCAGCCTATCAGGAACCGGAGGTTGGGTAATTGGAGAATCCGTAATTAGGAGATTGGGAGATTAAAAACTCGAAATGATAAGTATTCCGTTACAAAAGACAATTAAACTTCTTCCAGAGAAGGAATACTTGAAAACTTTGGTAACAAAGTAATAAGTCACCTTCCCAATAACTAATCACAAATAACCAATTATTCTAATCCCCAACCCCCGACCTATACTTACATATGACACCACAAGAAATCACTCGCAAGCGGTTACGGCAGTATGGTGAGCCAATTGCATCCACACCTAAATTACGTGAAGCTTTAACTGACGATCAGGCCAATGAGCTGATCGATTGGGGCATGGCTGCTCTGCAGCGCTGGGTTGAAGAAACCGTTGACCAATCAGATGGAGAAGTGACCCAACTGCTGGATAATAAGGCAACGGCCGTTTCTCTGATCATGACGCTTGTCAATCAGCTGATGGCACAGCCAGGCAAGCATGAGAACGAAGATATCGTGAACGATCGAGCCGTCCGTTTGGGTAAAAATTTGTACTGGCTCACTGGCAATAACAATCGTAAAGCGTACCGTTTGGCTTACGCAGAATATGAATCTGTCCGAAATACGGCCGATTCTGATGACCTATTCAAACACATCATGGCGATCATTTACGCCTACAAAGAAGAGAGCTAGTCAGCATTTCAGCTAGTCAGCATTTCAGCTAGATTGAATAATAATCAACCAGCAGAAAGCATTGAAGCTGACCGGCTGACCGGCTGACTAGATGAGACGCTTCTGAGGATTTTGGATGAAAAAAAGAGATGCAGGCATTTGGGGGACAATTTTGCTCGTCATTTTGGGAATTTTGTCCATTATTTTTGGGACCGATCTTATCGAAGAATCAGGTTTAAATGAAGATGGCTCCTTTGGAGATAATAGCGGTATCCCCTCCCAGTTACCCCCGATTAGCTCAGACCCCCTCTCCCAAGATTGGTATGAAATTTATTTCACTGATCCTGTATGCGCTCCCGAAGATCAGCGGTTTGGGGGTGTGGATGAGATTATTGCTGAATCGTTCTCCGAAGCTGAAGTGCGCGTTGATATTGCCGCTTTTGAACTTAATTTGGAGTCGATTGTGAATGCGCTCATTGATTTGGAAGAGCGCGGAATTGAGGTGCGGGTGGTGACCGATGAGGATAATGCGGATGAGTCTGCTATCAATCGCCTGCGTCGCAACGGCATTAGCGTCATTGAGGATAAGCGGTCGGCGTTGATGCACAATAAGTTTGCAGTGATAGACGGCCGTTACGTCTGGGTCGGCTCAATGAACTTCACGACGAATGGCTCATACTGTAACAACAACAATATGCTCATTTTTGATTCCCCCCGCTTGGCTGCCAACTACACCGCCGAAATGGACGAAATGTACAACGAGCAGCAGTTTGGCCCTGATTCACCCGTCAATACGCCAAATGAGCAATTGATTATTCAAGGGGTTGAAATTGAAAACTACTTTGGCCCCGAAAAAGATATTGCCCCCATCATCGCCCGTACGGTGGCTCGTGCTCAAGAATCCATCCTGTTTATGGCGTTTTCTTTTACGGATGAACGGGTCGGTGAAGCGATTCTGGGCCGGGCTGATTCAGGCGTGGTGGTGCAGGGCGTTTTTGAAACGGTTGGCTCTGAAACCACGTTTAGCTATTATCCCCCTATGCGAGATGCGGGCTTGCCTAATTTAGAGGTACGGCAGGATGGCAACGGCCGTATTATGCATCATAAAATCATCATCGTTGATTTTGAAACCGTTATCTTTGGCTCCTTTAACTTTAGCGAAAACGCCAACCGCCGAAACGATGAAAACGTGATGATTGTTAAAGACACAACGTTTGCTAACTTTTTTGTGGAGGAATTTACGGCCGTATGGGACGAAGCAGCACCTTAGACGCGCTTGGTTAAAGATTCATCCTAAGCCCAATTTTATCGGTGCCTGAGCTTGTCAAAGGCAGGCTCAAATCACCTAACTTTAATAAGTTTACGTTCTTGTCTTTCTATAAAACCTATTTGCTCCAAACACGATCTGAAAAATATATCAATAAACAGGGTTCAAAATGATCATTCCTAAAAAGCTTAAAAAAGGAGATCACATTCGGGTGATCTCTCCGGCCATAACCCTAGCCGCCATTCCCGAAGAGACACAAAATATGGCAACGGCCCGCTGGCAGGACATGGGGTTTTCAGTCTCGTTCAGCCAGCATGCTCGAGAGCAAAACCGCTTTAGGTCTTCATCAGTAGCCTCTCGGGTGTCCGATTTACATGAGGCGTTTTCTGATCCTGCGGTCGACGGCATTCTGACCACATTAGGCGGCTACAATTCAAACCAAATTTTGCACCATCTTGATTACGAGCTTATTCGTGCCAATCCCAAAGTGATCTGCGGCTTTTCAGACATTACGGCTTTGTCGAATGCAATTTATGCCAAAACAGGATTAGTCACTTATTCTGGTCCTCACTATTCAACATTGGGCATGAAAAAAGGGGTTGAATACACGATCGACATGTTCAAGCAGTGTGTGATGCAAGAGGGGGTATATCGGGTAGAACAAGCGGATACGTGGAGCGATGATATGTGGTTCCGCGATCAAGAAGAACGCACTTTCATTGAAAACGAAGGATATTTGCTAATCAATGAAGGCGAAGCTGGGGGAACAATTTTGGGCGGTAACTTAAGCACGTTTCCACTCCTGCACGGCACCCCTTTTATGCCATCCCTCAAAGAGTCGATTTTACTGCTTGAAGATGATGATGAAGCGCATCTGGCCGCGTTCGACCGCCTGCTGCAATCGATTATGCACCAGCCTGATTTTGAATCGGTGCGCGGTATTGTGATTGGGCAATTCCAAAAAGGGTCGAATGTGGAGGAGGACGCGCTTGTTGAAACGGTTAAAAATAAACCGGAACTCAATCACATTCCCGTAATTGCACGGGCTAGCTTTGGACACACAACCCCGCAATTTACATTTCCGATTGGGGGGACCGGGCGGCTTGTGGCGAATGAGAAAGAGGTTGTATTTGAGATTGTAACTCATTAGGAGCTAGAGCTAGAGTGTAGAGGGAGGCATTTGTTTAGGTGTTTCAATGGTCTGCTAGCTGAAGTGCTGAAGTGCTGAAATGCTGACAAGCTGACGGGCTAGAGCTAGAGTGTAGAGTGTAGAGGGAGGCATTTGTTGAGGTGTTTCAATGGTCTGCTAGCTGAAGTGCTGAAGTGCTGACAATCTGAATTGCTAAGTAGCTGACAAGCTAAAAGGCTACACGAGGAGATAGAGAAATGAGTATGAAAACGGCCGTTATTACCGGTGCTGCTCGCGGCATTGGGCGAGCGATTAGTGAGGCGTTGCTGGCAGATGGCTATCAAGTTGTGGGGGTGGATGTCAACGAATCGGTTTTGGCTGAAACGGCCGTTTCCCTACAAAATCAGCAGTTGCCATTTGTGCCGCACGTGGCGGACTTAACGGCCGTTGAGCAAGTTGCTGAACTGTTTGCCAGGGTCGGCGATGAGCTTGGGGGGCTAGATGTGCTGGTTAACAACGCTGGGACTTGCTTTTTAACCGATTTTGTCGATATTTCCCCAGAAGAATTTCGACAGCAGATGGCGATCAACTTTGATAGCGCCTTTTACTGTTGCCAGCACGCTATTCCACTTATGTTAGCGCGATCGGGCATCAAGAAAATCATCAATATTTCGTCAAATGGGGCGTATAACTTTGAAGTCTTTGACCCAGCTCATTATCGGGCGAGTAAAGCAGCGCTCGACACGGTAACAAAACATTTGGCTCGCCAATATGCGACAAAAGGGATCGCCGTTAATTCTATTGCTCCTGCCATGACCCAGACCGACCTTTTTGACACCGTTACGCCTGACGTGCTGGCTGACGCGATTGCGGGCATGCCTCGAGGCAAACCGATGCAGCCACAAGAGATTGCGGCATGGGTTGCTTTTTTGGTTTCTCCAGCTGGGGATTGTTCAAGCGGAAATGTGATCGTGCTAAATCAAGGCCGAGATGTTAGGAGTTGAACGATAAAATGTTGTAGAGACGAACCCGCTGTGGCGTCTTCCGCCCCATCAAATAATTAATTGCTGAACCTGTGCTGAGCAGGGGCAAAGTATTGTTGGACAATTAATTGTGAATAACGGGGGCAAAACCATTTTATGCATAAAAATCAGGTGCTTTTTTGAGGGTGGGCCACTGCTCAGGATCGTGCCCGTATACAGCGAACGCCATTTCTTTTTTGGCGATGGCCATCAGCTTGAGCGCACTTTGCTTGGCTAGGGCTTCATTCCATGCGCCACCAAACCCTTCTTTTAACTCAGCTGGACGTGAAATGGCGTCACCAATAAGCAAAACGGAACCTGTTTCCGGCAGCTTTATCAGCAAAGAGAGGTGGCCGGGGGCGTGGCCCGGCGTGGAAAGCAGGGTGATACCGGGAGCGAAATCTGTATCTTCTTTGATGAGCTGGTAATCGTTTTGAGGCCAGGGAATGGGGGAACGGCCGTTCCAGTATCGTGGCGTGGCAAAAGCGCGTTCATCCGCATGAATCACAATCTTAGCCTGTGGGAAATCACCAAGACCACCGACGTGATCAATATCAGTGTGCGTCATGATGAGCGTATTGATATCGGCAGGGGTAAGCTCGGTTTTGGCGAGTTGAGCTGTCGGCAAATTCTCTTCAGTCAGTGAGATAACCTTTCCAAATGCACCCAGAGCATCCTCTTGTGATGCTTGCTCAGCATCAACCGCATATTCCTTGCGAAATCCTGTATCGACCAAGATGTTTTGCTCATCATGCGTCTGAATGAGATAGCCGGGAATGCCAATAACACGGCCGTTTTCATGCACTTCAAATAAACCAAAGTCCAAG
This sequence comes from Chloroflexota bacterium, assembly GCA_039029915.1. GTDB lineage: Bacteria > Chloroflexota > Anaerolineae > Promineifilales > Promineifilaceae > QQUD01. The sequence continues at coordinate 23,666 of JBCCFD010000011.1, forward strand.
ATGTATAATCGTTTCACGCTGTCCATAGCGTGAGTTATACATCAGCCAAAGCTGAGGACAAAAAAGAGTCATCATCTATGAAAGTTAAAATTCACAAACTGTTTGAATATCTGCTAGAGACAACGGCCGTTCAGCCCGACGCCGTCTTAGGGTTTTCCTTATCGACATCGCCCAAACTGGGGGCGTTTTTAGATGATCTTGACCCAGAATTCCCGCTGGATTGGTCCAATCAATCGTTTCAGGGTTTAAATGCGCTGCGGGAAAATGTGATTGATCGAGCCAACCTGCGCGGATTCTGCACAACAGATGATGTGTTGATTACGGCTGGCGCAGCGGAAGCAAACTTTTTAGCCATTACCCAGCTTGTTCAGCCGGACGACGAGCTTATTGCTGAAACCCCAGGCTGGCCGCAGCCGTTTGTGCTGGGTGAAGCGATTGGGGCAACGATAAAACGGTTGACCCGCAGAGAGGAGCAGGATTGGCGCTTTGACATGGCTGAGCTTGAAAGCCTCATTACATCAAAAACGAAGCTTATTTTTCTAACCAATCCAAATAACCCAACCGGCCAACTGTTGAGCAAAGCGGAGTTAGAAGAGATCGCAAACCTAGCGAATCAAGTTGGGGCCTATTTGCTGGTCGATGAAGTGTATGCGGGTTTAGAGTGGGCAGGAGAACGCGTTACTTCGATCGCTGGCCTGTACAAACGTGGGATTACGACGGGCAGTGTTTCCAAGGCGCTGGGACTACAGGGTTTGCGAACCGGCTGGATGATTTGCCGAGATCCGCAGGTGATTATGGATGGGGTCATTTTGCGCGAGAATTCAAGTGAAATTATGAACGTAATGGGGGAGCTAATCGCAGAAATCGCTCTGCGGGAAGAGCGGTATGCCAGAGCGATTGAGAGCGCAAAGCAAGATGGGCGTCGGAACCTAGCGTTGTTAGATGAGTTTATTTCAAGACGGCCTGAGCTGAGTTGGAAACGGCCGTTTGCTGGTTTGATCGGCCTTTGTCGCCTGCATTTGGAAATGGATAGTGAAACGTTTGCCAAGAAATTGTTGGAACGGCCGTATCGCACCTTTCTCATTCCCGGCACGGCTTATGAATGCCCGCAGCACATTCGGCTTGGCGTGGGTGGTGGTGAGGCCGTTGAGCTTGAAAAAGGACTTGCTCGACTGGCCCAGCTTTTAGACATCTTATGATTGAATATTTAATTGAACCCCATCTTTTGCCAGTTTACAGCGCGTGTGGCTTTAAGTATACGCAAGCGGGCTTAGTAAATCTCGCAAGTCATACCGCTTGATGCCAGATCTTCGTGTCAACAGCAATCGTATACACTTCAGCGCGCCACGGGGTTAATTTTAGCAACCCCAAATTGGGGTGCTCCTGCGTTCCAAAAATAAGCCCCGGATCATAGCCAAGCGGTTCAGGTGCCGCTTTGAATAATTTCCAAACGTATTCGATCGTTTGCGCATCATCGATCCATTCGGCTGTGCAATCTGCATAAACTGGTTTTAAAGGCTCTGCGACATAAGCCAGCGACACATGAGGATTTTCAGCAAGATGCTTTGACTTGAGCGTATTGCGCCAAGTCAAAATCCAGCCGGTTGAGCCTTCCCAAATGGGGTGTAGGACACGAGAGCGCGGTCGGCCTTTTCGGTCAACGGTGGCCACATTGCACCAAACCATTTTGTTGACACGTTCTAAAAAATCTGCTTCGATTTCAGAAAAATCGTTGACATTTATCCGTTCCATTTTATCCTCACATTATATGACCTGCTCAGATCGTGTGGAGCAGAGTCAGATTATTGACAATCCATGGATTTAGGTAATTCAGGTTGCTATCAAAATTATGACTGATTCTTTACAGCTAATAGGCTTTCTAATCGTATGTTTACTTTTCATTTTTGGCATTTTTTGGTTGTACGATACGGTTAAACGCCGGCTGTTTTTTAAAATAAAAGAACGTAAGCTGAATCGTTTGCTGGATGGCAGGCGCTTGGAAGACGTATTGGAAGAAGCACCTTATGATTTTGCACATTTTCAAGGTGAAGATGGGTATCGTCTTATTGATACAAGCGTGAAGGATGGCTTTGTCGGCTTTGCCAGTACGCCACTCGATGCCCACATTTGGATTGTTGAACAATATTTAAGTGAGCCCAAAATGTGAGCTTAGGTTAATCGGTTGATGAGCTGATCCCATTCTGCGTGAGAATGTAGTGGTGTAAGTTGGTGACAGCTTTGAAACTCCCCTTTGTCTGAAAAACCATTATCAATCGCCAAATTGAGGAGCTTTAAGGCTTTGTCGTTTTTTCCTAATCCTGCCCGAGCTGCGCCGGCCAGGAAGTACCCATACTGCATAAGAATCTGTTCACCAGAGTCAATCATTTGTTTGGTCGTTTGAAGGGCCTGTGTATAACGGCCGTTATCCAAATGACTAAAGCCTAAATTGATAAAATAGCCTACCTCTGGAAAGATGAGGATGTATTCCATCGAACTTTCTGCAAGGGTAATCCCTAGCTTTTCAGCCGTTCGGATTGAACCGATATTTTTGTCAGAGACATTCCAACTTATTCTTTTTAGCCCATGCGCCAGCCCGTAATTGATCGCTGTTCCTGAGACGCGCGCTGCGTGCCCTTGCTGCCGATGCGCCTGCTCAGTGACAAGCCGAATTTCGCCCTCCGTGCCGACAATGAAATCGACGACCGCCCAGGCAATGCAAGAACGGCCGTTTTTCACCACAAACCCAAAGGCAGAATTATCAGGAACGGTCGACTTGTGGCGCAATTCTAAAACCTTTTGCACATCACCAGGTAGCTTGCCATCAATCTGTTCAGGCAATGATTCGTCTATAAAACAGATTTCACAATCTTCAGGGTTGGGCGAGATTGGGCAAGGCTCGTGAGCCGCGTAAATTTTTCGCGGTTCTGCAATCGGTTGTCGATGCGGAATTAAGGCTTGTAGTTGTTCAAGCCAACTGATAGACGGATCAACAATAAAAATGGCGGCTTGATTTTCATCGATTAGTTTTTTTTGAGTGAGCCCATTACTCAGAGCCGCATTGAATGCCGAATTGTTTGAATTCCCCAATAGGTTGCCCCACCCATCTTTAAGGACAAAGGCACTAGTTGGGTTTTGGTCATTGTCCACCAATACCTTGCCATCGTATTTGCCACTGATAATTCCTTGAGCGTATAGGTCTTGTCCTTCATAACATTGCAGGAGTGGGAGAATACGGCCGTATGCGTTTGATTCAAACTGTTTCAACATAATAATCTGTATTCTTTGGTTGACTTTGTTTGAGATAAAGTCTAGAATTCAATTTGATAAATGTCAAATTAATATTTTGAATTTGATTTCAAGCCTGAGGTGCAGAATGGATGAATTTGCTGGAATAAAAGTGGAAAATGCAGCGGTCATGACCGAAATGGAACGGTTAGAGGCTGCATTTTTATACATTACCAACTATTCCATTGAACAAATAGAAAAAGAGTTTGAAGTGGCAAAAGCAATGGATGATAAAGATAAGGTAAAGCTATTCCATATCCAAATGGGCATGTTTAAACATGCCCAAGGAATTTTTGCGGCTGCCAAAAATTACGCCACCAATGAGAGATGGAACAATGAATAAACAAAACATCAAATCAGAAAAAGAGCAGAATCTTGAGGCGCGCGCTCAGCTATTTAAAGCATTGGGTCATCCGATGCGACTACTGATTATGAATTTGGTGCTGACCAAACCCCGTCATGGTGAGGAGCTAGCCGAGATTTTGCGGCTTAATCCAGCCACGGTATCTCATCACCTGTTAAAGCTGGCTGAAGCAGGGCTACTGGAAACACGAAAGGATCAATATTATCAAACGTATTCGCTGGCTAAGGATGTTTTGAAGCGGTCGCTGGACGAAGTGATTCGCCTACCTCAGCCTGATTTAAGGGCCAATGTCAAGGTGGATGCGTACCAGCAAAAGGTGCTGCAGATATTTTTCAAACACGGCCGTATCAAACAAATCCCGGCCCAGAAAAAGAAGCAGCTCATCATTCTGCGCCATCTTGGCAAAGAATTTGAGCCCGGTCGCCAATACCAAGAGATTGAAGTTAATCGCGTTCTTATTGAATTTCATGATGATGTTGCTTGGATGCGCCGCGCGATGATCGAGCACAAAGTCATGAAGCGGGAGAAAGGGCTGTATTGGCTCAATGAGGAGGATGAGATTGAGTGAAAAGTAAAAAGAGATAAGCCGTTAGGCCAATTAAATAAACCAATATACCAATATCCGAACCGCTGTGTGTCGGAATTCCACTGATTTAACCGTTGAATAGAGCATACGCACCCTTTATAATGTGACAATATAAACAATGATCAACTGAACCCTATGCCTATTTTTCACGATCCTTTTTTAGACAATAACAATAAATGGGAAACCCGAGATGATGAGCACGCCCTGCTACGCATTGAAGACGGGGATTATGCCTACATCTTCGAAAACCGTCGTTTTAATGATTATTGGACAACGTGGCAACCGTTAATTATTGATGAGCAACAAGCCTACAAGATTCACACGGTGCTAGAGCGAGTATCTGGTCTGGAAGGAGGATACGGACTCATTTGGCGCTGTCAGGATGAGGAGAATGGGTTCAGTTTTGAAATTAGTCGCAATGGGCATTATCGTATTCGGCGCGTGAGAGCCGGTAAGTGGTCAACTGTTTTGCCTTGGGCCCCATCCCCTTATTTACGCTTGGGTGAAAAAGCACTTAATGAACTTCAAATCGTTCAGCTTCCCAATTTGGCTAAATTTTATATTAATGAAGCATATGTCAATGAGTTACCGTTTGCAGAAATGGCAGAAGGGCATGGCTTTGGTTTTATCGTCAACGATTTGCTGCGGATTCGGATACACAGCACGATTGTGCTGCGTCATATCGACTGGGAAGCGGTCCCCAGATCTCCTTTGGTTGTTGAAATCAATGAGGACGTGCAGCCGGTTTGGCAAGAGCTTAACGCCCTGATTGGGTTGCGCAATATCAAGCAAGAGGTTCGAACCTTTATCAATTTTCTGAAGGTGCAAAAAATGCGTCAGGAAAGAGGGATGCCAACGCCCACGCTAACCTTCCACATGGTGTTGGCTGGGCCACCGGGAACGGGTAAAACGACGGTGGCTCGTATGATTGGGCGTGTTTATAAGGAGCTTGGCCTGCTTGAAAAAGGACACGTTGTTGAAACAGATCGATCAGGTCTGGTTGCTTCATACATTGGTCAGACGGCACCTCGGGTTGATGCCATGGTTGAAAAAGCGATGGGGGGCGTTCTGTTTATTGATGAAGCGTATGCTCTAATGCCTAAGGGGGAGGATGAGGGTCGTGATTTTGGTCGAGAAGCGATTGAAACGCTGCTTAAACGGATGGAGGATCATCGCGGCCAGTTCGCCGTTATTATTGCGGGGTATGCGACTGAAATTGATCGGTTTTTAGACGCCAATCCAGGCGTAAAATCCCGCTTCAATCGATACCTTTATTTTTCTCACTATAAGCCTGACGATTTGGTAAAAATTTATGAAAAGCTAGCGGGTGAGTCGGGCGTCAAGCTCACGGCTGATGCCAAAACGAAATTGCAAGAAGAGATAGAAAAGGCGTGTTTGGTACGCACAGATTCATTTGGAAACGGCCGTTATGTGCGCAACCTCCTCGAAAAGAGTATCGAACGTCAAGCTAACCGTATTGTCAACATCACGCCCATGACCGACGAAGTTCTCACCACCCTTCATCCGGATGACATCCCAGACTCAAACGATGAATAGTCATGAATTCAAATAACTCAAATGAAAAGATGAAAGTTGCAGAAGGGCTTATACGTGATGCGATGAGCTTCTTTTCTGACGAGACTGGATTTTACGATTTTCCGCCTATCGAATTTGAACTGTACTTTAAATCAAAAGAGTTTGAGAAGGTTATTGCTGTATTGAAGGATGAGTTCATCAGTGGAGGGAGTAAGTCATATCATGTTTTACAAACTCTAGCAAAAGCATCTGCTGTTTTAGGTTATGATGGCCAAAGAGACGAATTAGACAGAATCATTTCCGAAATTAGGGGATGGGAGTACCATACATCATTACCAAATGCTCTTCTCCAAGATTTGCCCAAGTAAATTTATAATCCTTGACATTCAAGCCACCTGAAGCTTTATACTGCAAATTCAATAATTTGAGAGAAGCCTTTGATGGCTTCGTGAGCATGCTAAGTGATAAAAACCCTTAGTAATGAGATTGGTGGCTAATAGGATTGTTTATGTTTCGGATTGGTGAGTTTTCAAAAATTGCACAGTTGCCAGGGAGCCAGCTTCGATATTACGATGAAATTGGCTTGCTTAAGCCAAGCAAAATCGATGAGTGGACGGGGTATCGCTACTACAGCGCTCAACAGCTGCCTCGTTTGAATCGGATTCTGGCGTTGAAAGGGATGGGGATGTCGCTTGAGCAAATTAAGCGCATCATGGATGATGACATCTCCTCTGATGAGATTCGCGGCATGTTTAAGCTCAAAAAAGCTCAAATTGAACAAACACTTCAAGAAGAGATTGCGCGCCTGCGCCAAGTGGAGTCCCGTCTGAAGCAAATTGATTCAGATGATTTGCTAGATGATATAGACGTTCAGGTTAAATCGCTGCCCGAACGGCCGTTTTTGTCTTATCGAGGCGTTATCCCTGATTTTTCTTCTGCGTGGGATATTATGGGTGAGTTTTTCAAGGTGTTGCCAGCCAAAGTGGGCAAAAGCAAGATAGGGGAGTTTACGGCCTTGTTGCGCTGTGATATCTACGAAAACGAGAATATTGATATTGAAATGGGCTTTGTCTTGAGCGACTATCTAACCGGAACGATTACTTTGCCCAGTCAGCGCCAACTGGAGATGACAACGTTACCTGCTGTCCCTTTGGTTGCCTCGGCTGTGCGGATAGGCAACCCAACCACAGCTTATGCGTGTCGAGCCACCTTAGCCAACTGGGTTGAATCCAATGGATATGCTTTTGATGGAAACGGCCGTGAGGTTTTTCTAGTTCCGCCGCGCATAGGGTTTGAAGATGAGACGGTCATTGAAATTCAGTATCCAATTCGAAAATTACAGCAAGAGCAGCACGTTTTGGAAGGGTAAAGGAGGACCGTCACATTCTTTATGTGGAGAACAAGAATGTGACAGTCAATTAGCATATGTTAGGCAACCTTTGAACGAGCCTGCACGGGATGTTCTTTGGGCACAACGAAGAACTTGAATAGCTTTACGAGTGTATCGATAAAAATAACAATCATGGCAATACCCAAGCCCCCTTTGACGACGCTGTCGAGGAAAGGGACAGAGATTAAGACCACGCCGGTTACGATTCGATAGAGAACATAGATGTCAAAAGATTGTCGGGCGATCTCTAGGAGACGCGTGGTGCGAGTCCAACGACCGTTTCCGACCACCGCCGATTTTAAACCGATTTCAAAAATCCAGCTGGCAATCAGCCACGGCGTATGCATTAAGTAACCAGCCGTAAATAAACCACCTCCCTCAGTGCCAATCCAGTTTGGTAAAGACTGCACAAACCAAATGCTGACAAACGCCCCCACAATTGAGGCAACCATTTCACCACGTTTGATCCGATTTGGGTCCTCAACGGGTCGCAATGAGTTTGGATCCCAGTTTTCATCACTGTTTGGGGCATTCACCCCCACACGTTCGAGAAAAACAAAAACAAAGGTGACGGCACCAAGCGCTGACATAAGGCTACCGACATACTCAGCCATTTCCTGCCCCCACCAGCCGAATATATTGTCAGGTTGTCCTGTGGTTACCAAAACAATGCCTAGGGTCACCGCTGTCATAACCGTGATAACGCTAAAAACGACGGTGGCAACCAGCTTGAACGTTGGAAATAAGTTTGGCCCAATAAGATATTGATGAGGAAGATACTGAGCCGCAAATTGAGCGGGGGAGCCTAATTCTTTGAGGAAGTCAATAACGGCCGTTTCGTCGTCCATTCGATCTTCTAACCCATCAGCCAAAAGAGAGCGCAATTCTAATTCAATATCAGACCGTATTTTGCGGGGCAAGCGCTGCCCAACCTCGTGTACGTAACTTTCAATGAGTTCTTGACCATTCATTTTACAAATCCTTCTGATGCGGCTCTTTCGCCAAGAGCTCGCTCATTACATCAATCATATTTTCCCAATCCTGTATGAGATGGGAGTGTATCGTCTGACCTTGGTCACTAATTTGATAGTAGCGGCGCGGGCGGGTGTCATTGACGACCTCCCAACTGCTCTGCAAAAGTCCCTGCGACTCAAGACGACGTAAAAGTGGATAAAGTGTACCTTCATTGATTTCTAACCCTTTCTCATGAAGCCGCTGTTTGAGCGAGTAACCGTATTGGGGTTCAGAGAGCTGGCTTAATACCGCCAAAACTAGAACACCACGGCGTATTTCTTGAGAAAAGTTCTCATAAAGGCTTTCTTTGGTTGATTTCTTTGCCATGCTTGACACTATACTGTATGTTACACAGTAATGTCAAGTGCAAATACTTTTAGATCGGGCATATGTAAAAAAGATGACATTTTTAGGGAAGTTTATTTACAAAAAACTGATAAATACATTTATCAATTTGCCTTGAATAAAAACGTATACTGAGGCCAAGTTTGAGGAACACGAACAAACTGAAAATTTAAAAATAACAGTCTGTAAAGGTAGCTGACTGTAGGAGTTAATAAAAATGAGTGCAAAAGTAGACCAATTCCAAGCTGTACCGGTAAATGTAAATAATGTTGTAACGGCCGTTGAAGAAATAAAAAAAGCTGTCGATTTAACTGAAACAGCTCGACAAGTTTATCGCTGGTGGTTGCGCGGTGTTGAAATGAATAAAGCTTTCGAAGCGAATAAATGGGCAACTGTTCAAAAATACCACTATCCATATTAGTGACATAGTTTCATAAGCTTTCTAGCAAGCCCCCGAAGGCCTAGGTAGGCTGGGCTTGCAGTTAAAGAAATTTGTAAAACAAGGTGTTATCACCAGCACCTACCTAACATAAGCAGACAACGTGACGCGAGTGATTTTCTAAAATCACTCGCGTTTTTGTTTTAGCGCTTTGTCTCACCATGCCAGCAGGTCCGTTTTTCTCGTATAATCACGCCTGCTCGAATATTATGGTTTGGGCTCATGGTTGATTGATTGAAAAGGAGACTAAAGTGCACGTCTTATATATTGCCCCTCATTTTCCCTCCGCACAGGTTCGTTTTTTAATAGCGTTAAAACAGGTTGGTGCTAAGGTCACCGGTCTTGGTGAGCCGCCAGCGCATGAATTGCCATCTGAAGTGGCCTCAATGCTAGATGGCTGGGAGCAAGTCTCCAACGTCACCGATCCCAACGCCCTATACGATGCCGTTCGGCGAGTGCAAGCACGCGAGTGGGTTGATCGGCTGGAAGCCACTATTGAGGCCCACATGCTGCCAGCGGCCCAAGTCCGTGAAGCCTGTACTATTCCAGGATTAAGCTATCAGCAGACGCTGCTGTGCAGAGATAAGACGGTGATGAAGGAATTTATGCGCGAACATCATATTCCTTGTGCTGCCTCCATTGCTGCCGATAATGCGGAGTCTGTTATCAACTTTGGGCGTTATCACGGCTACCCAATCATTCTCAAGCCGCGCGATGGGGCAGGTGCCAATCAAACTTGGAAGGTAGATAGTGAAGAAGCCCTGATGGCTGTGCTGCCAGAAACGGGCATTTTGCACGGACACTCTTTTGCTATCGAAGAGTTTGTGGAAGGGCACGAAGGGTTTTACGATACGCTAACCGTTAATGGCCAAATCAAGCATGATTTTATTAGCCACTACTATCCCAACGTGCTGGAAGCGATGCGGCACCGCTGGATTTCACCCATGATTGTTTGCACTAATCGCCACAGCGAGCCGGGCTATGAGGAAGTGAAAGCGATGGGGTCAAAAGTGATCCAAGAGCTAGGGCTACATACATCACCCACGCACATGGAATGGTTTTTTGGGGAGAAAGGATTGAAATTTTCCGAAATCGGTGCCCGTCCGCCGGGTGTGAGTCATTGGGATATTTATAGTGCCGCCAATGATATTGATTTATACAAAGAGTGGGCAGATAGCATTGTGCACCAAAATAGTTGGGGGCAACTTTCTCGCCAATATTCAGCCGCTCAAATGGCACTGCGTCCAACTCAAGATGGCATTATTCAGCGGTATGAAGGGATGGAAGAAATGCAGGCTAAATATGGGGAGTGGGTGTTTGATTCATACTTCCCACCCATAGGCTCGGGCACCCAGCCAATTGAGGAAGGGTACAAGGCCAATGCGTGGATTCATATCAAACACCCAGATTATGATATTTTGCGAGAAATGTGCCGCGAAATATCAATGACGATTAAGGTGATTGCCGCATAGGTTTCTTTTTGTTGCGGCCTCGTTGATTATTTCGCTTTGCTCGAGGGTTTGTCTTTTTCTGGGTGCGATTGCGGGCTGTAAACGGCCGTTTACCACTACCATTATTTTGCTCAACCGGCACTTCATAATCAAAACCAGCAACCGTTTTGCGAGCAATTTTCTTTTTGAGCACTCGTTCTATCGAGCGCACCATCGATTCATCATCATCTGTGATAAACGTGAACGCTTCACCCGTTTCGGCGGCCCGTCCGGTTCGCCCGATGCGGTGTGTATATGCATCAACAGTATCTGGAATATCAAAGTTGATCACGTGCGTAATTTCTGCCACATCAATCCCGCGGGCCGCAATGTCAGTGGCCACTAAAATATCAAATTTTCCCTCTCGGAAGCCGGTGATTGATTTTTGCCGTTGATTTTGAGACATATTGCCCTGCAGGGCGGCTGCTCGATAGCCGCGCTTGCTCAATTTTTGGGCTAATCCTTTGGCTCGATATTTGGTGCGAGTAAAGATCAGCAAGCGACCAAACGCCAAATCCTCTAAAATCGCAAACGTTAAGCGCGTCTTGAGCTTATGATGCACAGGATATAGTGCATGGGAAACTGTTTTAGCCGGGGCGATGTGGCCAATTTGAACCGTTACGGGGGTTTGAAGCACATCGCTGGCCAGCTTGCGAATATCGTTGGGCATGGTGGCTGAAAAGAACAGGGACTGTCGCTCTTGGGGTAGCTTTTGAATGATCCGCCGAATGTCTGGTAAAAAACCCATGTCAAACATGCGGTCTGCCTCATCTAAAACCAGCACCTCAACATGGGAAAGATCAATCTGCTTCTCGTTGTGCAGATCGAGCAGTCGGCCCGGGCAGGCGACGACGATTTCAGCACCGCGCCGAAGGGCATCGAGCTGTGGCCCTTTGCCTACGCCGCCGTAGATGGCGACGCTTTTTACTTTGGTTTTTTTGCTGAGCGAAACGGCCGTTTCTCGAATCTGCTCGGCCAGTTCACGCGTCGGTGCCACAATCAAGGCGCGTACGCGCTTTAGAGGGCCGCGGGTTAATCTTTGGATGATGGGGAGCATGAAAGCGGCCGTTTTTCCTGTCCCTGTTTGGGCAAGTCCCATCACGTCTTTTCCTGCCAAGATGGGGGGGATGGCCTGCTGTTGGATTGGGGTCGGGGTTTCAAACCCAGCCATTTTGATACCAGCCATAACGCGCTGGTCTAATTTAAAATGTTCAAATGTCACGAAGAATACCTCTCGGGGCAGAAGACCGCAGCCGTCTGCCAGCGAATTGCTATGGGAGCCAAGTTGCACTCTTCGCTCAAAAAATAGCGTTACAAAATTTTTACCGCATTGTCCTGTTTCATGGCGTTGCTGGGCAGGGTGCATTTGCGCGGGGATTATTAATAAGTCAATCAGGATAGCAACTGTGGAAAATTGACTCCAAGCTGACAGTATAATCTGTTTTAGACATTTATGACAATAAGAGTTGTGTAAGATAGCCGCAATTTGTGTAAGATAGCTTCTTTAGATAAGAAGTTCTGCCGAGTAAAATGATGCCATGACAACTAGAATTGCCTCTCTCCTATTCCTTTTATTATTACTGGCCTGTGGTCCGGCGGCCCCAGCCGATCAAGAAGAACCAGTCGATACTGCAGCTTTGGTAGACATTCCCAACGCCCCAGAGATTCCGGTGGTTGAGCCGATTGAGGTCAGTATTCGCTCAATTCCCGATGTGGATACATCGATAGCCAGCGTTCCGCTAAGCGAAGTGTATTTTGATACCTTTCGGTCGGTTGATCGGGCTGTCCCTTTGACGAGAGCTGATGACGAGCTGATTTTGCGCCTGCGGGACGCGATACCGCCACTTTATAATCCCGTGTTTGAGTCGGCTAGCGACGGAGATAAGTGGCTAAGCAATCAGGATATGGTCATTGGCTATGCAGATGGGGGGGAAGCGTACGCGTATCCGGTCAAAATTATGAATTATCATGAGATCGTGCGGCATGATGTAAACGGCCGTCCCGTTCTTTCCACCTACTGTCCACTTTGTCAAAGCGGCGTGGTGTACGACCCAATTGTTAACGGTGAACTGCTCATCTTTGGCAATACAAGCGCTCTTTACGAATCAGATATGGTGATGTTGGATCATCAAACTGGCTCGTACTGGGTGCAGGTGAGCGGTGAGGCGATTGTGGGTGAGCTAACTGGCGCCAGAATGACGCCGCTTCCCTCACAAACCACTACTTGGGAACTTTGGCTAGAGCAACATCCTAACACCTTTGTTTTGTCTAGAGATACCGGCCACAATCGTAATTATGATCGCGATCCTTTTACAAGCAGCTATGCCGAAAATCTGAATCAAACGGGTAATTTTGCTTTTCCGGTATCTGAAGCCGGACGAGACGGCCGTTTAGAGCCTGGTCATACGGTATTGGGAATTGAAATCGGGGAAACGGTCCGTGTTTATCCACTGGATGCCATTCAAGATGGGGTGGTTAATGATGAAGTTGACGAGACGGCCGTTATCGTTTTTGTGCGGCACAATCGCGGTTCGGTGTTTAATGCAGCAGTGGATGGCAGAACGCTGACCTTTACTATGGAAGGGACCGAATTTAGAGACGAACAAACAGACAGCGTTTGGGGATTAGATGGAACGGCCGTGTCTGGTGAACTGGCTGGCACACAGCTTGAACCATTACCTTCCCGTTCAGCCCTTTGGTTTTCCATGATTGCCTCATATCCTGAGCTTGAGTTGGTGAATCCGTAGGTTGAAAGATTTTATAGTGGCTATCTGCTTTTATAAGTTTCAAAATCCCGATTAGACGATTGCCGCAGGGGCATAGCGCGCTGTGCCCCTCTACCTGAGTAAATGATTGTTAAACCTGCTCATTAAATTAAGGAATCACAATCGTGGTCAGCTCGAGCTGATTATCTGGCTGGGGAGAGTCAGCCAGCGATACGGGGAGCCGGTCAAACGTTTCTGGCAGCGAAAAGCCTAAACGGAGCTGATAGGTGCCGCTTTCTAACTCGGAAGGTAGCGGCATCGTGTAAGCGTCTACTAAAACCTCGTTGGGACGCCATGTGCCGGTCGGTCTTAGCCCGCCAACTGGCACCTGATCAACCTGCTGTACAATTTCTCCCGCTTCGTTAACCAAGTGAATAAAAATTAAATAGTTGTTGTTTGGTTGGCTGTTGGTTTGCCAATAAAACGTGAGGCCAAGTTGGCCAGCGGTTTGCTCCAAATCGTAACCAGCTAGGGTAATAAAATTGCTAAACTGGGCAGAAACGGCCGTTTCAAACGCCGGCATCTCTGTATTTAATGGAAAAGGCTCAACCGTAAAGTGAGCCACGGTTTGGGGTTGGCTATTCCGCTGGAAGGGATTCCAGCTTTGGCGATTGAGAAATTGCTCCCCTTCACGAAGCTGGATTTGCACAGTGTAGTCACCCGGAACAGCTTCTGGATAGATGTACAGACTGTTGTTTTCACGAACGGCCGTATTTGACGGCAAGCTTTCTAACCAATCTGGCCCCACTTTATTGAGGTCATGCCGTAAAACGGCTCCGCTTTCATCAATCACTTTAATTTCGTATATCAACTCATTTGTGCCGTTATTCTCGCTCGGTAATAACCAAAACAGGGTCAACGGTAAATTATTACCTGGTCTAACGGACAGATCTGCCAATTCAAACTGGCTAAGTTGAATCTCATTCTCAAACTCAATTAGTGGCTGATCCCATTGCGCCAAAACAGGGTTTGTTAAATCAAATGCCGCAGTCACTTGTTGATTAGAAACAGACACCCCATTTTCATCAACGCCTAGAAGCACAATTTCATATTTGGCCGGAGGTAAGCCATCGGGGAGAGCAAGCTGGTAAGAACTGCGGAAAAGCTGACTGCTTGTTGTGTCAATATCGCTCGGTTCAGCTAAAAATGGGCGATTGTGAACAACCCACTCTCTTTGGTCTGGGCCAACAATACCAAATCGAAGCGTTTTAAGTGCTAATTCATTGGGATCAAACGGGCCTTGCCAGTAAAGATCAATCAGCATGAGATTGCTATCTGCTGTTGGTGGGAACAGTTGAATGCCCGCTACGGTGAGGTTGTCTGCCCAAGATTGATTGAGGGAAACGGCCGTATCAGGCAGGCTGTCCTGATGTGGTGACTCGGCTCGATACAAAACGACATTTAAGGCTGTCGTTCGGGCATGAAAGTGGAAGGTTTCAATAGCGCTTAAATTGTCATCCAGCCACCCTTTGGCTACTCGATGGAAGTCTCGGTTATCGGTGGGTGGATCGGTGATAAACCAAATATGATCGACTTGGGCAGAAACGGCCGTTAGCTCTTCCACCGACACAAACCCTGCCCACTTTGGATAAGAGGGGGAGGCGGAAACGGCCGTATCGCTGCGGGTTCGATAATGCTCATGGAGCGGGAGCAAGATCGCATTGTTATACACAATCGCGTCATTTGCTCCCGCTGAACGCTCAATAAACTGAATCATCCCCCGCAAATCATCCTTAGCAAAGGCCGGATCACGATAGTAATTGTAAAGCGAGTGCAGGGGACCAAAAAGCGCAGTAAAAGTAATACCAGCAACCAACATCCAATACCCAATACCCAGTAACCAGTGATTGAGCGTTAAGTGTTGGCGATTCTGAAACCGATCCCCAATCCCCAGTCTCCAATCCCCAATCCCCCATTCCCAAACCCCCAAAAGCCCCATCCCGATCAAAATCACAAACGCGGGACTCCCAACCATAATGTGACGAGCCCCTTGGTACATAGGTTTGATAAGCTGTCCGGCCATTAAGCCAAAGACCACGGCAAAAAGATAGGTGAGTAGGAAGATGCGAGTGGAGTGATTTTTAGCGGCGAGTACACCGAAGAGGGTTAGCAAAGCGGCTAAGGCCGTAAACAGCCCTAGTGTAAATTGTCCATAGCTAAATGTCAGCCCGAGTGAAAAAAACCGGAACACATCTTGGAGCATGATGGCCGGTGGGACGAAGAAGAAGTTTGCTTCGGCCCCGCTAAAAAGTCGCGGTAAGGTGTCTCCTACGTTTGGCAAACCAATAGCGAGTACCAAAATTGCAGGCAATAAAATGTCTCTTAAATGGCCTCGTTTCCAAAATAGCCACGCCCAAATTAGTCCCTGAGCGGCGATGAGAAACACGGCCGTATAATTTGTATAAAGGCTCAGCCCAGCCAGCAGTCCATATCCAACTAAGTAGCGATAAAACAGTGGGAATTTACGCTGACGAATGAGCTCAAAAATAGAGGGACCGCTTGCATCCGTTATTGAAATGGCTCGCCAGAGCAAATAGCTGGCAGCCGCTACCAAGAGCGAGTAAATGGCATACATGCGGGCCTCATTGGCATACCAGATGTGTAGCGGGTTGATTGCCATGAAAAAAGCAATGACGAGGCCAAGCTTAGGTGAGGCAAGCTTTTTTCCAAATCGATAAAGTAGGGCAATTAACAGGGTGCTAAATAAAACAGACGGATAGCGAAACGCAAAATCTGTTTCACCAAAAAGTTGCCTTGTAAAGTGAATGGTGAGGTAGAAGAAGGCGGGGTGGGTGTCTTTGGTAACATGTCCCTGAATGAGAATCACATTCCGCAGAATATCAATGACTGAATACCCAGAGCGAAGCGGCGTCAATCCCTCATCTGACCAAAAGCTAAACGCATCAATATGCCATATGCGAAGCCAAAAACCGAGCAGTAAAATGATCGTGATGGAGATGAGAGTGGGAACTGGAAACGGCCGTTTTTTTCTCTCTTGCCCTCTTTTCATACAGCGCGTCATTGTACCCGTTCCGCCAAAAAATGAGCAACAGGCTAGCATTCTCTTAGTAAATGTTTTTTATCTGAAGAAAAACGGCCGTATTCTGTCCGTAAAATTGACGAAAAAAGTCGTTTGTGATAAATTTAACAAACAAAATTGGGGATCATTAAAGGATAGCAATAATATATGCTGTCAACGTTGGACAAAAGCAAACAGGTGATGTAACATTCCTCGCGCAAACTCTTAAGTTTGCCATTTGTTGCATGCAATTTGGCCGCGACAACCCCAAAATTATGAAGAGTGGAAGACTTGAGGTTTTTCATAAAAATTTTAAAAATTTTCAAATACGGATGTCAATTAGGTAAACGAAAAAAAGTTTCTTGAAATAGAAATCGGTAAAGTTCTTCGTTTCCTCAGGGAACGGAAACGCTTCTACCTAAATAATTTCATTTCTTTTTTCCGTTCACCAAAGTTGGGGATTGGGAATTAGAGATTAAATCGCTAATCCTCAATCCCTAATTGTATTCCAGCATTTGTAACAAACTGTTATTGATGTGCGATTATTTCGCAATTCTAGGAGGTCGGTGAATGGCAACTCTTGCCCCAGATTTTAAAAATATTACCGAACAGCTTCTCAAGCAAATCGAGGATTTCGACCATAAAGTAGAAGCTCAAAGTGTAGGTACCGTAACGGCCGTTTATGATGGTGTAGCACTTGCTGACGGTCTTGAAGAAGTTAGCGCGAACGAACTCGTTGAATTTAGCAACGGCACCGTTGGTCTTGCGCTTGACTTGCAAGAAGACGGCGTAGGTATCGTAATCATGGGTGATTACGCCACGATTGAAGTCGGTAACGAAGTTCGCTCAACAGGTCGCATCGCTTCAGTACCTGTTGGTGAAGCGATGGTTGGTCGTGTGGTTGACCCATTGGGTAATCCACTTGATGGTAAAGGGCCAATCGCAACGAGCCTAGTTCAACCGATTCAACGAACCGCTCCCGGTGTTATTGAACGTAAAGGGGTAGACACCCCTGTACAAACCGGTATCGTTTCAATTGATGCGATGTTCCCAATTGGTCGTGGTCAACGAGAACTAGTTATTGGTGATCGCCAAACGGGTAAAACTGCTCTTTGTCTTGACACCATCATCAACC
>JBCCFD010000012.1:0-40061 GCA_039029915.1 Chloroflexota bacterium
TCAATTGCGCTTGTCCCTCCCAGTACGCCCGCTAAAATTGGGGTATTCGATGGTGTCGTCGCTTTTTTACTGGTGCAGTTTGGACTTCAAAATGAGGCGATCATAATAGGGTATACCCTAATCTTCCACCTCATCATCTACCTGCCCCAAATCATTTTCGGTGTTTTTGCATCGTGGCAAACCAACTGGCAATGGTCTAACACCTTCTCATTAAGTCAACCATGATCTCAATCATTATTCCTGCTTATAATGCTGAAAAAACCTTAGGGTCTTGTTTGCAAGCCTTAAAAGCGCAAACTGTCCAGCAGCCGTACGAAATTATTGTGGTCGATGATGCCTCTATCGATCAAACCGCTGCTGTTGCTCAACAGCATTCGGCGATTCTGCTTAAGCTGCCTCAAAATAGAGGTGCAGCGGCGGCTCGCAATCTTGGTCTTAAACATGCGCAGGGCGATATCATCTGTTTCACCGATGCCGACTGTTTACCCCGCCCCAATTGGCTCGAGCAAATGATTCAGCCCTTTGACAATCCTGAAATCATCGGCTGCAAGGGTATTTATGAAACGCAACAAACGGAATGGGTGGCAAGGTTTGTTCAAATTGAATATGAAGATAAATACGATTTGCTCAAAAAAGCACAGTTCATTGATTTTATTGACACCTACTCAGCAGCTTATCGAAAATCCCACTTACTAAAGCATGATGGTTTTGATGAGCGCATTTTTTATGTTGAAGATCAAGAGCTTTCCTTTCGACTAGCCGCTGAAGCATACAAAATGGTATTTCAACCCGCTGCTATTGTTGGCCATGTCCATAGCAACACACTCTCTAAGTACGTCCGCAAAAAATTCATGATCGGCTACTGGAAAAGCCAAATTATTCGCCGCTTTCCATCAAGAGCCATCAAAGATTCTCATACCCCCCAAACGCTTAAACTTCAAATTTTACTGGTGGCTTTGATCCTCATTGCGTTGGGATTGGTTGTATTTTCTACTCGCCTTTGGTTTTTACCAGCAGTTGGCACGCTAGGGTTTGTGTTGACCACAATCCCTTTCATCGCAAAAGCGTGGCCCAAAGATAAAATCATCGCCCTGCTATCACCAATCTTGCTGTTTTGCCGCGCGCTGGGGCTAGGCTTTGGCACCGCCCGCGGTTTTGTACAAAGATTGCCCCACATTGAAACAATAAAATCATCACTCGCCTCATGACAAAAGTGTCCCGCTTTTGGGCCGAAGATCAGGCAGCAGCTCTGCTCGTTGGGACCATTAGCCTCTTCTTCTATCTCATCACCATGCCGTCGGGATTAACTTGGGCTCATTATGGGGTTGACGGTGCGGAACTTATCACGGCGTCTTTTACGCTAGGTGTCGGGCATCCGCCTGGATATCCTGTTTATGTCGTTCTGGGGAAATTGTTTAGCTATCTTCCCGTTGGCTCAATTGCCTATCGATACAATTTATTTTCAGCGGTTTCAATGTCCGTGGCCGCGATTTTTGTTTCCCAAATTGTCTATGCGAAGCAAAAGAATAGCCATTTTTTTTGGAGTGTGATTGCAGGCTTGACCTTTGCGCTTGGTGAGCTGATCTGGCAACAGGCAATTATTACTGAGGTCTACGCCCTCTTCATGGCGTTTTTTGCCATGACGGTTTGGGCATTGTTAACGGGTAAAGGGGCTGGTTGGGTTGGCTTCTTGTTTGGGCTAACCTTTGTCAGTCACACAACGGCCGTATTTTTGCTCCCTCTCATTTTGTGGCAAACATCACGACAGAAGTGGCCCCAGTTGCTAAAAGGTGTCTTATTTGGCCTAATACCGGTGCTTTGGCTACCATTGCTTGCCTTAGGTGAAAAACCAATTGCTTGGGAAAATCCGACCCAGCTTATGGGCTGGTGGCGACTGGTAACGGCCCAAATTTATCAAGGCAATGCATTTAACTTTACCCACATCCCCATTCAGGCCAGGTTAATCCATTGGGGAGCCATTTGGTCCAATCAGTTTACGATAGCAGGCATTCCCCTCGCGGGTTATGCGCTCTACAAAAATCGACACAGCAAGGAAAAGTGGTCGCTCTATTGGGCCTTTGTTGGAACGGCCGTTTTATATCTTCTGTTCGCTTTTTTTTATAGCACTGATGATGCCATAGTCTTTAGCTTACCTGCATTTTTGTTCATTGCGCTTTTATTAATCGATGGTGTAAAAGAGTTAGGTCGATGGGCCACCATCTTGCCTCTTACACTAATTTTGCTACACTTCACATCGGTTAACATCAATCAGGATCGTTTTGTTCACCAGCAGGTGAACAATTTGCTAGAACAGGTGCCTCAAAATGCCTTGCTAGAAACTTCAGGCGAAGCCATTCTTTTCCCACTTTGGTATGCCAAGTTTGTTGAGCATCGTCGGAAAGATATTTTACTTTTTGACAATCAACTTTTTACATATTCATGGTACCGTAATTCTTTAAGTATTCAGGATGAGACGTTAACCCTGTTAGGCGAAGATATTTCGCAATTTCGGATGCAACAAAGCATGAAACGGCCCTATTGCAACATCGTTTCCCACCCCGAAAAGGAGAGGACGGTTCAGGTGAACTGTCAACCACAAACCCATGACGAATAGGCCATTTGGAATATTTGGCTGCCCGTTAAAATTCAGTGGTCGTCTCCTCATTGCACCAAAGGAAGTAGGCTATGCAAGAGATTAAAACTGATGTCGTCGTTGCCAAAAGAACTGAACAAGTACAATTTCCGCTATTTTTAGCGCGCTACATCCTTTTTGCGCTGTTAGCTCTCTTTGTTGTTTGGCTTCTCATCAAGGCATACGTCATCGGCTCAGCCCTTTTCTCCCTGCGTCAGTCTCAAATTCAGCTCCAAACGATGCTTACTGGGGGTATCACTCAGCTGGACGGCGATGAAGTTGAAGCGCTCATTTTAGACGTTCGGCAGGATATCCTATCAATTGAGTCAGAAACGGCCGTTTTTTACCCCCTTCTAATCCGCCTAAATTGGGTGCCTACGGTTGGCCCCACACTTGCTGTCACTCCCCAACTGCTTGATATGGCAACCGGGGGAATGGAAACGGCCGCTTATGCGATTCGTGGGCTTAAACCAGCATTCGCCGTCATTAAAGACGACTCACTCTCCAGTGATGCCCAAATCACAGCGTTGTTGCAGGTAATCCATCAAGCTCAGCCTGATATAAATCAAGCCCATATTGCTTACCAAGAGGTTATTCAGGGACACCAAGCCATCGCCAATTTTGATGCCCAGCCAGAACAAATACAGCGCGTTCTAACGCTGGCAGACGACTGGCTTCCAATTGGCAATGATGGGCTAAAATTCCTTACCGTTTTACCTGAGATTGCCGGTATTAATGGACCCAAAACTTACCTCGTATTAGCCCAAAACGAAGATGAACTCCGCGGTTCTGGTGGGTTTATTTCCGGGTCAGGCATTATCACTGTTGATAAAGGTCAGCTGTCAACTTTTACTTACCAAGACGCCTATCGAGTTGATAATTTCACAAAACCTTATGGAGATCCACCCCCAGGCTTGGCTGAAGTCATGGGTTTTGAGCTGTTTTTATTTAGAGATTCTAACTACTGGCCAGATTTTCCAACCTCAGCCGAGCAATCCATGGCCCTTTACAGCTATGGCTTAGGGATTCCAGACTTAGATGGTGCCGTTGCGTTCAACCAGCAGTTCCTAAGCCATATTTTAGAGATTACGGGTCCCGTACCAATCCCCGAAAGTAATGTTACCTTGACAAGCGGTAACGTAAGCCAAGCGATACGCAACGCTTGGGAAGAGGGTTCTGGAGAAGCGTGGCGTGGTGACCGAAAAGATTTTCTAGGTACTTTTGCAACGGCACTTCAAGACAGCTTTTTTGCCAACCCAACGGAGCTTGACCCCATTGCACTAGCTCAAGAAATGACGACGGCCATCCATAACAAAGATTTGATGCTATACATGACCGATCCGAGCATTGCAACTGTGCTAAACGAGTTAAACTGGGACGGCCGTTTAGAGAATCCACGCCAAAGCGATTATCTGATGGTGGCCGACACCAATGTCGGTTTTAATAAAACCAACCTTTTCTTAGAGCGACAGCTCAATTATAATGTCACGATTTCTGCCAATTTACTAACCAACTCGACCCTGCAAATTAGCTACCTCCACAACGCTGAGGCAGATCCTAACTGTATTCAGGACGAATTCTTAGGCCCCATTCAACCGACCTATACTGCTATCTCCAATCAATGCTACTTCAATTATGTGCGGGTATATACGCCACAAAATACAGCCTTGACGGAAAGCGGCACTTACCCGATTTCGCAGGAATTTTTAATTGCCGACACCGATTGGCCCGGCAACTTCAGCTCGGTGCAAGACTTACCCAACTGGTCTGTTTTCGACAACTTGCTATTGATCGAGAGCGGTCAATCTACGCCTTACCAGTTAAGCTATCAAAACAGCGGTCTCATCAATGAGATAGAATCTGGATTATTCCAATATGCCCTTGAAATTGGCACACAGTCTGGCTTATTAAATGAAACAAGGACTATTTCAATAACACTCCCTGAAGGGCGAGAAATCGTTTTCATTTCACCGCAGCCCACCCAACAATTAGGAACTCAGCTTCTATTCGAAAATATTACAGAGACTTCGATTGAAGTTTTATTTAGATAACGGTGACGTCGACGAATTTAATGAAGCCACAATAATTCGTACGATAGGTTTTTTTGAATTTTTGTAAAGAAGAAATATTTCAAAACTTTGGTAACAATGTATTAAATATTTTCATCCTGTAAGTTTTTTTATTTAGATTTATGAACCGAAAATTTTTATTTTTATTATTTTTTATATTTCTTTTAGCGGGTTCATTTTTACTTAAAGAAGAGAATCAAGTGCTTGTTGAAGCGATGCCGCTAAACTTTACGGTACCTACTAGAACGCCAACTTCACCACCTCCTCAGCCCACTAGTGGTGGCGGTGGTGGCGGTGGTGGCGGAAATAATGATCCGGCACCTACACAGCCACCAGCAGCCACAGAAACACCAACTTCGATTCCGACCCCTATTGTGCTGGCCCCGACGCCACCCGGTGGCTATTTGCCAACTGCTGAAGCGTGTAGCACAAACCCAACATTAACTGCTCAAACTTTAACAAATGTACGGTCTGGACCAGGTACAGATTATGAGATTATTGGTGAGTTGGTCTTCTTTGAGGTTCGCCCAATTGTTGGCCGCGCTGAGGAAATTAATTGGTGGCAAATCAGTTTAAACGGAGGTGGTACCGGCTGGGTTTCTAACTCCGTTGTCCAATATCATGGAAACATCAGCGTCATTCCTGTTGTGGAAGCGCCTTTAATCAACGGCGTGGCCCCCACTCCAGGCATCCCTTGGACGCCTGTGTTACCAACGGGATGTCAACCGTTACCTGCATGGACGCCAGTTCCTGCTGAAGCAGCCGTTATTGAACCCACAGAGGAAACCAGTGGTGAAGTAACCGAGTCTTCAGCTGAAGAAGCAACGGCCGTTCCCAATACACCACCGCCTGAACCAACCGCTACAGCCAATGCCGTCGAAGAGCCAGCCACGCCAACAACTGAAGCAATCGAACCTGTGCCTCTCATGACAGACCAAGATAGTGGGGTACAGGTTGCCGTGAATCAACCGATTGAAACGGCCGTTCCGCTTCAGCAACCAACGAACAATGCGCCTTCATCTAACAGCATCTTTCTAATTTTTGGTTCAATCATTCTTGTATTCGTCTTTGGCATAGCGCTGTTAAGAACTTACCAATCTAACAAGGCATAACTCATTGATGCAGATCCGGTGGGGCCATTTTGCAATATTTGTCATTCTAGCCTCACTTGACAATGCGGCTGCCGGTATTCTGCCCCCCCTTTACGCTATCATTTCACGAGAGCTCAATGCGTCTGAGACCAGTTTAGGCATCGTAACGGCCGTCTATGTTATCATCATCGCCATTTCCTCTATCGCTTGGGGGTATCAAGGCGACCGATTTAGTCGTAAACCGCTGCTACTGGCAGGAACGGCCGTATGGACAGCGGCTATGATCGCCACCAGTTTTTCAACCACCTTCTCTACTTTTTTACTCTTTCAATCGATTACAGCCGTGGGGGTAGGCGCCGTTAGCTCAATCGGGTTTAGCGTTGTGAGCGACGTGGTGCCCGCTCATCGACGGGGATTTGCGCTAAGCCTATGGAGTATTTCACAGGGACTAGGGGCAGCGTTTGGCGCCTTATTAGCAAGCACGTCAGGGGCTTTTGATTGGCGCTCGCCTTTCTTAATCGTCGCTGGGTTAGGTCTATTCTTTGGCGTGCTTTACACTTTTATTCCAGAACCAAAGCGCGGCGCGGCTGAGCCTGAATTACGGCCGTTATTTGAAGCGGGTCTCAATTACACCAACCGTATCGACCGGCAAGCCATCAAACAAATCCTAACCCAAGCTAGCACCCGCTGGCTTCTTATACAAGCATTTTTTTACTCATTCGCGTTTGGCGCTTCCGTGTGGATTCCCAGGTGGGCCATTGCCCGAGTTGAAGCCCAAGGATTTGATCTTGAATCAGCCACCGTGATCGGGAATGGGATTGTTTTACTTTTTAGCATCGGATCGGTTGCTTCAATTTATGCAGGTCATTTGGGGGATCAATTAGAAAAACGATATGCTAAAGGACGGCCGTATATGGCTATGATTGGGTCGATGGCTTCGGCCCCCTTCTTCATCATTTTATTTTTCATGCCCTTGCAAGGGGTAACTCCACCCGACACGTTCACCTTAGCAAGCAGCCTCATTTGGATTATTGAGAGTTTCCTTCAAAATCCGCTATTGATTGTCGCTTTCTTTCTCGCCACTGTAGGTAATATTTTACTAGCAGCCGACCTGCCCAACTGGGCAGCAATGATTACAAATCTTAACCTACCTGAGCACAGAGGCACCGCTATCGGCATTAGCCGACTATTTCGGGCAGCTGGCAATGCTTTAGGGATTGCGACTGCGGGATTTTTATTCTCGTGGCTCCAAAACATTTACTCAGAAACAGACGCCTTTGCAGTTGGGTTAGCCGTCTTCCAAGGTGTCACAATCGTTTCTGCAGGTTGTTATTGGTTTATTCAAAACACAATTAGAGATGATTCCATTCAGATAACTAAATTCCTAAAAGCACACGCCCAAAATCAACTATAATGAGCAAAACGTAAACTTTAGGACTTATGCAAATAACGGTCACTGAGCCTGTCTAAGTGCTCATCCGTGCGCCTAGATAATCTCAGGGTGTTAATGTCCTAAAAATGTGACATTCGCAATGCCATGTTTATAAACGGCTGCACCCTAAACTCGACGTACTGCCATCAAACTATGCCACTAAAAATTCAGAACAAACGCCTTCGACTATCAGTTATTATCACGCTATTAGCCATTCCTATTACGTTTATATTCACTTATCCTCTACTGCCTCAAATAGGTTCCCACATTGTGGGCTATTTTGGTAGTGATGCCATTAATCATGCTTGGTCTGTTTGGTGGTTCAAACATGCCGTGACGACGCTCCAGCAGTCGCCAGCAGAGCTTAACTACATTTATTATCCGGCTGAGGTTGAACATCCGCTCGTACTAGCAACAGCTTGGGTGAAACTAGTTGGCTTTATTTTCGTTGAGCGGATCGACCCGATCACCCTTTACAATATTCACCTCTTTCTCTCATATCCCCTAACTTGGGTCATTACCGCTCTGCTATGTTATGAATTAACAGAAAATGAGACGAGCGCCGTTATCGGCGGGGCGATTTTTACATTTACGATGCATCGAACGATTCATGCGCTCTATGGACACTTCACCCACGCGCTGGCTTACAGCTATCCTTTGCTGGCCTTGAGCCTATTTCTTCATCTAAAACGGCCGTCTCCTAAAAGAGGTTTGCTTTTAATTGCCTCGCTTTTCATCATTTTGACCACCGATCTCATGGCAGTCGCCTTTTTTGCCATTCCCGTCATAACTGGCATGGTGCTATTTCAATGGAAAAAACAGCATTTTTTGAAAACCCTTTGGCCGTTTGTGGTGGCCTTCTTCTTAGTGCTTCCTTTTGTTTGGCCTCTAATTGTTGCCAATCTTGGCGGTGGCCTAGGTTGGTATGGCTCTAGCGGTGTTGGCGAATTTTCGGCGGATGCGGTAGGGCTGTTTGTTCCGCCACCGGACCATCTGCTCAGTCGGGCGTTTCCTCCATTAAAAGACCTGTCCAATCAAATTTACTGGTTGGGCCGGACTGAAAATATCGTCTATGCGGGTTGGATAACGCTGGCGCTGGCTGTTCTTGCGCTTATCAAGAACAGGCAAAATCGCTGGGTTGGATTTTGGTTTGTGATAACGGCCGTTACGACCCTATTTTCCTATGGCCCGCTTTTAAGGGTAGCGGGAAGATTTATTAACATTCAAGAAACCCCCATCATTATGCCGTACGCTATTCTGCTCCAGCTCCCTTTTTTAAGCTGGGGACGAACACCAGCTCGTTTACATTTAACAGCCATGCTTGGCTTGGCGATTTTAGCCGCATATGGCATCAATTGGTTACTCCAAAGGTATCAATGGGTATCTCAGCACAAGATCGCTTTTGGCTTTGGGCTAGTGATGTTAATTCTGTTAGATTCGGTTGGGCCTTACCCTTGGCCAATGACGGATACGGCCGTTCCAGCAGGCTTAACGCTTATTGCAGAGGATGATAGACAAACGGCCGTTTTAGACCTGCCTGTCAGCGAATACACTGCTGCCAAATACCACCTACTTTATCAGCTAGAACATGGACACCCCTTAGTTGGTGGATTTAGAGTTCGATTACCTGAATCCGCTCTCGAAGAAATGTTGCTCATCGAATCTTATGCGCTTCAAGACAACAATCAGATGTTACTCGCCGAGGCTGGCATTGGTTACATCATCTTACACAAACAATTCTTGAGCGATACCAATGAACTCGAAGCACATTTCAGGGCAACTATTGGCAATCCGATCTTCGACGACGAGCAGATTACTCTTTTTGCAATCACAGCACCCCGTGAGCTAGCACCACACCCAATCTATTCATTCGACCTTAAGTGAAACGAAGTTCCTGCTTTGAATAAAACGCCGCTTTAAACTTCGTTTCCTCGAGGTTCCGAAGCTCTTAGCTAACAGGATTTTCTAATGAGCAATTTCGGAACACTTAATTGCTCATCGGAACACTTAATTGCTCAAAAATACCTCATTTTATTTTAGCATCTAACCTTTGGAAGATGCTATCATAACCTTTCTCATTCAAGCGCATTTTATATTGTTAAAAATACCATTTTCCATTTACTCAAATTAAAAGCTGTGATAACATTCTGTTTAATATATTGCTGATATATCAGAGTGGAAAAATTATGGGATTCAAACACAACCCAAACTCACTAAGCTATGCTGCCTATCATGCAATTCGCAAGAAAATTGTGACCCTTAAGCTTCCCCCTGGCAAAATTCTTGATGAAAATGAACTCCAAACTGAGCTAGATTTAGGCAGAACCCCAATTCGTGAAGCTTTAAAACGGCTTGAAATAGAAAAATTAGTCACTATCTTGCCCCGTCGAGGCATGTTTGTAACCGACATCAGTATTCTCGACCTTCAGCGACTATTTGAAGTCCGCCTCAACTTGGAATCATTAGCCGCAAAACTAGCTGCTTCCCGAGGCAAAGAAAGCCATTGGCAAAAAATGGCAACTGCCCTCGCCAAAGCTGATCAAACATTCGATAGCGATTCCAATAAAGATCTCAACCTAGAAATAGATGAAGCTTGTCACCTGATTATGTATGACGCTGCTGACAATGAATTTCTAAAAGACAATTTGCAGATTTTATATACGCTAAGCCTGCGAATGTGGTATTTCGCACTCACAAAAACCAACGACACCGATTCCCCAGTCGTCAAATCAAGCCACATCACCGATCATCAGTTCATTTATGAAGCAATGAAGTCAAAAGATGGCAACAGGGCGGCAGAGCTTATGCAAAAGCACATTCTTGCTTACCAAAACGACATTCAACGCATCATTTTACACCCCACAGGGGAGTAATTTTAGGCAAACAGTTTGGTAGATAAGAAATATTTAAAAATTTAGGTACAAAGTAAAAACTCAAGAAATAAAGAAAGACAGTCAACTTTTCCCACACAATTGGAGGCAGTATGGCCGGGCAAGTCAGAAAAAAAAGGTCGCGACGAGACAGGAGCAGCAAGGACCCAAAGGCAACTCAGGTTCAAAAAATTGCGCAACCCGTCAACAATCTTCCGACGTATAACGTTTTATCAGAGGAAGGTCTCGAAAAAATTCACCAAGCCTCTTTGGAAATCTTATCTGATGTGGGCATCGATTTTTATGATGAGGAAGCAAGAGCCACCTTGAAAGCACATGGCGTCCGCATGGAGGGGGATACCGCCTATTTTGATCGTGAGATGATTGCGGAATATATCAGTAAAGCACCCAGTAAATTTACCCAACTGGCTCGAAATCCCGAAAATCAGGTGATTATTGGTGAGAACCATATGTGCTTTGCACCAGTTTACGGACCACCGTTTGTTCACAGTCTTGACCGAGGTCGACGAGAGGCCACGCTCGAAGATTTTCGCAACTTTGTCAAAATGACCTACATGACCCCCTACCTGCATCATTCAGGGGGCACTGTTTGTGAGCCGAACGACGAGCCCACTCACACCCGCCATCTCGACATGATTTATAGCCATATCAAATACAGCAACAAGCCGTTTATGGGTTCAGTCACGACTGGCAACAACGCAGCCGACAGTGTCGCCATGGCTGAAATTCTGTACGGGGCTGATGAAATACGGCAAAATCCGGCTTTGGTGAGTCTCATCAACGTTAGCAGCCCCAGACGGTACGATGATCGCATGCTGGGAGCAATGAATGTGTATGCCAAAGCGAATCAGGCCATGATTATTTCCCCATTTCTTTTTTCGGGGGCGATGGCACCTGTCAGCATTGCGGGCACACTCATTCAAATGAATGCGGAATCTTTGGCGGGCATTGCTTATGTACAAATGGTAAACCCCGGCTGTCCCGTTATTTTTGGTTCCTTCCAAACGAATATTGATCTCCAAAGCGGTGCCCCTGTTTTTGGCTCGCCAGAAAGCCAGCTAAATCTGTACGCTGCCGGTCAGTTGGCCCGCAAGCACGGTCTACCTTTCCGCAGTGGTGGCACATTTACTGCTTCAAAAATCCCGGATGCCCAAGCCGCCTATGAATCAACGCAAATGTTTAAGCCAGCCGTGCTAGGTCAAGTTAACTTTGTGCTACACTCAGCGGGCTGGCTTGAAGGGGGTCTAGCCTCAGGCTACGAAAAATTTGTGTTAGATTCCCAACTGTTAGGCATGTATCACAAATTTTTGCAGGGGATCGACTTGTCAGAAAACGGCATGGCGATGGATGCTTTGCGCACCACACCTGTTGACAGCCATCATCTAGGCACTGATCATACAATGGCCAACTTCCGTACAGCCTTCCATCGGGCTGAGATTATGGATTATCAGCCTTATGAAACATGGTTTGAACAAGGGTCACTTTCGGCTGCCCAGCACGCCAATGCCTATTACAAAAAGATGCTTAAGTCGTATGAAGCACCGGCGCTTGACCCAGCAATTGATGAAGCGCTTCAGGCATTTATGAACAGGCGAAAAAACGAAATTCCACCTGAATTTTAATACGCACTTATTGACGAACAAGATCAAGCACTAAGTTGGAAAAAGGAAAACTGTATGGCTAGACAAAAATCTACCGGACGTAAAGGAAGCAGCAGAAAAAAATCAACGGCCGTTTCTATCGAACGTCGCACGCCACTTTATGACATTCACCTGCGCACCGCTTCCCAAATGATCAAGGGAGGTGGGGACTTTATGTACCCCGCTTCCTACACCTCACCGGTTGACGAGCATCTCAACACCCGCAACAACGTTGGGCTACAGGATTTGTCAACCATGGGTGAAGTCGATATCAAGGGCCCCGGCGCAGAGCGATTAATCAATCGCCTCTTAGTTAACAAAGTCTATGACTTGCATCCCGGACAGGTGCGCTACAGCACCATGTGCGACGAAGACGGCTTTATCGTTGATGATATCACCTGCTACAAATTCAACGACGAGCATTTTATGATCGTGACCAGCTCCAGCCCCCGCAAAGAAAGCTATCAATGGATTGCAGAACACGCTCGTACGATGAGCGCCTATGTCAACGATGTCACGGGGTCCATTGCCCTGCTCACGGTTCAAGGTCCCCGCTCACTTGATTATCTGCTTACCGTTGTGTCTGAATCAGACATCGACAATCTGAGATTTTTCCGGTTTTCACCCGGCGTTATCAATGGCTCAGAAATCTTGATTTCTCGCTCTGGCTTTACGGGCGAGCTTGGCTTTGAGCTTTATGTACCAGCCGAAGAAGCGGCCGTTATTTGGGAGTACATTATCGCCACCGGAAAAGAGTTTGGCTTAATGCCCTACGGTGTGGGTGCCATGCAGAGCATGCGTATCGAAAAAGCGCTTCCGCTGGCTGGACCCGACATTGATGGCACTCAAAATCCGTTTGAAGTTGGCCTTCATCGCTGGATTGACTTTAAAAAGCGGGAATTTATCGGCCGTGATGCCCTTTTACAAATTCAAGACATGGGGTTGAATAGACGCTGGACCGGTCTAGCCTTAAAAAGCGACATCGCTGCCGCGAATGGTGACCCGGTTTACACCGTTGCCGATATTGCCACCTTCCAAGAAAAAATGTTTACTGGCAGTGAAGCAGGCGAAAAATTTGATCTTGAAACAGCTGGCGAACAGGTCGGCTATGTTACCTCAAGTGCCAAAGGCCACTCGGTGAAAAAGATGCTGGCGCTCGCCTATGTTGACGTTTCTCACTCGTGGCCCGGCGCCAAACTTATGGTCAGCGTAGGCGGTCGTCCCGTTGTGGCGACTGTAACAAATACGCCGTTCTTTGATCCGCAAGGGATTCGCTTGCGATCAAAAGGACCACGTAAAGTATGATTGGTTATTCAAAGCACTTTAATACGATTGTTGTGGGCGTTGGGGGTATGGGCAGTGCCACCTGTTACGAATTATCCAAACGAGGTCTACGCGTTTTAGGCATTGAAAAGTTCGACATTCCGCATGATTTAGGGTCATCACACGGCTACACGCGCATTATTCGCCAGCCGTACTATGAAAACCCCAATTATGTAATGCTCATCAAGCGCGCCTATGAGCTATGGGATGAAATTGAAACCCGTACAAACAGCCGCATTTTGTATAAGAATGGCTCTCTGGACATTGGTCCAGCCGATAGCTGGGTCTTCAAAGGCTCACTCAAATCGGCTGTTGAGCACGACCTAAAATACGAGGTCATTAGCGGCAAAGAGATTTCCATGCGCTGGCCAGGATATCAGCTACCTCACGACTTGATGGGCATTTATCAACCGGACGGCGGCTATTTAGCACCCGAAAAGGCGATTGTTTCCTATGTGGAAGCAGCCCACGCCATGGGGGCTGAAATTCACGGCCGTGAAGAGGTGCTAGAGTGGCAGCCTACCAGTGAGGGAGGCGTGCGCGTTATCACGGATCGAGCGGAATACACGGCCGATTCTCTCGTTTACACTGCGGGCGCTTGGAATCAAAACCTGCTCCCGTTCTTGAACGGACTGGCCATTCCTGAGCGGCAGGTGCTAGCCTGGCTACAACCTGAACGCCCAGAAATGTTCCAACCTGACGTGTTCCCCGTCTTCAACCTCCTTACCAAAGAAGGGCGCTATTATGGCTTTCCTATCCACGGTGTGCCGGGCTTTAAGTTTGGCATCTACCATCATTTGGAAGAGCATGGATTTGCTGATGAGATCGATTGGGAAGTGTATCCCGATGACGAGGAGATGCTCAGAGAAGTGGCGGCTCGCTACTTCCCACAGGGGGCAGGCCCCACATTAACACTTAAAGCGTGCATGTTTACCAACTCACCGGATAAACAGTTTATTGTAGATTTGCATCCAGAGTATCCGCAAGTTTCGTTCGCGGCTGGTTTTTCAGGACACGGCTACAAGTTTGCCAGCGTCATTGGTGAAATAATGGCCGATTTGTCCGAACGTCAATCTACCCGACACGACATCAGCTTTTTAAGTCTGGCTCGCCTAACCGGCCAAATCAGCGATCTGCACATCAACAAGCTCGGTTTACCAGACCACATGGTTCGTCGACAAAATGTTAATCGTCAAATCATTCGGCCAGGGCAAAGATTGCAGCACACCACGCAATACCCCCGACGACACCAGCCGAGAAGGGTCGGCAACCATATTCGTCACCAAGGACGTCATCAACCTCATTATCGGGGTGGAAGACGGCCGTTTCGTCAAACGTTCCGCACCCAAAACGGCCGTCGCCAGAGCCCTTATCGTGACCAAATGTATTGGGACTCTACCGACCCTCGCTACTGGGACAGCGATTCAGTTGATCCGTTCTGGTAAGGCATTTTTAGGAAAATAAATAAGCATTCAATCCAAAAATGGGACGTTCTCATAGCCCCAATATGAGGACGCCCTGCTCATGTTGAGCCACAAATCTGGAGGAAGAAATAGGATGAGCAACTTACCAAGTAAAGCAAAAGTCGTCGTGATTGGCGCAGGAATTGTTGGCAATAGTCTCGTGTATCATCTAGCAGAGCTGGGCTGGACTGATATGGTGCAAATCGATAAAGGACCCTTGCCAAATCCCGGTGGCTCGACTGGCCACGCCTCAAACTTTATCTTCCCAGTTGATCACAGCAAAGAGATGTGCAAATTAACGCAAGATAGCGTTGCCACCTATACCAAACTTGGCACCTACACGATGAGCGGCGGCATCGAACTTGCTCGAACCGACGACCGTATGCAGGAAATCACCCGCCGCGTAAGCTCGGCCAAAGCGTGGGGTGAGCCGGGTGAAGTAATTACGCCAGAACGCATTAAAGAGCTAGCTCCCTTTGTCAACATTGAGGAAATTAAAGGTGGGTTTTATAGCCCGTCGGCGGGCGTCGTAGACTCCCTGCAAGCTGGCAATTTAATGCGCCAATACGCCATTGATAAAGGAGCGCTGAGCGTTCATTCACAAGTAGAAGTAACCAACATTTGCGTTGAAAACGGGGCGGTTAAATGTGTAGAAACCACTGCAGGCAATATTGATACAGAATATGTTCTCATTGCCACGGGCGTGTGGAGCCCACTGCTAGGCAAAATGACGGGCGTAGACATACCGCTCGCCCCCATCGTGCACCAGTTCACAACGGTTGGGCCTATTTCCATCTTTGAAGAAACAGAAGGCGAAATCAACTATCCGCTTATTCGAGACGTTGACAGCAACATGTATCAGCGTCAAAACGGGAGCGACCTCGAAATTGGCTCTTACATGCACCGCACCATCATTCATGAGCCAGAGGATATTCCCTCCAATGAAGAAGCTAGCTTAACCCCTACCGAACTTCCCTTCACCGAAGATGATTTTGACGAAAGCTTTGCCATCGCGCTTGAGCTAATGCCAGACATCTTAGATACGGAAGAAGCAGGGGTTCGCTATGCTATTAATGGTTTAATGTCACTCACCCCAGACGGTATGCCGGTGATAGGTGAAGCACCAAACGTTAAAAACCTCTGGTCGGTCGCCGCAATTTGGATCAAGGAAGCGCCGGGATTCGGCCGTGCAGTAGCGGAGCTGATGACGTATGGGGCTTCCGAAGTTGACATCACCGCCTCAACGATTAGCCGCTTCTATGACCACAATAGCACCAAACACCACGTCCATGAACGCATCTACGAAACATTTAACAAGATGTACAGTATTGTCCATCCGTTTGAGCAGTACGGTAGCTCTCGCGGGGTGCGCTGTGCCCCATTTTATTTGCGTGAGCAAGAACTAGGCGCTTTTTTCTATGAAACAGCCGGCTGGGAACGGCCGAATTGGTACGAACACAATCAGCCTCTTCTTGAGAAATATGGCGACAAGGTGATGGATCGCCCAGCCGAATGGGACTCTCGCTGGTGGTCCCCTATCATCAATGCCGAGCATCTACAGATGCGCGAAACGTGCGGCATGGTCGATTTAACCGCCTTTTCCATCTTCGATGTGGTCGGTCCCGGAGCGTTAGATTACATTCAATATCTCACCGTCAACAACATGAACGTCAAAGTTGGACGAGCCGTTTATACACCGCTTCTCAATGTCGAAGGGGGGTTTAAAGCCGACTTAACAATCATGCGACTGGGACAAAACCATTTCCGCATCGTTACCGGCGGGGGCTTTGGTAATGTGGACAAAAAGTGGTTCAAAGACCACCTGCCGACTGACGGCTCTGTTCATTTTCAAGACCAAACTTCAGCTTATTGCACTATTGGCCTCTGGGGACCTAATGCCCGCAAAGTGCTCGAATCCCTCACAGAAGATGATGTTTCTAATGAAGGCTTTCGTTATGGAACCATTAAAGAGATCAAGCTCCAACAGGTGCGCGCCATGGCTTTACGAATTTCATACGTGGGTGAAATGGGCTGGGAAATTTATACAACGATGGATCAGGGTCTCAAGCTGTGGGATCTACTTTGGGAAGCGGGACAAGCGCACGGCATCATTCCTGTTGGCTTAGGGGTCTATGGCACAACTGCCCGTCTAGAAAAAGGGTATCGTGCCTTCGGCGCTGAACTTGAAAGTGAATTTAATCCCGTTGAATGCGGCTTAGCCCGTCCCAAAGTCAAAAGCGCTGATTTTGTCGGAAAAGCAGCATACCTCAAGGCAAGGGAAGAAGGTCCGGCCGCCATTCTGTGTACGCTGGCGGTTGATGACCCCACTGAAGCCACCGGCGAACCACGCTACATGCTCGGCAGTGAGCCCATTTTAACCCTAGAAGGTGAACGAATTGTCGACCGCAAAGGGCGCGGATCGTACGTCACCTCTGCTGGCTCAGCCCCTTCAATGGGTCAGCATTTGTTAATGAGCTATCTTCCCCCCGAATTAGCCATTGAAGGTAAAAAGCTAATGGTTGAATATTTGGGAGGGCAATATACGGTTACAGTAGTCGTTGCTGGTAGTAGACCTTACTTTGATGCTGATAATGAAAGGATGAAGGGATAGTGATTCGTGGTTAGTAGTTTGTGTTTAGTGCCAACTATTCACTAATCACCAGCTACTGATCGCTCTCTAAGAGTGAATTTATGGACGTGTTAGTTTGCATTAAGCGGGTGCCTGCACCAGGGTCAAAGATTATTTTAACCGATGATGAATTGATGATTAATACGAAGAATTTGGGGTTTGCGATTAGTCCCCATGAAGAATGCGCTGTAGAAGAAGCTGTACAGATAAAGGAAACGCACGGTGGTGAAACAACAGTTTTAACGCTTGGCGCAGATGTTTCGATCGAGCAGCTTCGCGGTGCCTTAGCGATGGGTATCGACAATGCCGTGCTGCTCGAAACGGACGGACAGGATTGGGAACCTATTCCAACTGCTAACGCCATTTTAAAATCGATAGCAGACCAAAAGGAAAACGGCCGTATATTTGACGCCTACCTTTTTGGCAATGAATCAGCAGACTCTGGTGGGTATCAAGTTGGGGTTCGTATTGCCCACGCCCTTGATATTCCCTGCGTCACAGGGATTAAGTCAATTGAGCTTGCCGACGGTAAAGCGATCGCCAAACGAGAAGCGATTGGGGGCGGTTGGGAAATTTATGAAGTTGATTTACCGGCCGTTTTTACCGTCAAAGAAGGGATTAACCTGCCTCGCTATCCCTCGCTGCCGGGCCGAATGCGGGCCAAAAAGAAACCTATCGAAACCTCAACCCCAGAGGTTGTGGGAGGCGGTTTAGAAAAGGTGCGCCTCAAATCACCTGTAGAGCAGGGGAGCGATGTTGAGATTTTAGGTCACGGTACAGAGGCCGCTGAGAAAGTGGCTGAACTGATTCGAGAAATGGGGTTGTTCTCATGATTCTAGCCATTTTAGATCACCATCATGGCGCGATTCAATCTGCGTCTTTGGAAATGTTAACGGCCGCTCGCGGGTTAGCAGAAACATTGGGCATTGAGCTTGAAGCGGTTGCCATTGGTGAAGGAGCTGAAGCTTGTGTGGAAACGGCCGTTTCCTACGGCGCGAGCACTGTTCATCTCATCGAACACGACCAGCTTGATCGTTACGCGCCCGAAGCGTGGGCGCGTTCTGTGGCTCAACTCAGCGAAGATAGTAGTCCAGAAGCAATATTGGGCGTTGGCACCGAGCGGGGCAATGAGGTTATGGCCCATTTAGCCGCCGTTATGGATGCACCACTGGCGGCTAACTGTATGGAAATCACACCGGGTGACGAAACTTATTTTGTGACCCGCGTTCGCTGGGGTGGCAGCCTGCTTGAAGAGGCAAATTTGTCTGGCGACCCTAAGCTGCTAACAGTGGCGGCCCACGTCCTGTCGGCAGCGCCTGCGGATAGCCCACCCGCTGCAAACACCTCTATTTTTTCACCCGAGCTTGATGAAAAAGCGTTTCGGGTACGCGTTAAAGAGTTAGTCAAACCCGAAACCGACAAAGTCTCCCTAACCGATGCTAAAATTATTATCGGTGGAGGCCGTGGTGTTGGTAGCTCAGAAGGGTTTGAACCATTAGAAGAATTGGCCGCCTTAACGGGTGGTGCTATTGGCTGTTCGCGAGCCGTCACAAATCACGGTTGGCGGCCACATGCCGACCAAATTGGCCAGACGGGCGGGCGGGTCGCTCCCGATTTGTATATTGCTTGCGGTATCAGCGGTGCCATCCAGCATATGGCAGGTTGCAAAGGCTCAAAAGTTATCTTAGCCATCAACACCGACCCCGACGCCTCTATTTTGGGCAAAGCCAACTATGCCGTTATTGGTGATTTACACGAAGTTATTCCCGCTATTAGTGAAGCACTTCGGAATTCATAACTGATTTAGAAATGACTCTGGATTATTCGTCTGATTAAAAACTCGTCGATATAATTCAAAATTGTCTCACAAGCTAATACACGTCTCGCCTGATGAGACAAAACAGGGATGAATTTGGGCATTTTTGTCACATGAAAGGGGCATAAAATTTGGACAGCCCATACAGTGTAGCTTTAAGATTGCAATGCTAAAATTTGCCTCCTGTGAAAGCAGAGGTTGATCGTTATGTCTGAAGAATCATCAGAGAAAAGCAATTTGGTGCTGTTCATGCCCTCGGGCAGGAGAGGCATCATTGAACAAGGCAAAACCGTTCTTGAGGCAGCCCGTCAGGTGGGTGTTGAGATCGAAAGTATTTGCGGTGGGGTTATGAGCTGTAACAAATGCCGCGTTCAATTAGAAGCTGGTCATTTTGATAAACACGGCATTACTTCAGATGAAAGCCATCTCACACCGGCCAGCGATGAAGAAATGGCGCTCCTAGAAAGACTAAAAAGCACAGACTGCCGCTTATCCTGTCAAGCTGAAATTCAAGGAGACGTCCTAATCTTCGTTCCTGAAGAAAGCCGCGCCCAAAAGCAGGTTATTCGCAAATCAGCCACCGACAGAGTTATCGATATTAAACCGGCCGTACGCCAATATTATGTTGAAGTTGAGCGAGCTGAGCTTGGTGAGCATCGCGGAGATTGGGGTCGTCTTCAGGCATCGCTTAAATCCAAATGGGGCCTTGAAAACCTAACGATCGACGTTCATGTTTTGCACTACCTGCAAGAAACGCTCCGCAAGGAAAGCTGGTGTGTTACCGTGACGATTTGGCACGATCGAGAAGTGATTGATGTGAAGCCGGGGTATCAAGAAGGGGCTTATGGCTTAGCTGTTGACATCGGTAGTACAACAATTGCTGGTCACCTATGCGATTTACGTACCGGCGACGTACTCGCTACGGAGTCCATCATGAATCCTCAGATCACCTATGGTGAGGATTTGATGAGTCGCGTTTCATTTGCAATGACAAATAATGATGGCCTCAGGAAGATGCATACGGCCGTTATTCGAGCCCTCAACAAACTGGCTCAATCAGCCGCCCGTTCTGTTGGATTACAGCCTGACGATATTTACGAGGCCGTTTTTGCAGGCAACACCACGATGGTACACATTTTGCTCAATATTAACCCAATTGAGCTTGGCGGGGCTCCTTTTGCTCTCGCCAACCGGGATTCAATGGACATCAAAGCGCGCGATTTAGGCTTGCGCTTCCACAAAAACAGTAATATTCACATTCTACCGGCTGAGGCTGGGCACGTCGGGGCAGACAATGTGGCCGCCCTTATTGCGGAAGCACCCTACAATCAAGATGAAATGCTGCTGATGGTCGATGTGGGCACCAATGCTGAAATTGCCTTAGGCAACAAAACCCAAATGATGAGTGCCTCTAGCCCAACGGGCCCTGCCTTTGAAGGCGCCCAAATTGAACACGGCATGCGTGCAGCCCCCGGCGCCATCGAACGGGTCCGTATTTCTAAGGAAACAAAGAAAGCCAGCTTCCGAGTAATTGGTGAAGAAACATGGTCAGCAGATTGGCAGATTGGTATCGATGTCTCCCCGGAAGATCAACCTGCTTATCTGGCAACAGGGATTTGTGGTTCTGGTATTATTGAAGTCGTCGCTGAGATGTTCTTGGCTGACATTTTGAATCCAGACGGCCGTTTTAATCCTGATCTCAAAAGTGACCGCGTCCGCTGGAACGGCCGTAAAGGGGAATATATTCTCGCCACTGAAAAAGAAACCTCCAACGGTCAAGTTATTATTGTGACCCAAGATGATGTCCGTAACATCCAACTCGCCAAAGCGGCGCTTTACGCTGGGGCAAAGCTCCTCATGAATCGCATGGGGGTGCAAACGGTTGATAAAATAGTCATGGCTGGCGCATTCGGCAGCTATATCGACCCAAAATATGCTATGATTTTAGGGCTCATTCCCGATTGTGACCTTGATAAGGTAAGCGCAGTGGGGAATGCGGCTGGCGATGGTGCCAGGATTGCGCTACTTAATAAAACAAAACGACTTGAAGCCCAAAAGATTGCCACATGGGTTACTTATGTGGAAACGGCCGTTGATCCGGAGTTTCAAAATGAGTTCGTAGGTGCTATCCACCTACCCCACGCCACTGATAATTTCCCGCATTTAAATGGCATTTTGCCAGAGAAAAAAGTCTCAGACAGTCAATCAGGACGTTCGACACGTCGTCGGCGTCGAAATCGCGCAAGGAGTCAATGATATGAGCGACGAAGAGGAAATCATCCTTTCGGAACTAGATATTAAAGAGTTATATGAACTAATGGGCGAAGACCTTTATGATGGTCTTGCTGAAGAGGTTGTCGAGGAGGTCAATGAAGCGCTTGGTCGTGGGAAAACCCCTTATGAGGTCTTGACTCAAGGACTGGTTGCTGGAATGGACATCGTTGGTGTCGACTTCCGTGACGGTATTTTGTTTGTGCCTGAGGTTTTAATGGCGGCAAAGGCGATGAAAGCAGGCATGGCTATTTTACGGCCGTTGCTGGCTGAAACCGGCGCACCCAAAATCGGCAAAATGGTGATTGGTACTGTTAAAGGCGATATTCACGACATCGGCAAAAATCTCGTCTCCATGATGATGGAAGGGGCTGGGTTTGAAGTCATTAACATTGGCATCAATAACTCAGTTGAAGATTTTATGGAAGCTGTTGATGAACACGATCCAGAAATCATCGGTATGAGTGCCCTACTCACCACAACCATGCCTTACATGCGAGTCGTGATTAACCATCTTAAAGAAAAAGGGCGTCGTCAAGATTACATCGTCCTTGTCGGCGGCGCACCGCTTAACGAAGCCTTTGCCGAAGATATTGAAGCTGACGCATACTGTCGAGACGCAGCGGTTGCGGTTGACACCGCCAAAAAGCTGGTCGCTATCAAGCAAGGGAATATGTAAAAGGGATTGCTTATCACGTCTGTATGGCTGAACATCAAATCCCTTTGTAAAAAAGTCGAAGAGAACGAGGAGAGATCCCCATCTCTCCCTTTACACCCACAAAATAGTTCCTACTGCGTGCGATAGACTCTTAACAGGTCCCCATCGCAAAGTGGAAAGCACATGAAGATATTACGCTGGTTGCCAAAATACCCGCGGCTTTTTCAACTTGCCTATAGGTCGAATTTTGGGTAGAGGTGTGTGCATTTTAGCTTTCCACATGGAAAAAATGGTGCCAGTTCTTATTAAAGAAGCTGGGCGCAACTCGGTTGGCCTAGCCAACTCATAAAACAGAAGCTGATTTTAGGGATATAATGGTGTCGCAATAAGTAATAGTGGTACAAAAATTAGGAGTTTGCACATTACTTAGCGCCCTCATTAAAAATACACCCTTTCAGTCTGAGCCGAACTGGCTCACTTAAAATCTTTTAAAAATTTACTTTCCCAACCTTCGTTCGGAAATTTGGAGGCTTTATGGAAACTGTCATCAGTTCCAAAACAAAAACTGTAAAAATTGGTTATGATCAACCGTTTGTCATGATCGGTGAGCGGATAAATCCAACCGGTCGTAAACTGCTTGCCCGTGAGATGGCAGCCGACAACTATGACCGCGTTGTCAAAGATGCGTTAGCTCAGGTTGAAGCTGGTGCACAAATGCTTGACGTTAATGCTGGGATTCCCTTAGCTGATGAACCCGCCATTTTGGCCAAAGCGATTCAAATCGTTCAGGGCGTTACCGATGTCCCTATTTCAATTGACTCATCCATCGTAGAGGCCCTGGCTAGAGGGCTGGAAGTCTATGAAGGAAAGCCCCTTGTGAACTCGGTCACGGGTGAAGAAGAGCGGCTTGAATCTGTTTTGCCGCTTGTGAAAAAGTATAATGCGGCCGTCATTGGCATTTCAAATGATGAAACGGGTATTTCCGAAGACCCTGATGTGCGTTTCGCCGTCGCCAAAAAGATTGTGGAACGGGCCATGGACTACGGCATCCCCAGGGAAGATGTTGTGATTGACCCACTAGTTATGCCGATTGGCGCGATGCGGTATGCAGGTCGCCAAGCCTTTGCCATTATTCATCGCTGCTTATCTGAACTAAAAGTAAACACAACCTGTGGCGCAAGCAATATTTCATTTGGTCTTCCTGCTCGTGGCCCATTGAATGCACACTTTTTATCGATGGCCATCTCGAACGGACTTACCTCAGCAATCACAAACCCTATCGAACATGAAATTAGCCAAGCGGTGCTCGTCGCTGATGTCATGATGGGTAACGATGAAAATTGCCTCACTTGGATTAAAAAGAATCGTAAACCTGAAGAAGGAGCCGCTGAGGGTGGCGGACGTCAACGACGTTCTGGTCGCCGTCGTCGCGGATAATATTTTTTGTTGTAATTTTTACGGCCGTAAAAATTACAAAAGTTATGCTAAGTGACCGTCTAAAAATAAATTCGCTTTTTAAAAGGCTTAGGTCACTGGAAGTGCAGCCATCATTTCCATAAATTATTGATGGATGCTCACTAATCATAAGGAGAGGACAGGATGCCACACAAATTGGAGAACTTACTTAATCCAGTACCTAGTGATATTGAGATTGCTCAGGCGGCTACACCATTGCCCATCACGCAAATAGCCGAAGAAGCGGGCTTAGAGCCTAGCGAACTTGAGCCATACGGAGATACAAAGGCTAAGGTCAAGCTATCCGTTTTAAAGCGGTTAGCCAATCAGCCCAATGGCAAGTATGTCGATATCACCGCCATCACGCCTACCCCGCTAGGTGAAGGAAAAACAACCACTACCGTTGGATTGAGTCAGGCGATTGGTGCTCATCTCAATAAGAAAGTGATCACCTGCATTCGCCAGCCATCTCAAGGGCCAACCTTTGGAATTAAGGGGGGTGCTGCTGGCGGCGGTTACTCACAAATTATTCCTATGGAAGAGTTCAATCTCCACATGACGGGTGATATTCACGCGATTACGGCGGCCAACAACCTGTTAGCCGCCGCTATTGATACGCGCTATTTCCACGAATCACGTCAATCTGATGAAGCGCTGTTCCGTCGCATGTGTCCTCGCAAAAAAGACGGCTCACGCGGTTTTGCGCCCGTCATGCTGCGCCGACTCAAAAAGCTAGGTATCGATAAAACCAATCCGGATGATTTGACGGAGGAAGAGATCAGCCACTTTGCGCGCTTGGATATTGATCCAGATACCATCACCTGGCGTCGCGTTGTTGACATCAATGATCGCTACCTGCGCAATATTACCGTTGGTCAAGGGCCGAAAGAAAAAGGCATTACGCGAGAGACTGGCTTTGATATTACCGTGGCTTCCGAAATTATGGCGATTTTGGCATTAACCACAAGCTTAGCCGATATGCGCGAACGATTAGGGGCAATGGTTGTGGCTCAAAGCAAGGCAGGTGATGCCATCACGGCCGATGACATTGGCATTGGTGGGGCACTAACCGTTCTAATGCGTGACGCGATTAAGCCAACTTTGATGCAAACGTTAGAAGGCACACCAGCCTTTGTCCACGCTGGGCCCTTTGCCAACATCGCTCACGGCAACAGCTCCATTATTGCTGACCAAATCGCCCTCAAATTAGTTGGGGAAGATGGGTACGTACTCACTGAATCTGGCTTCGGGGCGGATATTGGTATGGAGAAGTTCTTCAATATCAAATGTCGCTACAGTGGCTTGGTGCCAAACTGTGTTGTCCTCGTGGCAACAATCCGCGCCTTGAAAATGCACGGTGGTGGTCCTACCGTAAAAGCAGGTCAACCGTTAGACCCTGCCTACACCGACGAAAACCTCGAACTCCTTGAAGCAGGGTGCACCAACCTACGCGCCCATATCAAAAACGCTACCAGCTACGGCATTCCTGTTGTGGTCGCTGTTAACCGCTTCCATACTGACACAGATAATGAAGTTGAGGTCGTCAAAAAAGCGGCTTTGGATGCAGGGGCAGAAGATGCCGTCATGAGCAATCACTGGGCAGAAGGCGGACTGGGTTCCAAAGCACTTGGTGAAGCTGTCATTAAAGCGTGCGAAAAGCCAAATAACTTTGATTTCTTATATGACTTGAACTTAAGCATCAAGGAAAAAATCGAAATTATTGCCAAAAATATGTACAGTGCGGCTGATGTTGAATATTCTGAGCTAGCTGAAAAGCAAATCGCCGATTACACGCGACTCGGTTTTGACAATCTGCCAATCTGCATGGCGAAGACGCACCTGAGCATCAGTCATGACCCCAATCTGAAAGGGGCACCGTCTGGCTTCACTGTCCCAATTCGTGAGATTCGAGCCAGCGTTGGGGCAGGTTTCCTTTACCCACTCGTTGGTCAAATGAGCACGATGCCCGGCTTGCCCACCCGCCCTGCTTACTACGATATTGATATTGATCAAGAAACGGGTCGGATTGTGGGGATGTTCTAGGATTAGAAAATAGATAGTTGGTAATTGGGTTTTGATTACCGGTTATTGGTTATTGATTAGTAATTGGGTAATTGGTAATTGAATTTTTGGTTACTAGTTATTGGTTATTGGTTATTTTGAAAGGATAGTGCTTTTTGTGCTATCCTTTTTTTGTTGGTTTGGGTTAATACGAGGATAACGGCCGTTTTACACACATTCAAGTAGCAGCATAGCGTGCTGTGTCCTAATTAGCAAAGTGCTTACATCCAAATATTTTTTCCTTATTTCAAACGTTGGGAACGGAGGCTGAGCCTGTCGAAGTCGCAGTGGTGCTCACTCCTTTAACTTTGACCAATCAAATCACGGCTTCCCTTAAAAGCAGACAAGTGACAAATAATTACTGGATGAATTGCTGAATAATCAATCATTAATTCTAGCTCTTATTCTCCCACATCCAGAACATAAGCGTTATTTGCCAACGGCCGTTTCTCCCCATCAACACCTATCAACCGCTCACCTGTTACCCGATCATAGACACCAATCTGTAGCACCAGATCATTAGCTCCTTCCGGCATGCTGAAGGGGCGGTTGTCGATTACGGCCGTATTCAGAGGCCAGTCCGCTAAAGGTAAACTCCCCTGCCAGCTATCTCCGTCAAGCTGAAGGAGGGGCGGTTGATTAAGCAGGCCAAGATGCGCAAAAATCGTCACATTGGGCGGCACGGGCGCGCTCGTTTGCCATCTAAACTGAGCCATCATACCATCCGCTTGCGCCTTGATATCCACTGCTTGCAAGCAGATCATTTCACCATATGTCGCTAAACAATCACTTGGCTGATTTTTGTCAAAATGGCCGACGTTTTCGAGCGTGAAGGTGCCATCTGCCTGATAACGCGTCAAAAGAACAGCGTCATTCTCGAGGGCGAGTTGAGCCATCTCGTTGGGTTGGGTAATGGCGCC
Organism: Chloroflexota bacterium; assembly: GCA_039029915.1. GTDB lineage: Bacteria > Chloroflexota > Anaerolineae > Promineifilales > Promineifilaceae > QQUD01. The sequence goes on from JBCCFD010000012.1 coordinate 26,352, forward strand.
GCGCATGTCAACCACAAATGGCCCGTTTTCACGTTCGGCTTGATTAATCCACGGCATGCTGCGAGAGATTGAGTCGGGGTTGGTACCCGTCAAAACAGGCGGAAATGTATCTAGGTCTACCACAACGGGAGCAAGCGTCATACCCCAATACCCAATTGGATAGGGGGCACGGTTGGGGGCATAGCGGTCGGGAAAGTTGATGAAGAGATAACGGCCGTTATCCTCACTCATCGTCTCAATTGCCTCCTGTAAATGGACGGTACCGACTGAGTAAAGCTGATCAAACTGGCGCAAAAGGAGTACGCTTTGGATGGCGATACCAATCAGAATCAAGCGACCAATAAGCTTAAAAGGCAAACGGCCGTTTTGCACCGAAAGAGCACACGCCCAGAGCAAGGCGATGCCAATCCCGCCGCTGTGGAGCAAACGAGAAGCCAAGGTGACATAGCTAAAGCGCAAACCGACAATGGCCGGCACAATGCTCATAAGCAGCCACGCCAGCCCCATAAGTGCAATCCAGCCCCGCTGATGGCGAATGGCTAAGCCTAAAAGCACCGCGACAGTCAAACCAATGATCAACCAAACCGTTAAGTCTAACATCTGGAAGGCTGGATCGTACCCATTGACACGACCCAGCAGGGGAAAAGCCACCCCTTGCAGCAAATAAAGACCCGTGCGCGGATCGAGAGTGAGTTCAGTAATACCAGATTGGCGGGGCACTTGGAGCCATATCAACACAAAAACGGCCGTAGCAACGGGATAAGCAAACGGCCACGCTAGTCCAGAATAAAACGGCCGTTTCACAAGCTGCATGATCGTTTGCCATGAGGGTGCTTTTTGGAGCTGAACGGTTAAAAACAGCAGAAGAGGTACGAATGTTAAAGCCGCACTGCTTTCCTGTAAAGTCAACGCCAAGAAGAACAGCAAAATGCTCCAAAAGTAAAATCCGTTTTGACGACGCTGATATCCCAATAAAAAAAACAGCCAAGCCCCACCTTGAAAAGCTGCCGCCATTGGCTGATTAGGGGCTGCCCACGCCGTTGCTTGGTAGGAAAATGGAAATAGGGCGACGATGGTAGCAACAAAAACGGCCGTCCATGCATCTAGCTTTAGTCTGCGGCTAATGGCATAGCTAAGCGCCACCTGCAGCAAATGCCATCCAATTTGCATCCAGTGCAAAGCAACCGCAGCGTAGGTGCCATTATCATTTAGGAATCGGCTAACATAGAACATCGAGCCGGGGCGAAAATATTGAAAATCAGGCTCAGGCAAAAGCTGCTGCCACCACAGCTTGCCTATCATGTGGCTATACCAAACGGGATCATCCCACCAAAAGCCAAAATGGATCGCTGGCGCGTACAGCCAAAGCGTGAGCAGTATCAGCCCCACCAGCGCCAGCCTTATGGCAGCTTTTTGGTTAGTTGAGCTACTCATCAGTTGTCCCTACTTGAATGATGAGATTGTCTAACGGGATCGTATCGCGACCGTCTGGTGTTAAAAGCCGATCTCCTGTCGCTGGGTTATAAAACCCGACAGCTAAGGTCGCTGACCCTTGGTAGTCCGGATCGGTCAGAGAAACAGGATGCACATCTTCAAAATATTCGGCGGCAATCCAACCGGCAGTCGGGCGATTCCCCGCGACCGGTTGCCCATCATGTTGACCCACGATACGGCCGTCGCTAGCCAGCAAGTGCACAAAAACAGAGTAATTCGTTGGCACATTTTCAGCCAGTGATTGCCAGATGAGGGTGATTGGGAGGGGGTTTTCGTTGGAAACAGCCGTGTTTTCCAAACGATATCCCACTAAAAGAGCGATCTCACCCAACGTTCGATTGATTTCAACATCGACCTCAGGTTGCTCAAAGCTTCTAAGCGTATCTGAAATTTGAACATCGCTGATTTTAACGGCCGTGTTTTCTAGCTCAACAAACAGTGCTGCATTACCAGAAGCAGTTGGTGGAATTTGCAAAAAACGAAGATCACGCACCTGCTCTCCAATTTGCCATTCTGATGTGGGATATCGATCTTGGGCTGGCGCTGAGCTAAATTCAGCTAAACGAACATTATCCTGCAGCAAAACGACTGCGGGCTCATAATTTGGCAGATCAGATGCTATCGCTTGCCAGATGAGCGTCACGGGTAGCGATTGCCCTGGGTCAACTGTTGAACTGCTCGTCGCACCCAATAAATTAAGCCCGTCTGCCATAGATTGAGGTGACGCATATAGCGGCGACGGCTTATTGACTGCATACGGATCGTCGACGCCAATAGCTCTCACCAGTTGGGATTGGCCAATCGTAACAAACGGATCGGGCTGGTTGAAAGGAATTAAAACGTTGGCACCGTTATCATCTCGATCGTAAACCAGCAGGGTGATGTCGTAGGCTAACGGAGGCGTTTTGCCATCAACAGGAAGAAGATGATACGTTGTAACCCGCTCTCCAACCTCCCAAAAATCAGTGGGTCTCTCTAATGAATCGAGGAGCAGGTGATCCGTTTGCTCTAGCTGGAGCTCATTATCTCTCATCCGTAACGAGATATTCAGTCGGCGCGGATCAACGGCCGTTTTTTCCCAAGTGAGGGCGATGGTAACGGCCGTGTCTGTGGCAACATCCTGCTCTACAGAAGCGGTCTCTAATCGGAGCGATTCATATTGTGCGCCAATTGGCTGCATCTGCGGCAGGGTAACTGGTTGAGATAGTTCATATTGAGCCACCAGCAATCCATCAAACAGCACCGTTTTCACGAGATAACCGCTCATTTCTAAGCCATAGGGCAGCACGCCCAGCTTGGCAGACAAATCTGCCTCATCCATCACTCGATACAGGGTTCGGGGCTGGGACGACCAATCTGATAGGTTTGCCCAAAGGGCATCCTCTTGGGCGATTTGCGGCTCCACAATGGTCGCAAGGCCGGGATTTTCAAAGCGCAAGGCGTGGCCAGCATCGGGAATTAAGATTAAATCGTTCGCCCCGGCGTTTTCGGCTAAATATTGAGCCACACCTCGCATATCATCTTTTTGAATAGCAGGGTTAAAAAAGTATTCGTTAAGGGCAAGCACTGAAATGATGGAAACGGCCGTAAACAGCCCCACACCAAGCACGCTCAACCCAATCTGAAATGGCCATGATTTTACTTTTTCAAACGAGAATATAAGGTAGGCCAGCAGCGGAAAAAGACCCATGGCAAACATTGAAATGTAGCGCGGATGGGAAAAAGAGCGCACGCTCCACACAATCAAAGCTGAAAAAAGCGGCACAAACCAGATGGTGAACCAAAGTAGAAAACGACCGTTTTGCCGAACCTGACGCCAAAACATGAACAACAAAATGCCTACAGCAATAAACCCAATCGCCATCCCGCTAAGCCATATTCGTTCAAAGTTAGAGGCGCCAGCTAACCCAGTAAAATGGAAAAGCCAAATTTGCTCAATCAAGAAATCAAAGGGGACGGGTTCGGCGAGGTAGGTGCGCCGATTGGGTAAGCGCGGCATTGAGATTAGGTTGTAAGCAAGAGAACCAAACCACGGCAGACTGGCGAATCCAACGATAACGGCCGTTATCGCCAAATCCCTCACCTTTAACCACGTTTTTTGAACTGCAAAAGTGATTACCCCCCATAAACCAACAAACAGCACCATAAACGCGGCAATGTAGTGCAAATGCAGCCCAAACCAAATGGTGGTCCCAAAGAAAACCCAACCTGACCGTCTCCCTACCCCTTCAGACCGGATAAGGTGAGCCATGCCAAGAATCAGACCAAAGAAGATCAGCGGCAGCAAGGCATAGACGCGAACCTCTTGCCCATAAATAATGGCGAGCGGAGAGATAGCAACGAAAAAAGCAGATAGAAGCGCTAACCGAGTCGAGCGGAAAAAATAGCGTGTTGTGGTGAAAACGGCCGTAACCTGCATCAAGCTAGCTAATGCAGAAAAAGTACGCGTGGCAAATGGCGTTACCCCAGTCAATGTGACCCATAGTTTAAGCAAGAAAAAGTAAAGCGGCGGATGGATATTGTTAAGGCGATTGATCCAAATCTCAGCCCAAGTTGATGTGGCCAGACCGAGGCTGATTCCTTCATCCCACCAGTAGCTCTGATTTTCTATGCGAAAAACCCGCAGTGTAAAAGCTCCCCACAGCAGTAAAACGAGCAAAACCGTGCGATGTTGTTGACCCAATCTCATGATCTAGGGAATCTTAACAGGTATGGGTAAAAAGACGCGGTTTTCAGATATACCGTTATTTTGATTGTCTACGGCCGTTAGACGAACCCCGTTTTCGGCCGTGTACACGCCTACTGCTAACTCTAGCAGGTCGGGCGGATCAACATCAGGTAAATCAATTGTGTGTTTGTCTACAATAATTTGCCCAGCTGCCCACAAATCGGACGGCAAGCCACCAGGCCATTGATCGCTTTGAGCAAAATTTGTGGCATCGGGATTCACCATATGCACAAATGCAGAGACGAGGCTTGTGGGAGGAGTAAGCACTTCCCAGTAAAGGGTGAGTTCGTATTGATCGGGCGAAACGGCCGTTTCCTGCACATCAACACCGCGTAAAATCAGTTGGTCATCAAATTGATAAAATAAAGGCACTTCAATATCGGTTGGCAACGTAAAAAGCCGATCCAGCGGTGTGATATTGATGTTCCCTAACTCGACTGTGCTATCTGCTGCAGGTTGCCCAAATGTATCCAGCAACATCACTGAAACCGAAAGTTTTTCCTCATTGAATTGGGCCGGAATCGCAAGCCTATATTGCTCTTGGATAACTTCTCCTATTTCCCACCGCGTCGGTTCATATCGACTCAAAGAGAAATCAGTAACAATGTCTCCAACTGCAAAACGAAGCTGATAATTTTGATCGATTTGGCCGTTCGCCTGCCAAAATAATCGAACTGGAAGTGGCTCACCCGTCGTTAGATTTTCTGGAAAACGATCGGCACCCAGCAATGTTAACGCAACCTCTTCCCACTCATTCTGCAAAAAGGTATCGATGGGTAGAACGCTCACGTTTGTTTTAGGGCTAGGTGGCAACGTTGCCGTTCCAACCTCAAATGAAGTTCCCTCAAATCCATCTTCAGCATCATAGAGCGGTAATAAACTGGCCGTTTGCTCATCAATCAGGGCAATTTTGACCGTGTAGCGCGCTGGTGGTGTCCCGTCTTCAAAAGGAATTTGATACCGAATGGTGGCCTCAGACGTTGGCCAATGCTCGGGATAAAAAAAGGTTTCGTTAACAAGGGGCTGTTCAGTTTCATACCAGGTGAGATCATATTCATCAACGGCCGTTAACCGCACCGCATAACGGCCGTTCTCAACGTCATTCTGTAGCTGCCATTGAATTAGAACATCAATTTGCTGCGGCTTTGCCTGAAGAGCGGTTCCAACGATCCCAATTCGGCCGTTAAATGTTTTAGGTGCTTCCAACTGTGAAGTGATAAAGGTGTTGGCAACTGGGTTTCCCTGCTTGTAAATCCAAGCCTGTGTCAACCCGCCGTATCGAATCGTTTGAATAAGCTCAGCCCCTTCGTTTAGGGGTGGATGAAGGACACCACTTAGCTGCCGATCGTTTTGAGTCCAAATGATATAGTCAGCTTGGGGGAAAAATTCAGCTGTGGCCACCAAGGGCGTCCCCGTGTAAAAAGGAGCAATCGATTGTGGAATGGAGCCTGTGGCTGAGCTTTCTGCACCGTATCCAGTGGTTTCTATCCAGTTTGTAGCTAGACTAATGGGTTCCCCCCAGCCAACCGTCATCACATTTTGGGCCACCCAAGGACCACCCAATAAAAAATTATAAGCCGACATCGGGTTGGGCTGAAAGTAGAGTGCATTCAGAAGAGTACCGATAATCACAACACTGAACCAAAGGTACGGCCGTTGACGCTGTTTTATAAATCCTAGCCAACCCAAGCTGCCCCAAATTAGTAAAATGGGAATAACTGGAAGAGCATACCGATCAAATTTTTTAGCGGCTAGCGTAATGCCAGCAATAAATCCAACGGTCCACAATATAAAAAGTACGGTTGGGTGCTGCAAATCGCGCCACGCTTTGGACCATTCAAATGTCGCATATCGCTGTCGTCCCCATTGCAACATAAGCCCAATTGAAAGAAATAAACCCAAAAATGGCATTGGAGATAAGCGGAATGCAAGACTGATTGGGTAAAAAATTGGCCCGTGATCAAAATTTTCCTCACCTAGAAAAAAAGTCGGTCTAAGCGCATCACCAATATGCCGATTTGCATCACCGCTAATAAGTTCAAAAACTGCAGAGAAGGATGACCAAAGTGCCGGAAAGGCGATGATGGATGTGACAACAAAACTGCCACACCACACCAGCAAACTCCATCCCAGCCAATGTCGATTATTGTGACCTTCTGACGTTTGGTTAAACAGACCTTTGATTAACAAAAAGAATAAAGAAAGTGCAACGAGCAAAATTGCTGGTGATTTGGTAAGCAAGGCTAAGCTAGAGCAAATGCCGGAAACGGCCGTAAATCTGAGTGAGGGCTTTAAATCATCCGCTTCTTGAACCGCCACGCCCAGCGAAAGCAGGGCAATAGTGGAAAAAAGCGTCATTGTGGCATCAACATGAAGCAGTCCAGCTAAACCAGCTACGAACGGCTCAACGGCCAAGAAAACGGCCGTGAGCAGCCCAGTTTCAAACCCTAATAGCCGCCGCACAAACCAGAAGATCAATAGAACGCCAAGGCTATTAAGCACAATAATGCCTAATCGGCCCGCCGTTAAAAACACGGACAATTCTCGCAAAGCTTCAATATTGGTTGGTGTCAACCATGCGACTTTGGTAAGCCAATCATAGCTTACTTGTGTTTCTGGTTGGAATAGCAGTTGAATTTGGATGCCCAATGCCCCAATCCATGTTGTGATGACGCCAGGATGCCCTGATGTTATCGTATCAATCCAACGAGCATCGCGCATAGCTTCGGTAAATTGGATAGAGCGAAAAACCCAAATTAGCTCATCGGGGGTAATGTAGCGATTTATTGCACTCAATCGGGAAAAAATGGCTAAGAAAAACAGAACGGCGTAAAGGAAAAACGGCCGTTTCTGTAAAAAAGTCAAATCGAACATATAGATATCAATATGAAGACGTTTCGTCTTCGACATCCGGAATCTTACTCTAGAATAAACATAATGATATCCTAACGCTCATTTTTCTCGTAGAAACATATGAATTGCATATGAACTTTATTAACAGGAGTATTGTTATATTGCTATTAAGGGCAAACTCAGTATAATCATCGAAATGCTGAAGGTCACTAATTGCGTCCAAATTCATTATTAAGCCGGAACATCAATTTTTGGCCAGTCGCCTCCCAAATTTCACACATTGCAGGGAGTTATTTCAGCGTAATGAGGAAAAGAAGAATTGATCAATAAAACAGCTGAATCAGAAGGGAGTACAACAGGACATCCAATGGATTTCTTGTTAACGGAGGAGCTCAATTTACCAGCCGTTGGGGATACCCGAACCGGCGTCGTAATTGAACATCGTAATAACGAAATCTTGATTGACATTGGTGCCAAATCTGAAGGCATCATTCCAAACGACGAAATTCAAATGCTTGATAAATCAAACATTGAATTGTTGGCAGTAGGGAACTCTGTCGACGTTTTCATCGTTAACTTGGAAGACCGTCACGGCAACGTTGTTGTTTCATACACAAAAGCGGCCGCGGCGCGCGATTGGGAAATGGCAGAGCATGTGCAGGAGTCCAAAGAAATTTTGGAAACTGTCGTCATCGGAAAAAACAAAGGCGGTTTGCTTGCCAAAGTTGGGTTGTTGCGAGGATTTATTCCAAACTCACAGCTTGTAATCCCAAGCGGTCACGGCAAGAAAAATATCAATGATGAGATCTTTATCAAAATCATTGAAGTGGATGCAAAGAAGAATAGACTTATTCTTTCTGAAAAAGCAGCCATCCAAGAAAGAAAGCAATCACAGCGAAAAGAACTGCTCCAAACATTGTCAGTCGGTGATGAATTTGAAGGTAAAGTTATCAACATTGCAGATTTTGGTGCCTTCGTAGATTTAGGCGACATTGAAGGGCTCGTTCACTTATCTGAAATTTCTTGGAAACGCATTTCGAATCCGAAAGAAGTCTTAAAAGTTGGCGATAAAGTAAAGGTCTCTGTCTTGAAAGTTGATCAAGAAAAAGAGCGTTTGGCCTTATCTATCAAACAACTCCAGCCCGATCCTTGGTCAACCATCGTTGCAGAGTACAAGATTGGTCAACTACTTGAAGTTGAAATCACCAAAATCACAAAATACGGTGCGTTTGCCCGCATCAATTCAGAATATGGACTAGAAGGTCTTATTCATATTTCTGAAATTTCTGAAGACCATATCGAACATCCAGGCGAGGTTTTAAAAGTTGCTGACAAGGTTGCAGTCCGAATTATTCGTATCGATTTAGACCAGCGCCAAATCGGGTTAAGCATGAAGCAAGTTAACTCTTCCAAGTTTGTCGAAGCCGACATGGAAATGCTTACTTCTCTTCAAGACTAGCAACACATTTAAGCCATTCGCCACTAATATTTTGAGAGTGCTTGCATTATCAATCAGTTTCATTTGAGCCCTGCAAGTCGCTTTCAAAATGAACCGAGGTGAAAACCTGTGAATTCAAAAAACTGGGAACGCTTTACCCAACGTGCTAGACGGGTTTTAAGCTTAGCTCAAGAAGAAGCTGAACGCTTAAACCACAACTATATTGGCAGTGAACATGTTTTAATTGGCCTCCTTCGTGAAGAGGGTGGCGTTGCTGGACGTGTACTTCGCGAATTGGGTTTAGATGCCGCTCGTGTACAAGCGATGGTTGAGCGACTCTCTGGTGGCCCAGGCACGCGTACGCCTTTTACCAAAATCGAGCTTTCTCCAAGCACTAAGCGTGTCTTGGAACTCGCTGTTGAAGAAGCGCGTCGAATGGGTCAGCATTACATTAGTACCGAGCACCTTTTACTAGGGTTAGCACGGCAAAATGAAGGCTTAGCCATTGATGTCCTACGCAAATTTGGCATCAGTGCGGACCAAATTCGCCGTCAAACTCGTCGGATGCTCAAGGAAAATCCAGTCACAACGACTGAAAGCAGTTCATCTACTCGACGTCAATCTAACAAGAAAGAAAAGAGTAAAACACCAATGGTTGATCAGTTGGCTACTGATTTAACAGCCCTAGCTGAAGAAACCAAACTTGATCCAGTCATTGGACGGCAAACTGAGATAGAGCGGGTCATTCAAATTTTGGCTCGTCGCACAAAAAATAATCCAGCCTTAATTGGACAGCCAGGAGTTGGTAAAACAGCCATCATCGAAGGGCTCGCGCAACGGATTATCGAAGGCCGTGTCCCTGAAATTCTCCACAACAAAAGAGTGTTACAGCTGGATGTTGGTAGCTTAGTTGCCGGCACGATGTATCGCGGACAGTTCGAAGAACGACTCAAGCGCGTTATTGAAGAGCTGAAATCTAGCGATGCAATACTCTTCATCGATGAAGTACATATGCTTGTTGGCGCTGGCTCGGCTGGTAGCTCGGTTGACGCAGCAAACATTCTTAAACCGGCCTTAGCTCGCGGTGAACTCCAAACCATTGGGGCCACGACTCTTGAAGAGTACCGTAAATATATCGAGAGCGATGCTGCTTTAGAACGACGTTTCCAACCCATTCACGTTGATGAACCTTCTCCAGAAGAAGCGATTCAAATCTTGAAAGGGATTAAAGGGGCTTACGAACAGCACCACAATCTTTTCATCACCGATGAAGCCATTGAAGCGGCCGTTAATCTATCGACCCGCTATGTGACAGACCGATTCCTACCCGATAAAGCAATCGACTTAATTGATGAAAGCTCCTCACGGGTTCGCATGTATCGCGCCCCTCAACCGGCGGATATGCGTGAAGCGTATGATAAGCTTCGCGACATTCGCGAAGAGCGTGATAAATCACTTGAAAGCGGTGATTACAGCCAAGCAGATCAGCTTCGCGAGCAAGAAGAAGAGGTGCAACGTCAACTTGATCAGCTGCGTGCCGGTGATTCTGAAGGTGAGCCAAGCATCAGCGTAACCGTTGAAGATATTGCAGAAGTCCTCTCCATGTGGACAGGCATTCCAATTTACCAATTTACTCAAGAAGAGTCTGAGCGTCTGTTGCAAATGGAAGGTGAGTTGCGTAAAAGCATTGTTGGACAAGAGGAAGCGATTGAAGCGATTTCAAAAGCGGTCCGGCGCGCCCGGGCTGGCCTCAAAGACCCACGTCGCCCCATTGGCTCATTCATTTTCCTTGGTCCAACCGGCGTTGGTAAAACTGAATTAACCAAATCATTGGCAAAATTCATGTTTGGCAGTGAAGAGTCGCTGGTTCAGCTTGATATGTCTGAGTTCATGGACCGACACAACGTGGCTCGTTTAGTTGGCTCTCCTCCAGGGTATGTGGGGTATGAAGATGCAGGACAATTAACTGAAGCGGTTCGTAGACGGCCGTATTCAATCGTTGTCTTCGATGAAATCGAAAAAGCACATCCTGAAACCTTCAACATCTTGCTGCAAATTATGGAAGAAGGCCATCTCTCAGATGCAAAAGGGCAGAAAGTTAACTTCCAAAACGCAATGATCATCCTCACTTCAAATGTGGGGGCCGACACGATTCGCCGCGGGCCAAATTTAGGCTTCGCCTTCCAACGGGATGAATCAGTATCACAGGCTGAAGAGTATGCCGAAATGCGCAAGAAGCTTATGGATGAACTAAAACGACAGTTCCGTCCAGAGTTTATCAACCGGGTTGACAGCATTATTGTTTTCAAGCAGCTTTCTAAAGCTGATATTCGTCAAATTGTCGACATCATTCTTGAGGAAGTTAACGAACGGCTTGCCGACCATGAATTCACTATCTCCGCAACGGAAGCGGCGAAGGATTGGCTTGGCGAAAACGGATACGATGCTGAATTCGGGGCACGGCCGTTACGACGTCTGATTCAAACAGAAGTTGAGGATCGGCTCTCAGACTCTGTGTTAGCAGGACAGTTTGAAGCTGGTCAAACCGTGATCATTGATCTAAATGAAGATGGTGAAATTAGCTTACGCAGCGAAGATTCTGTTTCAGAAGAAGCATTGCCAGCCGGTTAATCACAAAATTACAAATTAATTGAACGTAAAAAAGCTCACTTTCCAGTGAGCTTTTTTTATTTATCTAATTGTTTAATCGCAAACTACACGACTAAATACTCAATTACCGACCTGTACTTAAATCCAAATCACAAGGTGGGATATAAATTGCGTCACCAACCTTGATAAGATCAAAATCGTAGTGTCTGTTCGAATCCGCAATTGCCTTAACTGTCACATTATATTTTGATGCCAACTCGCCAAGCGTATCACCTGATTCTACAACGTGAATCAAACGTGGTGTAACCGGCTCAATATGCCCAGGGTGTTCACGCACAGGAAGGGGCATAGCTGTAGGAATTGGTGTGGCAGTCGGAACAGGTGTATTTTCGATTCGAGGCACTTCAGGTTGTTCGGCTACTGCGCCTCCTCCATTATCAGGGTTGGAAGTCGATGCACCGTTCCCATTATTTTGGCAAGCGGCAAGTAACAATACAATAATTGCTAACCAAATAAATTTCCGCATAAAGCCTCCGCACAATAAATAAATACTAAATAGACATAAACATTATAACAGAAGATAAATTTTTTTGAAGCCCCCCATTTTACCCCCAAGCTACTGCTTAGATAATTGGAAAAAGCCCTTTGCAAAAGCAAATTCTAAAAGATTTTTGCTCCCATCATACCGAACAGGAAATTAGTCCTAGATAATTATTTTCTTAAGATAACTCATTGACAATGCCTATAGGAATAAAACATAATTTTTAGAATCCTAATAAGTTATCCTGTGTGGAATTGTATTGGTAGGTCTCAACTGATAGGAAGGATGACCTAAAATTAAGGAATAATAAGCTAAAAATTGATTGTACCGTTATTAAAGTAGGACATAAGTCCTAAACTTATAGGATGACGTGAAGAAGCCGCGAAATCCCCCCAATTCGAGCAGTTTCCGAATTTATAATAAAAATATGATACCCAACAAAATCGGTCGATACCGCATCCAAGGAGAACTTGGCCGAGGGGGAATGTCTACAGTTTATCTTGCTCACGATCCTCATTTTGAGCGAGATGTAGCTATTAAACTATTACCTCTTGAGTTACTACACCAGCCCACATTTCGTCGTCGCTTTGAGCGAGAGGCGAAAGTCGTTGCCGCATTAGATCATCCAGCGATCGTACCAGTTTATGATTTTGGTGAAGAGGATGGCCAACCATTCTTGGTCATGCGATTTATGATGGGTGGCTCTTTAATGGATCGCCTGAAAGAAGGACCGCTAACCATTAAAGAGGCGTCAGCAATTATCAATCAATTGGCACCTGCCCTTGATGAAGTTCATGCTCATGGAATTGTTCATAGGGACTTAAAGCCAAGCAATATCTTGTTTGATAATCGAAATGATCCTTATATTTCTGATTTTGGCACAGCCAAGATTCACAAAGCCCACACAAAATTAACTGAAACGGGCGGGGCCGTTGGGACGCCAGCTTATATGAGCCCAGAGCAGATTCAGGGGGATTCTGAATTAGACGGCCGCAGTGATATTTATTCGCTCGGTGTCATTTTGTTTGAAATGTTAACGGGGAAACACCCTTACCAAACTAACACGCCTATTGCTGTAGCCGTCAAGCATATTTTTGAACCCGTACCTCATATTTTGGATATGGTACCCAGTCTACCCATTGAAATTCAAGAGGTCATTGGGCATGCAATGGCTAAGGAAAAGCGGGAGCGTTTTGTAACGGCCGTTGCCTTTGCAAATGCCCTATCAAAAATTGCCAACACGATCGAAACCCACACCATCACCCCACTTCGTGATGAACTTAGACGAAAATGTGAGCGGCATGCGCTTATCATTCATACAACCAACTACAAAGATCCAATTCTTAATCAGTTGGTAAAACATCAAATTGATGTTGATTATTTTGCAGAACTCCTACGTCAGCCCAAAATTGGTGGCTTTGACGATGTTAAAGTATTGCTTAATCAACCAACGGACGTGATTCGGCGACATATTTCACGATTTTATGCTGATAAACAGCCAGATGATTTCTTGTTGCTTTATTACATTGGGCATGCGGCAATCGGCGTGCGCAGTCGACTTTATTTAACGGCCGTTAATTCCGAACACAACCTCTTGAGGGGCACAACCATCCCTTCAGGCTTTATTGCAGATGAAATGGACAGTTCCGAATCGAGTCATCAGATTGTGATTATGGATACCCATTTCAGCCATGCGCTAACAAGCGATAAGGCCAACGTAATTGGGCAAACGGTTAATGCAGGCGCCAACTTTACCCGCAATAATCCAAACCGAATCATTATTACCGCTACAGATAGCACCCAATATTTATGGGCAGAAGGTAAAGTCGAAGGTCAAGCAAGACCCTCTCAATTTACAAAACATTTAATTGAAGGGCTGGAAAGTGGGCAGGCTGATATTGGTAATGATGGAACGATCTCTATTAATGAGGTGTTTGCCTTTGTCTACGATCGGGTGATTCGCAACTCGGTTGATCAACAGATCCAAATTCCACGCAAATGGTCCCCATTTGGGCCGCAAGAAGAAGAGAGCGTGGTGCTAGCACA